>CAYOFG010000124.1:0-1547 GCA_964403285.1 uncultured Clostridia bacterium | reverse complement strand
GGGGAGAGACACTCTATGTCAAGGGTCTTTGAAAAAAAGTTTTTAAGTGGCTGAACATCGGTTAAATTGATAACGCATTATACTGGCAAGATGGCGATCTTCATTGTAGGTAGTACCATCTTTCCAGAGACGGAAAATTATCTTCAGCCATTTATTTCCTAAAGCACGAAGTGCTTCTGTATGTGTATTTCCTTTGTTTCTTTGGGTATCATAGAACTTTTTAGCCCAGGCGCTTTCTCTAAGACTTGAGAAGGCAAATTGATAAAGGACATTACGAAAAGGTTTCCGGCAAGAATAACGCATCCTTACTATTTTACTTTTGCCTGAGGCATCAGTAATTGGGGCTGTTCCTGCTTCACACTGGGCATTTTTTGCTTTGGAATACCTTTGACGGTTGTCGCCCATTTCAGCCAGAAGCCTCGGCCCATTTTTCGGGCCAGAACCAGGAAGACTTTTGAAAACAGAGCAATCTGGATGCTCATTAAAGAGTTTGGCAATTTCTCTCTGATATTCATCGAGTTGGGTTATCAATGCCTCCAGTTGCCCAACTAAAGTGATAAGAAGACGAGATTTTGCCCGTATTGTGAAATCCTCAACAAATATCTGGGGACGAGAAAGCTTCTTATGAATTTCTTTTGCCTTCTCTTCTGACAGTGGATAGTGATGTTTTTGAAGAAACTTCTTTAGTTCAGCAAGTGGTATTATCTCTGGTCTGGGATATTTCAAGAGGAAATCCAAAGTTACTGCTTGATCTATCTCTGAGAAGAGTTCTAATGCTGTTGGCCAGTAGTCTTTAAGACAGGCCTGAATTTGATTAACAAGCCGTGTTTTCAGGCGGATAAGGTGCTGTTCATCCTGGGTTAAAATTTTCAGTTCTCTGGCTAATGCACTATTAGGAAGAATTGCCCGGAACTGGTCTCTATCGGTACGAATAATATTTGCTAATACCATAGCATCAAATGAGTCGTCTCTTGCTCCTGAAGGGCGGTATCTATCCCGATAGCGGTCAACCGATTTGGGGTTTATGGGATAGATAGTATATCCTTCATTAAGAAGGAACTCTACCAATAAATTTCTGGGTGTCTCTATGGCAATGAGAATTTGCTCTTTAGGAGTGAGCAAATTGCGGAGTTTATCTCGCAAAAGAGACATTCCCTTGGGATTGTGGGGGATGCAAAAAGAATCAATCTTGGCTCCTGATTCATCAGCGATAAAGATGTTGTGATGATCAGTGGCCCAATCAATACCGACATAGAACATGACTAACACCTCCTTCTGGGAAAATTTTAGTGATCTGGTCCGTTCTGACGCGGCCTTATACAAGTCCTCGAAGGACGGCACTCTATTAGTGTTTTTAGAACGGTTTGCTTCCGGGGGAACGGGTCTCTCCCTAGTCCTCATGGGACGGATTAAGGTAAGTTCTCTCCCGGAAGTAGACCACTGAGCAATATCATAACCAGAAGAGGATTGTCTTTTCAAGTTCAATTTTTTCTTTAACTCGTTATTAGCTACTTTTTTCATAACCATTACTATTCTACTGTATAAGG
>CAYOFG010000123.1:0-1634 GCA_964403285.1 uncultured Clostridia bacterium | reverse complement strand
AAAGGAGGGGAAGATGATATATCATGGATGTGAGTGTGAGGAATGTAAGGAGTTACCTCTTGGTCTGGGACATACCTCAGATTGTGTGGTTCATAGTGAGCCAGCAGAACCAAAGGGAGAGTGTAATTGTGGAGCGTTAGAGATTTTAGACATCAAGGAAAATTGGGCAAAGAACTGGACTTACCATGCACCTGCTCATATTGAGAAACTTCTTGATTGGATTTTTGTGAAAGATAACTCGTGCGAGAATAAATGTTCAGATGGAACGAAGATACCAGAAGGAGGTTGTTTTGGATGTGAAGAAGGCAGTTTGTGTGAATAATCCTGCCTGGCCCCAGAAAGGAGGGAAAGATGATTAGTAGATGTAAATATTGTGGGACCGGGTTGGATACAAGCGGAAAAGCCATTAATTTTTGGCATCCGTTTTGTAGTCAGAACTGTTTCTGGGCGTATCTTGTAAAAGCGGAAAAAAGGGTGAGGAAAGGATAGGGGAAGATGGATATAAAAGAGATTGAGGAATGGCAAAATGGAATTATTCCAACAGAAGCCGTGACTTATTCAGTTACCATTGAGGAGTATTGGAAAGCTTGTAAATATGTGGATTTTCTCCTCTCCCGTATTCATCAACTCGAATCCCAACTTATGAAGATTAAATCAGATCCCAATATAGGAAAGTTAGAAGTTCAAGAATGGCCTGAAACACCAAATGATTAGGAGGGTAAGATGACAAGAGAAGAAACCGAACAAGAGAGGGAACGCCTCTCCAAACTATTAATTGAAGCAAGGGTGAAAATTTTGGAGCTGAGAGAGGGGATTGAGAAAGCCTTAAAATGGAGAAACCTTGACGGGGATGGGATTAGTGACCCGCTGAGGAAAGAGCTCTATAAGTTGGTAAGGATTGGGGATCATGGCATTAATTTTAAGAGGAAAAGATAAAGGGAAAATAGTTAAATTGCATCAATGGTGTAATGATTGGTTCACGGTTGAAGATAGTAATAAAGTCTATTCACCGACTTCAATCCGTTTGGATGCCTATGAAATCAGGGAGTTTTTGTTAAGTGATAGCGGCCATATGTTAAGTTGGTATGAACTTATAATACCAGATGGAATTTTTAAAAAGAATAAAAAAAGAATGATTAAAGGATACTCGCAATAACCGTTACCAACCTATTTCGCCATAGCGTATCCCGCCACAAAAAGGAATATCCGTAGTACCCATTCTATAATCTGTTCAAGAGGAGTTTTCTTACTCAACTTCAACGCCTGACCGGTGAGGTCTTTCTGTAACTCGTAAGCATTTTTATAAAGATCGGTTCGCTGTTTCTCAATCTCAATTACCTGATCCTTCAAAACGCTTTCCCGTTCGGTAAGGGATAGTTGCTGTTTAAGCAGGTCTATCTCCCGACCCTGGATGGCGTGCTCTTCAACAATTTTATAGAGCTTCTGGGCATCATCGAACGGGAAGCATATTTCTTGCTCTTGCCCGAAGGCCCCGCTTGTTAAAGCCAGCCACAAGATCGGCACAATTAGCAGGTATAACAATCGCAATTTTCTCTTTTTCAAGGTCTGACCTTCCTTGTTTGAGTCTCTCAATTTCCTTCCTGTTCTCTTCTATCTTTCGCCATGCGTCAACC
>CAYOFG010000122.1:0-1691 GCA_964403285.1 uncultured Clostridia bacterium | reverse complement strand
TTCCACAGAGGTTTGCACAATATATTATGAGAACAAGGGAAAATTTCCTGATGGGTTAAAAGAAGAAGTGGAAGAGAATTTGAAAAAAGTGGAAAAAGCAATGGGAGCAAAGTTTGGAGATACGGAGAATCCTCTCCTGGTTTCAGTACGTAGCGGTGCTCGGGTTTCTATGCCGGGAATGATGGACACAGTGCTAAACTTAGGCTTAAATGATGAGACTGTCAAGGGGTTGATTAAACATTCAGGAAACAAGCGGTTTGCGTATGATTGCTATCGTCGTTTTGTGCAGATGTATGGCGACGTGGTCCTGGGCTTGAAGCCAGAGGGAAAAGAAGAAGACCCCTTCGAAGTTTTAATTGAGAAGAAGAAGAAAGAAAGAGGAGTGAAGCTGGATACGGAACTCAATGGACAGGACTTGAAAGAGTTAGTTAGAGAGTTCAAGGTTTTGATAAAGAAAAGGAAAGGGGTCAATTTTCCCGACGATCCCTGGCAACAACTATGGGGCGCTATAGCTGCTGTGTTTAGATCATGGGATACCAAGAGGGCAATTGAGTACAGGAGAATAAACAAGATTCCCTCTCACTGGGGGACGGCAGTAAACGTGCAAACAATGGTCTACGGGAATTTAGGAGAGGATTCGGGGACTGGTGTGGCATTCACTCGCGATCCCGCTACAGGTAATAAGAGATTTTATGGAGAATATCTTCTCAATGCTCAAGGAGAAGACGTGGTTGCGGGAATTAGAACTCCCCATCCCATAAATAAATTAGAAAAGAAGGACAAAAATTTGATTTCCCTGGAAGAGGCAATGCCCGAAGTATATAAAGAACTGGAAGGTGTTTACCAGAAAATAGAACACCATTATAAAGATATGCAGGATATTGAATTCACGGTTCAAAAGGGAAAACTCTATCTACTGCAAACCCGCTCAGGGAAGAGGACTGGCTTTGCCGCTGTAAGAATTGCCGTGGAGATGGTGGAAGAGGGACTGATAAATAAAGAAACAGCTCTAATGAGGGTGGAGCCAGGCCAACTGGTCCAGCTTCTATCGCCTATTTTTGGACGCAAAGAGAAAGAAGAAGCAATTAATGACGGGAAATTTCTTTCCCAGGGCTTGAATGCAAGCCCGGGAGCAGCTTCCGGCAAAGTCGTATTTGCTGCTGATGAAGCAGTGGCTATGGCGAATTCTGGTGATGAAGTCATATTGGTCCGTCTGGAAACCTCTCCCGAGGATATTCAGGGGATGAATGTGGCTCAGGGTATACTTACAGCTCGTGGTGGGATGACTTCTCATGCCGCTGTTGTGGCCAGAGGAATGGGTAAACCCTGCGTGGCCGGTTGTGGGGAGATAAATATCGATTACCAGAAAAAGAAATTTACGGTTAACGGAAAAATTATAAAACAGGGAGATTACATTTCCATAGATGGTACCACGGGAGAGGTTATCCAGGGCAAAATGTCCACGTATCCTTCAGAAATTGCACAGGTGCTTATTAACAAGACTATGAAAAAAGATGATTCTGTAATTTTTCAGGATTTTTCTAAACTTATGGAGTGGGCAGATAGCATCCGCAGGCTGGGAGTGAGGACCAATGCCGACACGCCCAGAGATTCTAAGGCGGCCCGCGATTTTGGTGCTGAAGGAATTGGACTCTGCCGCACGGAACATATGTTCTTTGAAGGAGATAGAA
>CAYOFG010000121.1:0-1883 GCA_964403285.1 uncultured Clostridia bacterium | reverse complement strand
AACCAGTGTCTTTCCGGAATACTCGCAAGTAGAACCTACATATAGAGAGACCATTTCATCCTCCTCCGTTCAAATTCATTAAAAAATGTAGCAGTCCCGATAAATCGGGACGGGGACAAGCCCCTACACTACCAATTCAAATTAAATTTTTATTGTCAATCGTGAATCTATGACCACAGTTCCTTTCCCCGTAGGCAAAACCATTAATGGATTTATATCAATCTCCAAAATTTCCGAAAAATCTGTAACCAACTGAGATAACTTTAACAGACCTTCTCTAACTGCTATCAAGTCAGAAGGTTCTTCTCCGCGCACTCCTTTAAGAATTGGGTATGAGCGGATTTCTTTTATCATCGACTCTGCCTCATCGAAAGTTAATGGTGCAATCCTGAAGGATACATCTTTAAGAATTTCTATATAGATTCCACCCAGCCCAAACATAAGAAGAGGACCAAAAGAGGGATCTCTGGAGCAACCTAATATTACCTCTTTCCCTGGTCCAATCATCTCCTCTACGGTTACTCCCAGGATTAATGCTTCTGGCATAAATCTTTTCGCATTGGAAATGAGGTCTTCAAAGGCACTGGCAACCTGAGACTTCCCAGTGATTCCCACTTTAACTCCTCCCACGTCCGATTTATGCAAAATATCAGGAGAAACAATCTTCATCACCACGGGGTAACCGAGAGAGTTGGCCGCAGAGATAGCTTCCCGCGAAGTTTCGGCAACGATTCTCCGGGGAAGAGAAAAACCATAAGCTGAGAGCACTCCTCGTGTTTCTTCGGCAGTCAAATTCGCTTTGCTTTTTTCTTTCGCTTTTGTGAAAATCTCTTCTGCTTTTTCCTTATTTACCTCAAGAGATAGGATTTTGCCGGGAGGTGTCTGTTTCCACTTCCCGTACTTAACCATAGCCTCCACAGCAGAAATAGTGCGTTCCGGGTAAGGATAATTGGGTATCTTTCCCGTACGCAAAATCTTTCTACCCTCTTTAACTTCCAACTGTCCCATAAAGGAAGCGACGATAGGTTTGTCAGAGACTGCTGAAGAAATCTTGCTTATGACTTCTGCCGTTTCTTTTATATCAGTCATTGCTTGAGGAGTCAAAATTACGGTAAGGCTATCAACTCCCGGGTCATCAACGATAATTTTCATTGCCTTCTCGTAACGATCCGCTCCTGCGTCGCCAATCACGTCAACCGGATTATATACGGAAGCATTAGAGGGGAGTTCTTTTCGCAGTTTACTAATTGTATCTTCCCTGAAAGAAGCCATTCGGAGAATAGAGTTCTCCACTGCATCAGCGGCAATAATTGCCGGACCACCGGCATTGGTCAGAATGGCAAGATTTGGTCCTCGAGGAATAGGTTGCTGGGCAAAGGCAATAGCGTAATCAAAAAGAGTTTGTACTGTCTCAGCTCTGATTATCCCACACTGTCTAAAAGCTGCTTCATAGGCGGTGTCCAAACCTGCCAGGGTTCCTGTATGTGAAGAGGCAGCTCTTGCACCGGCTTGTGTGCGTGCAGATTTGGTGATAATAACAGGTTTCTTTCGGGAAATCTCCCTGGCTACTTCCATAAATCTAGTCCCATTGCTTATTCCTTCCAGATAGCCGAGGATAACCTTGGTTTCCCGGTCCTCAGCCAGAGCAAGCAACAGGTCCACCTCATCAATATCTGCTTTATTTCCCAGGCTGATGAATTTTGAGAATCCAACATCTTCCTCAAGTGCCCAATCTAAAACAGCAGTGCAGAGAGCACCGGATTGGGAAAAAAAGGCAATGTTTCCTCTGGAAGGCATACCTGCGGCAAAAGAGGCGTTGAGGCTTGAGGCAGTATCGATGATTCCAAGACAATTCGGACCGAGTACCCTTATACCTGAGTTTT
>CAYOFG010000120.1:0-1911 GCA_964403285.1 uncultured Clostridia bacterium | reverse complement strand
ACCACTAATGAAATAAGAAAAAGATTCTTAGACTATTTTGAGAAAAGGGCTCACAAAGTTGTCCCCACTATGAGCCTCATTCCCCAGGACCCGACGCTGCTTTTCACCAGCGCGGGAATGGTGCAGTTTAAGAATATGTTCCTGGGAAAAGGCAAACTCGCTTTCCGTCGGGCAGTCTCCTCTCAAATCTGTTTTCGCACAACCGATATCGAAAAAGTAGGAAGCACAGCCAGGCATCTCACTTTTTTTGAGATGCTGGGCAATTTCTCATTTGGTGACTACTTTAAAAAAGAAGCTATTGAATGGGCGTGGGATTTCTTAATTAAAGAGATGGGCCTTCCCCAGGATAAAGTTTACGCTTCAGTATATACAGAAGATGAAGAGGCTTACCAGCTCTGGAAGAGATTTTTGCCGGAAGAGAGAGTGGTTAAGCTGGGGAAAGAAGATAATTTCTGGGAGATGGGGCCCACCGGACCCTGCGGACCCTGTTCAGAAGTTTTGATGGATATGGGAGAGGACGTAGGATGTGGTAAGCCGGATTGCGCTCCTGGATGCGATTGTGACCGATGGCTTGAGGTGTGGAATCTCGTTTTCACCCAGTTTGATAAAGATGAAAAGGGTAATTTAAATCCTTTACCCCAGAAGAATATTGATACAGGGATGGGTTTAGAGCGACTGGCAGAAGTTGTTAATGGGAAGAATAACTGTTTTGACATAGACTTATTGAGGCCTATTATTAAGCATACCTGTGAATTGACTGGCTTAGAATACGGTAATGACGAGAAAGTCGATGTTTCCCTGCGCATCATAGCCGACCACGTCCGGGCAATCACCTTCTTAATTTCTGAGGGAGTTTTGCCTTCCAATGAGGGGAGAGGATATGTGTTAAGGAGAATACTGCGCAGGATAGTTCGTCAGGAACGACTTTTAGGTGTCAAGCAGACGTTACTTTATAAATTAACTGGTAAAGTTGTAGAAATTATGGGAGACGCCTATCCAAATCTTCGCTCCCGTCGCGAACATATCGCCACTGTAACCAAAATGGAAGAAGAGAAATTTCAGGAGACATTAGATGCGGGAATGAGAATACTCGACGGATTGATTAAGGATTTAACCTCACAAGGGAAAGAGAGAGTCATTCCCGGAGAAGAGGTGTTCAGGCTTTACGATACTTATGGATTCCCTTTGGATTTGACTAAGGAAATCGCTCAAGAAAGATACTTCTCCCTCGATTTTCCGGGATTTGAGAGGGAGATGGAAGCCCAGAAGAAGAGGGCACGAGAGGCCTGGAAAGGCTCCGGGGAGGTAGATATGGGATTTTACGAAGAACTCAAAAAGGAGTTGGGTGAAACTCTATTTCGCGGATACGATTTCAGTGAGTTGACCTCACAAATACGGGCCATCTTGAGACGGGATAAATCAACCAATAAAGTTACCAGGACAGAAGAAGCAAGAGAAGGGGAAGAGGTGGAAATTATCCTTACGGAAACGCCCTTTTATGGAGAAGCAGGCGGACAGGTAGGAGATGCAGGCAAAATACTGAAACCTTCCGGGAAATTGAAAGATATAAAACTTACAGAGTTGAAAGAAGAAGATATTGAAGCAAAAATTGAGGTCTTTGATGTTAAAAGACCTGTTGAGGGATTGGTCATCCACAATTGCAAAGTGGTCACAGATAATTTAAAGACAGGTGATATAGTGGTAGCTTACGTTGATGTCCCCAGAAGGAAGGATATAGCCAGGCACCACACAGCCACCCACCTCTTACAGACTGCGCTGCGCCAGGTCTTAGGAAAGCATGTGGAGCAGTCCGGCTCCCTTGTATCGCCCGATAGGTTAAGATTTGACTATACCCATTCCAAGCCCCTGACAAAGAGAGAGATTGACCGTATTGAGGAGATTGTGAATAGT
>CAYOFG010000119.1:0-2032 GCA_964403285.1 uncultured Clostridia bacterium | reverse complement strand
ATTATCCTACGCTTGCCAGCCCAAATCTTCCTCTAAATCTCTGTTTAAACTTTTGCTTAATTATTCGGTTTTCGGAAAGAGTCAGAACAGGGTCTCTACTAATCAACCGGAATCCTGCCTGGCGTGCCAGTTCTAATTCATGGTGGTCGGAAACAATATTACCAATCTTGAATTCAGGAAGTCCATGCTGTTGCGTGCCAAAGAATTCCCCGCCACCGCGTAATCTCAAGTCCTCTTCGGCAATACGAAATCCATCGTTAGTTTCCAACATAATCTGCACTCTCTTTTTTGCTTCCTCCGTCTTAGTTTGCCCGAGCAAAATACAAATGGACTGTTCCGTACTTCTCCCTACCCTCCCCCGCAATTGGTGTAGAGTAGCCAACCCAAACCTTTCACTGTGCTCAATAACCATCAAACAGGCATTAGCCACATCGATGCCTACCTCGATTATACTGGTAGTAATCAGAATATCAAATTCTCTATTCAAAAATTTCATCATCACGTTTTCTTTCTCTTCACTCTTCATCTGGCCGTGCAGAAGGCCAACCCTGAAATCTCGAAACACGGTGGTCATTAGTCTCTCTGCCATTTTCACTGCAGCGCGTAATTCCAGCTTATCCGATTCATTGATTATGGGATAGACAATGTAAGCCTGTTGTCCTTTTTTCACTCCATCAATAACCATCTGATAAGCTTCTTCCTCAGAAAGCCTCTGGGTGAAGACCTTTCTCCTTCCTGGCGGTAATTGATTGATCACGGAAACGTCCAGATCGCCATAGACTGTTAAGGTTAGTGTGCGGGGTATGGGCGTGGCTGTCATTACCAGGATATCCAGGTTTTCCCCTTTCTTCCTTAACCTCGCCCTCTGCATCACTCCAAACTTATGCTGTTCGTCAATGACCACCAGAGCCAAATTGGAAAATTTTACCCCTTCCTCAATTAATGCGTGCGTACCGATAATTATTTGAGATTCTCCTTGGGCAATTCTCTGGTAAAGCTCTCTCTTCCTCTTCTGTCCCATTCTTCCTGTGGCCAATTCCACTCTGACTTCTAAACCCCCCAGCATTTTGCGCAAAGTAAGATAATGTTGCTCAGCCAGAATTTCAGTAGGAGCCATCACTGCAGCCTGATAGCCATTCTCCACAACTAAAAGAAGAGCCGCCACAGCTACTACTGTCTTACCACTTCCCACATCTCCCTGGAGGAGCCTGTTCATCGGCCTGGGCGACATAAGGTCATTGAAAATTTCTCTGATTACTCTTTTCTGTGCAGAAGTAAAATCGAAAGGTAATTTCTTTCTGAAAGCTGTTAACAGGTTCTTTTTCAATTGATATTTCCTGTTCTTGTTTATAATCTTCACCTGTCGCCTTCTCAACGCCATAGCCAATTCCCAGAAAAAAAACTCTTCGAATACAAGTCTTCTCCGGGCGATCGCTCCCTTCTCCCAGGTGGAGGGAAAGTGTATATTATATATGGCTTCTGGATAAGGCATAAGATTATATTCTCGGAGGATGGTTGAGGATAGCGTCTCTTTTAAAAAGGAAACATAGTAATCGAGCGTTCTCTTAATCAGCGTCCTTAAGAAACGTAAATTTAACTTTGCGGTCACTTGATATATGGGGACAATTCTTTTAGTATGAATTAAGTCATCTTCTTTTCCCGTTAGTTTCTCGTAGGTGAAATTGGTAATCTGTAAATCGCGAAAGGTGCGTTCAAATTTACCGTGTACAACAACTGAAGTCCCGGGAGGCAGGGAATCTTTCAAGTAAAACTGATTAAAGCAGACCATCGTTGCCTTGCCACTGCCATCTGCGAGGAGGATTTTTAGAAGGGGCTTTCCACCCCTGGTAGGTACAATTTGATGCTCGACCACTACTGCCAGAACAGTCGCCTCTTCTCCATCGGCGATTTGTGCCAATAGTTTTAAATGAGCGCGGTCTTCGTGCCGGAAGGGAAAATAAGTAATAAGGTCTCCTACTGTTTCAATACCAATCTTCTTCAATACCCTTGCTCTCTCGGGGCCCACACCCTT
>CAYOFG010000118.1:0-2130 GCA_964403285.1 uncultured Clostridia bacterium | reverse complement strand
AATCCCTATGCTCCTTCAAACATTCTTATAGTATTTCCCGGCTTAAGGGTAACTACTGCTTTTTTTCTTCTCGCTTTATATCCTTCGTGAATTCCCATCCTCTTCTTTTTACCTGCGATATTGGACGTATTTACTTTTATCACTTGCACCTTGAAAAGCTCTTCCACAGCCCTCTTGATTTCAGTCTTGCTAGCCCTGAGAGATACAAATAAAGTGTACTTGTTCTCTTTTCCCCGAAGAGTTGTAGATTTCTCCGTTATAACCGGACCCTTAATTATCTTATATGCATCAAACATTCAGGATAATCCCTCCACAATAGCTCCTACGGCATCGCGAGTAATAATTATTTTCTCATAATTTAAAAGGTCATGTATATTGATGCTTTGAACGAGAATCAGTTTAACTTTTGGTAAATTAGCGAATGCTCTGGACAAATTTACATCCCTGCCTTTGGCAATCACCAGAGTCCCCATTAAAGCGCCCATCTTTTCCAATAGCGCTTTTGCTTTCTTAGTCTTTCCCTCTTCCAGCGTCAATGAATCTATAACTCTAAGTCTATTATCACGGATTTTTTCTGATAAGATCTGTTTTATGGCATTTCTTCTTTTCTTCTTAGGAAAAGCTATCCTGTATGAACGGGACTTGGGGCCAAAAATAATCCCTCCATGCCGCCACAAAGGGGAACGAATACTTCCCGCCCGTGCTCTCCCTGTGCCCTTTTGCCGCCAGGGTTTAATCCCCCCTCCGGAAACTTCTGCTTTCGTCTTGGTGGAAGCTGTTCCCTGCCTGGCTATCGCCAACTGACTGACCAAAGCCTCTTGAACCAGTCCTCGATTTAGCTTCTTTCCAAAAATTTCCTCGGGCAAGTTAATCTTACCTACATTTTCTCCTTTAGAATTGAGTAGATCCACTTCCGGCATTAATTCTCCCTCTCCAAATAAGAGTGTCTAACCTTGTTTCTCCTGTTTCTTCTCGGTCTCCTGTTTTTCCTGTGTCTCTTGTTTCTTCCCCTTCTCTTCTTTCTTTTCTTTCTCCTTTTTCTCTGGTATCTCTTGTCTCTCCTCTATCTTTCGTGTCACTTGTTTCTTGCTTTTCGATATGACCAGTAAACCTTTCTTAACCCCGGGGATAGCCCCCTTGACCAAAATTAGATTTTCTTCCGGGATAATCCTTACGACTTCCAGTTTTTTTGCCACGCTGGAATTTCCCCCCATTCTTCCAGCCATCCTGGTTCCAGGAAAAACTCGCGAGGGGAATGAACTTGCGCCAATTGAGCCCACTCTTCTGTGTTGAGCGGAACCGTGAGAAGCAGGGCCACCTCTAAATCCCCAGCGTTTTACACCTCCGGCAAAGCCCTTTCCTTTTGAAGTGCCCTTAACATCCACATAGTCTCCAACTTCAAACACGTCTACCCTGATCTCCTGGCCAAGTTGATATTCGTCCACATTCTCAACGCGAAATTCCCTCAAATATTTCATAAAGCCAACCTTTGCTTTCTCCAAATGGCCTCTTTCTGGTTTATTCAAGTTTTTTTCTTTTCTTTCTCCGTAGCCTAACTGAATAGCACTATAACCTTCTTTTGAATCACTCTTCTTCTGCACTACGAAACAGGGGCCTGCCTTAATCACTGTAACAGGAAGTGCTTCCCCTTTCTCAGAAAAGACCTGCGACATTCCCACCTTCTCACCAAGAATTCCTACCATCATCCACATCCTTCCTTGCTGTTTTACTAAAGTTTTATCTCTACGTCTACCCCAGCGGGAAGATTTAATTTCATAAGTGCGTCTATTGTTTGAGGAAGTGGCTCAAGTATGTCCACAATCCTCTTGTGAATTCGCATTTCAAACTGTTCTCTTGACTTTTTGTCTATATTGGTAGATCTGAGAACCGTATACTTACGAATTTTAGTGGGCAACAGAATCGGTCCAGAAATTTTCGCTCCCGTCCTCTTAGCTGTTGCCACAATCTCCTTTAGAGACTGGTCAAGCATCTTATGGTCATAGGCCTTAAGCCGTATCCTTATCCTCTGGTCAGCCATTCTTTAACTCCAATTTCCTTATTACTCCTGAGATTTAATCTTGTAGCAGCAAAGCGAAAGCTTTGCTTCGCTGTAGGGGACGGACTCTGTGC
>CAYOFG010000117.1:0-2149 GCA_964403285.1 uncultured Clostridia bacterium | reverse complement strand
TTAAGGCCCGAACTCCTTTGTATCAACCCACTCGTTTTTGAGAAGTGACCACCAATCTATTGCCAGCCCTCCGAGGACATACTCGTATGGCAACCACCCATAACCCTTATCTCCCCATCCTGCTCCCCAGGAGTTTCTTATGAGCAATGCTCCTGTGGTCTCTACTCCGCAAGTCGTGTTTTTAATCTTGATATCGTCATTAAATCCCACTGCTACGACCGCATGACCGCCAAGAATTTTCTCTCCCCGACAGGGGTACGGGATTTTTCCGTCTTCATTGGCTTGCTCAATAGAGCTAAAAACACTAAACCCGAACATCGATGGCAAACCAGCAGATAAGAAAGACTTGATTCGTTTCAAAAGTAAGTCCTTAGGTGTGGATAGAGAGTCGAGCCGAAAGTATTGTATTACCTGGTAATCCTGGGCAAAGGCATAACAGAAAGAGGAAGGTTCCTTGTCGAAGTCTGCTGTGAGATAGGGCCAGTATTCTTCCGGGGGAACCCCAAAAAGCACCATAGCAGCCATTGTGGTGCGAAGAAATGCTCCTCTATCTCCTGTCCAGTGGAGAAGGTTGCGAGTTGCTTTATAAAGGAATAGCCTTGACGCATCTATGTGTTTGGCGAAAGCCCTCCTCTCATAGTATTCTACGAGCCCAACGCCAGCGTTTGCCGTGCAGGAACCGAGAGCGCCCTGATTCTCAATGGGGGAACACCACTTTCTTAAGTCCACGGATTTCGGTATACTCGCTTTCGCAGGCTGGGCAACCCCCAGTTTTTTAAGCATATCTTTCACCGGCTCTTTTTGCGCTAGCCTTTTGAGCCTGAGAGAAACTTCTTCCCTTTCCACCGTGTAGTCCCGAAAATCGGGATAGTCTGGAAGCCAACCCATTCCTAATTCAATGCCAACTTTTCCAGTTTCTTCAGCCATTTTTGATTACCTCACTTTAGCAAAATTCCTCTTGTTGAAGCCATATTATAAAGCGGAGGAAAACAAGAGTATCTTGACAACCTCCGCTTGATTGTTTACAGCCGGATTTCGGATCTGCGTTAGAAAATTATAGTAAATTAAGCCCGTTTATGCAAGAGAGAAATCAGAGGCATAAAGGGGTATCAATTACGGGCATAAACCCCGTTAGAAATGGATGTTACAAATTCTCCTGAGGGAATTTCTAACGGGGTAAAGCCCTACACTACCAAAAAAAAGTGCCAAGGCCCAGAATCGAACTGGGGACAACCCGGATTTTCAGTCCGGTGCTCTACCAACTGAGCTACCTTGGCACATTCAATTTTAAGTAACTGTAATGTTAACAAAATAGGGGGAAATTGTCAAACAAAAATTGTAAACGCTCCGATGAATCGGAGTTACTCCAGACGCAGAGCAAGCTCTGCTACTCCAAACGCTCCGATGAATCGGAGCTACTCCATTATTTTCTGCGCAGTCTCCACTCTTTCTTATCAATATTATGGTAAACGCCTATTCTATTTTCGGGAAAGACTTTCAAATTGACGGTGAACCATATTTCTTCTTCGGAAGGTATCTTCGTCCAGCTAATCCTCGCTTCCCAGCAGTGGAGGTCCCGATAAATATGAACTCCTCGTTCCATAAGCTTACGGTCATATATATTGTATCTGGTAGTCAGTCCAGCTCTCCATTTTCCCGTAATCGGAAAATTGAACCCATTTACGATGTCCAGGCGATGGGGATAGTCAGAAGTTCCTTCTAATCCTTCTAAATAGGTCAATCTGGCATTTATTGACCATTTCTCTGCTCCCGGGCCGAATATTCCTTCAATCTGAAAATTGGATGTCTTTTCCCTGTTCAAGTCGTAGCTATGCTCAAGATAGAAGTTCATCAAACGAGAAGGAGTAAAATCTACGCGGGAGAGAATATCATCAAATCTAACATTCTTGTCTCCAATAAAACTATAACCGGTGGAGGAGGTAAATTCTAATAGCCAGAGGAAGCGAATTCTTGCCAAGAGCGAAAGTTTATTGAGAGTCGTAATCCTGCCCTGCTCTTGCTGGAAACTATGGGTTAAGTCTGTATCGAGAGACCTGGTAATCCACGTGCGTAAGTTTGTTTTAGTGTGGTATATGTTCTTATATACATTTTTTCTGTTCCAGTCTTCATCCTTATCCTGCCAGCTTTC
>CAYOFG010000116.1:0-2178 GCA_964403285.1 uncultured Clostridia bacterium | reverse complement strand
ACCGAGCGACTCCGAAAACTATCCCTACCTTCTAACATCCTAAAATTTGAAAGATAGTTTGCGAAGACTTTAGGAATTTTAGCCAAAAAAATGAGGGCGACCTTTTTCTTCGAAGCAAATCACTGTTTGACGAGCGAAGCGAGGAGTTTTGATTTGCGCTTTGCAGAGTCCGAAGTTTTTTGGCGTCAAAAAATTCCTCAAGCACGAGCAAACTATTTTTCAAATTATTTACCGAGCGACTCCGAAAACTATCCCTTCATCCTATCTTTAACCCCAAAACCTCATATACTTGAACTAATTCAGCTTTCCCCCTGATAGTCATCGGTTCCAGAACTCTCGTATTAACGATATCCTTGACCATCTGATAGGTTTTTTCGCTGATTAGAATCTGGTCAGGCTTTGCTAACTCTTCCAGACGGGCAGCTAAGTTCACAGAATCGCCAATAGCAGTATATTCCATCCGTCGCAGAGAACCGATATTCCCAATAATAGCATCTCCTGTAGTAATACCTATGCCTATTTTGATTGGTTCAATTCCTCGTTCAAGAAATCTCTTTCCCAATAATCCCGTCCCCTCCTGCATCTCCAGCGCCGTCTCCAATGCTTTCTCAGCGTGATTCTCCTCTTCGACGGGAGCACCATAGATCGCCATAACAGCATCTCCTATATATTTGTCTAAAGTTCCATTATATCTAAAGATTATTTCAGTAATCATAGTAAAAAATTCGTTCAAGATGCTGACCACTTCTTCTGGACCCATACCGCTTGCCATCCCGGTAAAGTTTCGGATGTCAGCAAAAAGAACAGAGATCTCCTTCCTTCTCCCGCCCAGAACGACCCTATCGGGATTCATCAGCAACTCCTCAACAACCTGAGAAGAGACATATCTCTGAAAAATTGATTTTATTTTCTTCTTCTCTTTCTCTTCAGTAGCATACTTATAGACAATAGTAGATAGATAACTGAAAAAGATTGTAGTCCCTGGGTAGACAACAGTCAAGCAGAGAGACTTCTGGCTAAAGGAATAGAAGGCCAAAAGCAAATAGGCTATTAGAACAGAAAATGCAAAAAGTGCTCCTTTTAGTGGCCTCATACGAGGAATGGAGATTCCCATTATTATTCCCACCAGGAAAAAGATAAGAACATTCATTTCTCTGGAAACAGGAACCAAGAAGTCCCGGTTCAGAATACTATTTATTGCACTCGCCAGGACTCCCACTTGGGGATAGAGAGGAGCAAAGGGAATTGCCCTCAGGTCAGCCGAGCCGGTAGCAGTAAGACCAACAAGAACTATCTTATCTTCAAAATCGGAAAGCATTATAACAGGCTCTTTGCCGATTTCTGCCTGCTTGTACGACTGCAGAACTTGAACGAAGTCGCTCGTCCAGAGACTCCCAATACCACCCGGGTAGTTTACTAACATCTGTCCTTCCCTGTCGACTGGTATCCTTATATCTCCCAGCCGAGAACCTTCCAATTCAATATATCGTCCTGGTATGACCTTGATATTGTTCTTCTCCACACCCAGGTAATCGGAAACAAGTTTCAGACTTAAGGAAGGGTAGAGCCTGCCCTGGTACTCGATTACCAGAGGGACTCTACGGGTAGTTCCATCCATATCAGGTCGCACATTGGCAAAGCCTGTTCCTTTCATATTAGCTGCCAAATCTATTATGGGAAACGTCGCTTCGCTTGCCTTAAGAAAGGAGTCTTCTTCTCTTATTTGGTAATTTAAGCCAAACTTCTCTGTGTTAAGTTGAGGACCTGTTTCAGCCCCCACTTCTTTCTCTTCTTTCATGGTAAAGAAGAAGGGGTAATAGACATTTCCTGCCTTATTAGTAGCCTGAGCAAGAAAGCGGTCATCTTCGGGAAAATCAGAAGCAGGCTCTGTGAACAGCACATCGTAACCAATAACTCTAGGCCTATATTGAGAGAGCGCATGGAGTAAAGCTGCGTGGTATCGCCTCCGCCAGGGCCATCTTCCCAGGACTTTAGTCGACTCATCTCCCATAAAAACAACTTGAATGACAGGGTTAATCTTTCTCTCACCCCTGATCTGGAAGCGATAATCCTGAGTTCTCAATTCAAAAGATTCACCCACACCCAAAAAATATAGAACGGCAATTACTCCCGCCACAGCTATACCAAGCAGTAGGCTAACTCGCTGAGGAAAAATTA
>CAYOFG010000115.1:0-2190 GCA_964403285.1 uncultured Clostridia bacterium | reverse complement strand
TTGCCAAAAAACTTGCTGACCTCGGGTTTAAGATTATGGCCACTTCCGGCACAGCAGATGCCCTTATAAAAAATGACATAGAAGTAGAAATTCTGCCTAAACTTCACGAAGGAAGACCCAACATTATTGATCTGATAAAGGATGACAAGGTGGACCTGATAATAAATACTCCTGCGGGAAAGGCGACCAAAGAGGATGAGGCGAAGATAAGGTCGCAGGCAATTCTTTACAGCGTACCTCTTATAACTACTGTGGCTGGCGCACAGGCATCCGTTAATGGGATTGAAAATTTGATTAAAAAACCAGAGATTTCTGTAAAGTCAATACAGGAATACCACAAAGAAATAAAATGATTACAGATTACAAATTACAAATTTCAGATTAAAATCAAAATCAATTTGAAATCTGTAATTTGAAATCTGAAATCAGGGAGGAATATATGCCAACATATAATTCCTTTGAAGATTTGCCAGTATGGAGGGGCGCTAAAGAATTAGCAATCCTAATCTATAAGACTACTTCTAAAGATAAGTTCAATAGAGATTACGGATTAAAAGATCAAATTCAAAGAGCCACAGTTTCAGTTTCTAGCAATATTGCTGAGGGTTTTGAGCGAGGCACGAAACAGGAGTTTATTCAATATCTATATATTGCTCGAGGCTCTTGCGGGGAGTTACGTTCACAGCTTTTTATTGCCAAAGAGATAGGTTATTTGGATAATAAAGAATTTGAAGAATTATATGATGTGACCAAGAAAGTGTCTAAACAGATAAGTGGATTTGTTGAATATTTAAAAACTACAAATATCTTGGGACAAAAGTTTCATCGTAAGCAAAGTCAAGAAGCAAGACAATTTTTAGAGCAATTAGAAAAAATAAGGAAGAAATAGAATGATTACAGATTACAAATTACAAATTTCAGATTAAAATCAAAATCAATTTGAAATCTGTAATTTGAAATCTGAAATTTGTAATTAAATGTAGTGGGAGGTAAAATATGAGCGGGATGTTTGGTGTAGTTTCTAAGGGAGATTGTGCAGAGACTCTGTACTATGGCACGGATTATCATTCGCATTTGGGGACGGAATATGGAGGCATGGCAGTATTGGGAGAGGATTTCACGCGGCAGATACACAACATAAGCCAGACTCAATTTAAGTCCAAATTTTATCAAGATTTTAGGCGCATGAAAGGAAACAAGGGCATCGGCGTTATCAGCGCCTTTGATGAACAGCCTATTTATTTGAACTCCAAGTTCGGTCCATTTTGTATAGTCACCAATGGATTCTTAGAAAATACGAAAGAATTGGCAGAAGAACTGTTGGATAAAGGAGTATCCTTCACTGAAGTGACTAAGGGAGCAGTTAATGGAACGGAGCTCATAGCCAAGTTGATTATCCAGGGGCACGATTTGATAGATGGCATAGAGAAAATGTTCGACGCCATAGATGGTTCCTGCTCACTTTTATTGTTGAATAGAGATGGAATCTATGCTGCCAGAGATAGGTATGGTTATACACCCCTGGTAATTGGAAAGCGGGAAGATGCCTGGGCAGTTACTTCTGAGACCAGTGCCTTTCCCAATATTGGTTTCCAAACTGTGAAATACCTCGCAGCGGGAGAGATACTTCTGATAAATGAGCAGGGCATAGCGCAAAGAAGGCCCGGTGGAGGTACGAGTCAAATCTGCGCATTTCTCTGGATATATGCTGGCTTTCCCGCCTCAAGCTATGAGGGGATAAATGTGGAAGCGGTCAGGGAGAGATGCGGGAAGTTTTTGGCAAAACGGGATCGGGATATAAAAGTAGATTTAGTCTCTGGGGTTCCCGATTCGGGAACTACACATGCTTTAGGATATGCGATGGAGTCTGGGAAGCCTTACAGGCGACCGCTGGTGAAGTATACCCTCGGATATGGGAGGAGCTATACTCCGCCTTCGCAGGAGACCAGAGATTTGATAGCCAAGATGAAGTTAATTCCCATCAAAGAGATAATTGAAGGCAATAGAATTGTAGTATGTGAGGATTCAATAGTCAGGGGGACTCAGCTTAAGAACTTCACCATAAAGAAGCTGTGGGATAGTGGCGCTAAAGAGGTTCACATACGGCCTGCCTGCCCACCATTGATGTTTCCCTGCAGGTTTAATCTCTCCACGCGGTCTATTCCTGAACTGGCTGCCCGCAGAGCCATT
>CAYOFG010000114.1:0-2246 GCA_964403285.1 uncultured Clostridia bacterium | reverse complement strand
ACCCCATTTTATGGGAGGTGGAGATGTTAAAATTTGAACAGGATTCTGGCCTGACTGCAAATATAAAAGTCATAGGCATTGGTGGCGGAGGAGGGAATGCAGTCAATCGCATGGTTTCTTCAGAGATAAAAGGCGTAGAGTTTATTGCGGCAAATACTGATGCACAAGCTCTTCGTGATTCTCGGGCTGGATACCGCTTACAATTGGGAGCACATCTTACTAAGGGTCTGGGAGTGGGAGGCGATCCTGAGAAAGGTCGCCAGGCTGCCGAAGAAGACCGAGATGCAATTAAGGAATCTCTGGAAGGCGCCGATATGGTATTTATCACTGCAGGTCTGGGAGGAGGAACCGGGACAGGGGGCTCACCGGTTGCTGCAGAAATAGCCAAGGAATTGGGGGCTCTGACTGTAGGGGTGGTAACCAAGCCATTTATGTTTGAGGGTCCCATTCGCTTTAAGCAGGCGGAAGAAGGATTAAAAAACATGAAGAAAAAAGTCGATACTTTGATCGTTATTCCCAACCAGAGACTATTTTCCATTATTGATGAGACTACCCCTGCTCTGGATGCCTTTAAAGTGGCAGATGATGTTCTTCGCCAGGCAGTACAGAGTATCTCAGAGATTATTACCTCACATGGAATGATTAATGTTGATTTTGCTGATGTAAAGACGATCATGCTTGGTGCCGGAGAGGCATTAATGGGAATGGGCTGGGCACGAGGTAAAGATAGAGCAATTAAAGCGGCTAAGGCAGCCATAAATTGCCCTTTGTTGGAAGACGTTTCCATTGCAGGTGCCAAGGGTATTTTAGTTAATATCACCGGAAATAAAGATATCACTATGTTTGAAATTAAGGAGGCAATGGACTTAATTCACAATGCTTCTGCTTCGGGAGCAAACATCTTCTTTGGTCAAGCATTCGATGAGAGCCTGAAAGATGTAGTAAAAATTACTGTAATTGCTACTGGCTTTCCTCCACCACGAGATCTTCTGGAAGGGAAATTCCCACAGGAAGAGTTCGCCGGGGATTTATGGGAATACAACAAGAGAGAATTATCGAAAGAACCAGGCTATCTGAAGGAGAACCTGCGGATACCCGCTATTCTTCGGAGAAAAAAGGAGTACCGGTAATTCTGATGATTTTCGGGAGCTAAGATGCAAATTGCTGACCTTTTGCGCGAAATGGTGGATAAAAAGGGTTCCGACCTGCATCTGCGTGTGGGAAGTCCACCCATTTTTCGAATAAATGGACGGCTTGTACGTAGTTCACATCCCATGCTCAGTCCCAAGGAGACTGAGCGGATCGGGTTCTCCCTATTAAATGAGAAGCAGAAACAGATTTTTGAGGAAAAGCACGAGTGCGACCTATCTTATGCAATAGAAGGATTGGCCCGTTTCAGAATAAATATTTTCCTCCAGAGAGGAACTATTCACGTAGCATTTCGCCTTGTGCCTTTTGCAGTTCCTGATTTTGAACAGTTAAATTTACCCCCGGTATTGAAAAAGATTTCAGAGAATGAGCGGGGACTTGTATTGGTTACAGGACCGGCTGGCTGTGGCAAATCTACAACTCTGGCGGCAATTGTCGACTACATTAATTCCACACGTGCCGTTCATATTATAACAATCGAAGATCCTATTGAATTTCTCCATCAAGATAAGAAAAGCGTTATAACGCAAAGAGAGTTAGGAGAAGATACGCTCGATTACCCTGCTGCCTTAAAACATATTGTGCGACAGGATGCCAATGTAATCCTGGTAGGTGAAATGAGAGATTTAGCCACAATGGCTGCAGCATTGACGGCAGCCCAGTTGGGAAGCCTCGTATTATCCACGGTGCATACGATCGATGCGGTTCAAACCATGACCCGTATTATAGACCTTTTCCCACCATACCAGCAGAATCAAGTTCGTCTGCAATTGTCCGATACTTTGCAGGCAGTGATTTCCCAGAGACTTCTTTCCCGAGCTGATGGGAAGGGCAGAATACCTGCGGTGGAAGTTCTGGTGGCTACCGCACTGGTTAAGAAATTGATAGAAGAAAATAGAATAGGAGAAACTCTCGGGACGATGGCAAAAGGCGATTATTACGGGATGCAAAGTTTCAATCAGGCATTACAGAAATTGTATAGTAAGGGACTGGTTAAGCTGGAAGATGCTTTAGCTTCTGCCAGTAATCCCGAAGAGCTTCTATTATATATTCGCGGAATAGATTCGGGAAGTGGTGCAAAAGGATAAAAAATTTCA
>CAYOFG010000113.1:0-2247 GCA_964403285.1 uncultured Clostridia bacterium | reverse complement strand
CTAAAAGATTAGTCGCTTGGCGACTTCAAAATATATGATTAAGCAGGTAGCATCAACAACCGTAGTAATAAAAGGGCTAGCTGCCACTGCAGGATCGAAACCGAGCCGTTTAAATAGTAGCGGCAAGAAGGCCCCAGTAACTGTGGCTACTGTCACCACGATTGCCAGAGAAAAGCCCACAGAAAAAGCGAGCCTTACATTAATGCCCTGTAAAACGAAAACGCTGAGCATAGCAATAATCCCCATTAATATTCCACTCATCATCCCGGCGAAAACTTCTTTGCGAGTAATTTTCCATACTTGATCGAGTGTAACCTCTCCCGTAGCCAGTCCACGAACCACCATAGCCAGCGACTGGGCACCAGCATTACCCCCGGAGTCCATCATCATAGGAATAAAAATAGTCAGAGCAATTACTGACTGGAGTACGCCGCTATATCCTTTGAGTAACCTGCCGGAAACGAAAGTCCCGATTAATAATAGAACGAATAACCAAACCATCCTATTCTTTACCAAAGTGAAAGCAGAAGCCTTTCCATAATCAATTTCCGCTACCCTTTCCGCTCCGCTTATCTTTCCCATTCCATAAATATCTTTGGTTGCTTCCTTTTGAATTACGTCCACAATATCATCAATAGTGATTATGCCCAGCAATCTATTCTCATCATCAACCACTGGCGCTGACAAAAGGTCATACTTGCTGAAAACTTTAGCCACCTCTTCCTGGTGCATGTTCACATTAATCTTTATAACTTGCACAGGAGACATAATATCTTTTACTAATATATCGGGCGGAGAAGCGATAAGGGCTTGTAAAGAAAGCCCTCCAATCAGACGATTTTCGGCATTGGTTACGTAAACATCCTGAATAGTTTCACCGTAGTAGGTGCGATAAGATTCCTGTATCTTCAGGACGGCCTGGCGGGCAGTCATATCCTTCCTCAATTCCACAAACTCAGTAGTCATCAAACCACCAGCAGTATTCTCCTTATAGGAAAGAAGGTCTTTTACGTCTTCCACCTCTTCTCTTTTCATCACGCTAAAAAGTTTCTTTACCATCTTCTCGGGCAACCCATCGAACAGGTCAGCCCTCTCGTCAGTGGACATCTCATCTAAAACTTCACCTACTTCTCGCGATTCCAAACTATTAATTAATATTTTTTGATCCTCAAAACTTAAATCTTCAAACACCTCAATAGCCCGTTTTCTTTCCAACAGGTGAAAAATAATATTCCTGTCCACCAGAGAAAATTGGCCCCATCCTTCAGCAAGGTCAATAGGAGGAACTTCCTTTAACAATTTTTTTAACTCACCATAATTCTTCTCTTTCAATAATTCATTTATTTCTGGCAGAAAAAGTGCAAATCCTTTAATTGTTTTCTCCATAACCCGTTCCTTTACTTTTTACAATTTTCAACTTAATTATTTTTCTTCTATCGGCTTCCTGTATTACAAACTTCAAATTACCAAAATTTATCTCTTCTTCCGCGCGGGGGACTCTACCAAACAAATCAACAACTAATCCCCCCAGTGAATCGAACTCTCCAGCGGGCAATTCTAAACCTAATTCCTCATTAATCTTATCCAGGTCCTCTTTGGCATAAACAATAGCCGTGCCGTCCGCCAATTTCACGATTGTCCCTTCTTCCACATCGTATTCATCCAAAATCTCTCCGGTGATTTCTTCTATTAAATCCTCTATGGTTACCAAGCCCGTGGTAACTCCATACTCATCAACAACTATAGCCAGATGCATCCTTCCCTTCCGGAACTCTTCCAATAACTCACTAATCTTCTTCGTTTCGGGTACAAAATAAGCCTGGCGCATAATGTCTTCCATAATGATTAATTCTGCATTCCGTAAAGCTGTCAATAAATCTTTAGTGTATACAATTCCGATAATATTGTCAACATTTCCTCTGTAAACAGGCACACGGGAATACTGCATCTCTGTTATCTTCTTAAATATTTCCTCCCGCTCATCATTAATATCCACGCACTGCATATCAATGCGAGGAACCATAACTTCCCGCACAATAGTCTCTCCGAATTCCAGGCTACTTTGAATCATTTTCTTTTCCTCATCATCCAGTACCCCCTCCCTTGCTCCTACCTCAATTAACGTCCCAATCTCTTGCGTGGTAAAAAGAGGTGTACCTTTCAAACCCTTCCCACCAAACATCTGAATGAGTAAATTGGCAGGGACAACCATCACCTGGATTAGAGGATTGAATAACTTCGCAATCC
>CAYOFG010000112.1:0-2340 GCA_964403285.1 uncultured Clostridia bacterium | reverse complement strand
CTGGCGCATGAACGCTCATCCAGCCAGCGCAGCGGAAAAGCAATCTCTTATTATCTTGTATTTCTTCAGTCGACCCAGCAACATAGCAAGTATAACCAGATGGAGTTACGTGAACTTCCTCAATTGATATCCTATATTTATCATCTGAGTTTAACCTAATTAGTGTAGCAGGACCAAGAAATTGCCCCACAGCGATAAATTTATGAAGGACCTGGTCGTGCTTTTCAAGCTCTTTTTCAATCTCTTTATGTTTCTTAGTATTTAGAATCTTCAAGATTACTTCCTGCAGTCTTTCTGTGAATGGCTTGATTTCTTTTTTCATCCTTATTGAAGTATTATCTTTAAGTTCCCTGTAAACGTCTTCAAACAATTCAGCGTTTTTGCCAGTATATCCAATACAGATTTTAGGAGTAAGCTTCCTAATCTTTTCAACATCCTCATCTTAAGCAATCTTTTTATTGTTTTTGTATTTAACTGCTAATCCATCAGAAGCAAAAAATATTTCTTTCTTTTTATAATTATCTCTGACAAATATACCGATGATTAATGTCATTTGTTATCGATTCCCTTTCGATTTGCTCATCCGCCTAGCTTAATGAGGCGCATATAAGGCTCTGCCCATCTATTCCATATTCGGGGGGCAGGGCTAAGGCCCCGGTTCCACTTGCTCCGAAGGTCCCTTTTAGGGCGCTGCCTTAACAGTCTTTTTTTGTAATTTCATAACGCGTCCTTCAAAACCACCTTTTGTTCCATCCTGAAGACCTAAGGCTATAGCGTTCTTACAAACATCAATCGCCTCTATCAGCTCCCCCTTATTTTCGTAGATTATGGATAATCTTACTAATGATGGACATAAGGGGAGATTTATATCATTTGGATATTCCTCCCTCCAATATCTCAAGAATTCAGGCAATGTCTGTATATCTTCTTTACAGTAATAAATACATTTATCGAGGGCATCTTTCCTTTCGTCCCTTAGCCTGTAATATAGGTCAATAAGCGCATTATAAATGAAATGCCTATGTATGGGATGGCTATCTTTTTCCTGTAACGCGCTTAAAAGTATCTTCTCTGCCTCCTTGAATTTCTTTTCAGCGAGTAAGTTAAATCCTCTTAACCATAATTCCTTCTGCTTTGTAAGTTCTATTGAAGATTTAAACATAGCTTTTCCCTTTCATCCTGATAATCAAGCTATTTCTGGCCCCGATTTTTTTGATAGTTCTAGTATCTTTGCACGAATTTCTTCAATTTTATCTTTTTGGCGAATATCGTCAACTTCATCTGTCTGGAGATAGTATAACGCTTCTTGATATTTATCGAGGGCCTTTGCTCTTTGTCCTTTAAATTCAGCTTTTTTTGCTTCTTCGAGGAATTCGTTCAATTTCGTATCATGAATGAAGTTTTTTATTTCTTTTTCTTTATTGCCTAAATTAGTTATTTTTTCTTGGTCCTTCAACTCGTTGCGTCTTTCGCTAATTAGCAAAATAGCCTTGTTTGCTTCGTTTATTTTAGATTTTGCGGTCAGCCCTAGGCTTGCTTTATTCATTATTTTGCCGATTTCTTGCATAATATTGTCGTTAATTAATCCTTCTTTTTTCTGAAGTAAGGCATTTTCAGAGTCAGTTGGCGGGGGGATGATTGTAGGTATTTTTTTTACTTCATATGCCTTTAGCGCCTGCAAGTGCTCTAGAATAGTATCAATTCGATGGAGCAGTGTTTTGAAATTGCTTGTTTTCTTTATTATTTCCTGACTTTCCTCGATTATTCTGAGCCTTTGTTGAAGGTCAAAATTAACAAGCGAACGACATCTTGAACAAAGACTGTTCTTATCCACGGAAAGAAAGACGCTTTTGCTGCCACACCAAACACATTGTCCCATGCTGTCCTCCTCTTAAAAGGACCTAACGATTTTAGATTATCTATTTTAATAGGAATGTCAATCTTTGATGATTCGCGGCTAATCGCTCTATGTTTATATCCCTACTTCAAATGCTGCAAAATGCCTGTAGGACAAATATGGGCCGAAAAGTTTTGATTTGAGCTATAATCACAGTGTTGAAGCTTACGGACGAAAGAAACTCTATATTATCTGTAAGGCTTTGAAAAACAAAAGAAATAAGGCATGCCGGACGAGGGAATCGAATCTAAAAACAAGCCCGGCGGATTATGCAAAAGACAAACTTAATTTGCATCATCTCCATATATGTCTTTCTTTTAATAAATTAGTAGTGGTTATCCCGACTTCGACAGTCAGAGGCATATTTTAGCATAATTTTGGGGCTAACTTGTTTATTTTCAATACCGCTTTTAGCTGGTAAGCCAAAATAACGTAGGCATGCG
>CAYOFG010000111.1:0-2500 GCA_964403285.1 uncultured Clostridia bacterium | reverse complement strand
TTGCCGATTAGGACTGTGGTTAAAAGCTTATTAGGGTCTTGTAGCCACAGAGAGAGTCCTCGTGCCGCCCTAACTCCTTCAGCTATAAGCCTTTTAATTCTTATCCGTGACAACGCAGTGAGAGCAGTTTCGCTTCCAGCAAAAAATATCATCACTAAAAAGACGATAAGAAAAGCAAAAACTTTTATAAGAATCAAGGTCATATATAAGTCGACTCCCTAATTGGATGCCTTAGAGACCTGCATTAAACTCTTATTAAATCAAATTCGTCAACGATTTCACCCAGTATTTCTTCTATCAAATCCTCCATAGTTACGAACCCAACGATTTTATCCTTTTCTTTAATTAAAGCAGCATGAACCCTCTTTTCTCTAAATTCCTGAAAAAGCTCATCGCACCTTTTTCCTGGTGGAACATAATAAGCAGGTCGCAAAATATCTTCTATTTCCAATTCATTCTTTGACTGCAAGGCACTCAAAAGATCCCGGGCATAAACTATTCCTACGATATTATCCACACTACCACTATAGACCGGGACACGCGACCGCCCTGTCTCCACTACCCCATCAATAAATTTCTCTTTGGGACAATTTATATCAACCCAATCAACATCTTCTCTTTTCGTCATTACATTCTCAACGGGAATCTGGTCGAAGCTTAAGACCTTCCTAATCATTTCTTCAGCCTTTTTTTCAATTACCCCTTCTTCTCTCTGCTGCACCATAAGCCCTTCCAATTCTTCTCTGGTAACTTTAGTTCCCCTTAAGGACAATTTCATACCTACGAATATCTCCGCCACCTTTAGAAAAAATTTCACCAGCGGTGAAAGCAGACGATAAATGAAGAAGAACGGACGATATGTCAAAAGGACAATTCTCTCGGGAAAAGTGTGAGCAAACGTCTTGGGTATAATTTCACCAAAAAAGAGAATTAAAAGGGCAATCACTATTAAAATAATAATCTCCGCCAAACCCCGACCCAAATCAGAAAAGAGAGGAGACTTCAATGCCCAATAAGTAAATAGGACACTGAAAAGGATATTGACAATATTGTTGCCAACCAGAATTCCACTGATTGACTCCGCTGGATTATCCAGCCAGTTTTGGAGAATGTAAAATCTTTTCTCCTCAATTATCTCTTTCGTTTTCAACTTTCCTAAGGAAACGAGAGCCGTCTCAGTTGCCGAGAAGAAAGCTGATGAGATAAGCAAAATAACTAAAACCAATACCAGCAAAAAAATTAGAGGCCACCTACCTTAACCGAATATTTGAAAAATTAATATAGTAGCTATTACACCGATCAAAGCACCCATAAAGACTTCCCATTTCGTATGAATCCCTGATCTTACTCTACTTTCCCCAATCATAATCGCCAGAATTAATGTCAGTATACCTAAAATGATATTCTTAGAAATAAACGCACACGCTGTGGACAAAGCGAAGGCAAAAGCGGTATGTCCGCTGGGCATCCCTCCCCTTAAAAGAACACTTTGCTTAGAATAAGCTTTGCCACCAATTACTAAAAGAAGAATTACTGCCAGACAAACAGCAGTAATGTATTCCGGAGAATTTTGAATTTTAACAAAAATAGAAGAAGTAAACTGGCTACTCAGGTGCATTTTTCTGACGAAGATTAAATAGCCAACCAGAATAGCATTTATAGAAGCAAATAAGACGGCTCCCGCAGTAATATCTTTGACTATCTTTGCTAATGGATGAAATTTTTCCGTAATCAGATTAACTGCCAGTTCTACTGCAGTATTGAACATTTCGGTAATTAGTACGAGAAAAATTGTAAGGGAGATAATTATAACTTCCTTTTTGTCCAAATTTAAGAATACACTTATAGCCAGTACAACCAATGCTATCAGTAAATGAATGCGCATATTCCTCTGCGTCTTAAAAACGTAAAAGATTCCTTTTAGTGCTCTATTGAAGCTTATAAATAAATTATCCCTGTTTGCTAACTTCATCTTTTGAAATCCTTAATCCGGTTTAATATTTCTTCCTCTTTTTGCTTCATTACCCGACCATCTTCTCTCTTCTCATGGTCATACCTCAGAAGGTGCAATATGCCATGGATAGTTAAAATGGCAATTTCCTTCTTTATACTATGCCCGAAATATTTCGCCTGAACCCTTGCCCTTTCTGTAGAAATAAACACGTCACCCAAAAGACAAGAAGAGAAATGTATAGAGGGAGTAAATTTATCGTGTTCTTCCATGGGAAAAGCAATCACATCGGTTGCCCGGTTAACGTTCCTATACTTTCTGTTTAATCTTTTAATGTAGTTGTTATTAACAAAAATTATTCCTAACTCGTATTTCCCCGGCATTAATTTCTGTCTATTCCTACTTCCTAAACTTACTGCTTTTTCTGCTATTCTCTGTAGGTATTTCTTATTAATCTTAACCTTATTTTGCAAATCAACCACACTGACTAAATACCCCATCCCTCGTTTCTTTTTTTTTCTC
This sequence comes from uncultured Clostridia bacterium, assembly GCA_964403285.1. GTDB lineage: Bacteria > UBA6262 > WVXT01 > WVXT01 > WVXT01 > WVXT01. Next base: position 27 of record CAYOFG010000111.1, on the reverse strand, counting down.
CCATTCAACTTCATCAATAAACTATCC
>CAYOFG010000110.1:0-2562 GCA_964403285.1 uncultured Clostridia bacterium | reverse complement strand
TATGAGACTATTTCCTAAAAAGAGAGATTTTTTTAAGATGCTTGCCGAGCAGGCAGTAAAAACGGAAGAGGGAATGGCTGCTTTGAGAGATTTCATTGAGGAGGTATCCGAGGAGAAAGGCAACAGGGTCAAAGAGATTGAGAAAGAGGCTGATGAAGTAAGACGCGTTCTGGTTGAGGAATTGAGTAAATCGTTTGTCACGCCAATAGATAGAGAAGATATCTTTGCCCTTTCCCGGGCGATTGACGATATGGTGGATTACGCCAAGAGTACAGTTAATGAAATGCTACTTTTTAAAGTAAAGACAAATGAACATCTCAAGAAAATGGCTCAGGCTCTTTTCGAATCTGCGCAACATTTGTGTCTGGCAGTAGAGGAATTGAAAAGAAAACATAAATCCTGCCTGCAACATCTCATAAAAGCAAAAAAAGTGGAGAACTACGTAGAACACCTCTATCACGAAGCACTGGCAGAATTGTTTGAGAGTAAAGATTTCATATATATTTTGAAATTGCGGGAAATTTACAGGCACCTCTCCAATGCTGCAGACAGAGGAGACGAAGCAGCCAATATCATCGGTGACATCGTGGTAAAGATTAGTTAAAATGATTGAGGAAAGTATAAAAAGATTACAGGAGATAGTAAAAGCTAACCGCTCCCGAGCCCTGGGCAAGCCTGGAACAGGGTTGATTTTAGGTTCTGGTCTGGGAGGAATTGCCGATGATGTTAGAGAAGCCTGCACAATTCCATATAATCAGATTCCCCATTTTGTCCATCCCACTATAGAAGGTCATGCGGGAGAGATGGTTCTGGGCAAAATGGAAGGTAAAAAGGTCTGTGTAATGAAAGGAAGGGCACACTTTTATGAAGGCTACACGATGAAAGAGATTACTTACCCCGTAAGAGTAATGGCAGGTCTGGGAATAGAAAATCTAATCATTACCGGTGCAGCAGGCGGAATAAATGAAAAATTTGAGCCAGGAGACCTGGTAGTTATTACTGACCATATAAATCTTATGGGAGATAATCCTTTAATAAGAGATAGAACTCAAGCGCAGTCAATCACTTTCACCAGTATGGAAAATGTCTATGATAGAAATTTGATTAGCCTCGTTCTAAATTGTGCAAAAGTCCTGAAGATTAAACTTCAAAAAGGAGTTTACATCAGTGTGACAGGACCTTCTTACGAGACTCCTGCAGAAATAGAGATGGCCCGCAGGATAGGAGGAGATTTGGTGGGTATGTCCGTTGTTCCCGAGTCAATCGTAGGTAAACAACTGGGATTGAAGATTCTCGGTATATGCTGTGTGACCAATATGGCAGCGGGAGCCGCGAAAAAACCAATGAGTCACCAATCTGCCTTGAGAGTGGCAGAAAGAGTGACGACAGAACTCTCCGGATTATTAAAGGAAGTACTGAAAAGAATATGATGAAAAATAGCAAAAGAGGAGGAGTAAATGCCTGATATAGAAATCTATAGCGAACGTTTTAGAACTGACAGAGGAAAGACCTTCTTTTTCGACGTGAAAGAAAACGTGAATGGAAAGTTTGTGAAGATTACTGAGTCCATCCCCCAGGGAGGAGAAAGGTACAAGAGAAATTTCATTACAGTATCTGAAGAATCCCTTGGGGAATTCATTACTGTAGCCCAGAAAGTAGTGGAAGCGATTAAGGCTAATAAAGAAAACAAGTAGTTCGGACAATCTTCAGAGCGCCACCAGCGAGGAGGTAAAATAATGGAGGAAGTTAAAATTGGGGTAATAGGAGGTAGTGGCATCTATGATATTGAAGGAATTACCGAGACACGTAAACAGAAAATAAAAACTCCCTTTGGCGACCCTTCTGATACAATTGTCATTGGCAATCTGGAAGGGATTCCTGTTGCCTTTCTACCCCGGCATGGCAGAGGACATTTCATAATGCCTTCAGAGCTCAACTCCAGAGCAAACATTTATGCTCTCAAAAGTTTAGGAGTAGAACAGATAATTTCTATTTCCGCCTGCGGTAGCCTCAAAGAGGAACTGAAACCCAGAGATATAGTAATTCCCGACCAGTTGTTTGACCGCACTCGCCAAAGACCATATACCTTCTTTGGTGAGGGCATCGTGGCACACATCGCTTTTGCCAATCCCTACTGTACTGAATTGAGTGGGATTCTCTATCAAGCGGCAAAAGACCTGCGGCTTTCCGTCCACCTGGGTGGAACTTATGTCTGTATCGAGGGGCCCCAATTTTCCACAAAAGCAGAATCTAAAGTCTTCCGCTCTTTAGGATTTTCTATTATTGGAATGACCAATCTCCCGGAAGCAAAACTGGCACGGGAAGCAGAAATCTGTTATGCCACTTTAGGATTGGTTACTGACTATGATGTGTGGAAAGAAGGCGAAGAAGTCACTGTGGAGAGAGTCGTGGCGAATCTCCTTGCCAATATTGAGAATGTAAAGAAGTTAATCAAGGCAGCCATTCCCAGATTGAAACGCGAGAGAAAATGCGAATGTGCTTCAGCTCTCGCTTATGCCATTCAGACGCGCGAGTGGGCAATAAATAGAAAAACAGCCAGGA
>CAYOFG010000109.1:0-2719 GCA_964403285.1 uncultured Clostridia bacterium | reverse complement strand
GTAAGGAGGGGAAGATGAAAAAATTGTTAACGGTGATAATTTTGATTCCGGGAATTCTTCTATCCGCGGGCTTTGTGTTTGGAGGGAAAGCTATGTGGGAATATAGGGTAGCATTTCTAATGCCCGAGGCAAAGGCAATATTCTATACTACCGCTCTAAAGGAGTGGAAAGAACTGGGAATAGAGAGCGAAGAATTTAAAGCCTTCCGTGATAGATTTTATCCCCAGGGACTAAGTCCAGGAAGCGAATTAGAAGCTTTGAAATCCTTTAAGGAATTTGAACTGGAGAAGATAAAGAACAAAGGAATGCCCAGTTTTGCTGAGCAGGAAGAATTTCTTAGTAACGTCGCAGAGGATGGCTGGGAGCTTGTTTCTGTAGATACTGATGAAGAAAGTGGTCTACCTATAGGATATTTTAGAAGAAAAGGAAAAAAAGAAAAAAGTAAAAAAGAGGAAATTATTACTCCCTTCGACCTTCATGAACGAGAATATGGATATTAAGTTAGGACTATTTTATATTCATGTTAGCAACTAAAAAATAATTATTGACAAAATTTGTAAAATGTTGTAACATTAAAATATCAAACCGATATAAACTTTCCTCAACACAATCCTATTTACCAAATCTTATACATTTTCCTCTTGGTTAATGCTTTCCGGAAAGTTTTATTTTATTAAATAGGAGGAAGGGATAGTGGAAAGACTCCCATTAGACGTAAGTGCCTTATCTAAGATGACCATAGCAGATTTAACGAAGAAAGCGAAAGAGTTAAAAGTGGAAGGGATATCTGGCTTAAGAAAACAGGACTTAATCTTCAAAATTTTACATGCCCAGGCTGAATCTAACGGACTTCTATTTGATGAAGGGGTGCTGGAAATTTTGCCTGATGGTTTCGGTTTCTTGAGGTCTCCTAACAATAACTACTTGCCCGGGCCGGATGACATCTATATTTCTCCTTCACAAATTAAGCGTTTCAGTTTAAGTAAGGGAGATACTGTTTCGGGGCAGGTACGCCCACCAAAAGAAGGTGAGCGTTTCTTTGCTCTTTTACGGGTGGAAGCGGTCAATAGCGAGAATCCGGAGAATATTCGTGACCGTGTACTATTTGATAATCTGACTCCTCTTTATCCCGATGAACAAATTAACTTGGAGACTAAACCTACGGAGGTATCCATGCGGGTAATGAACCTTTTGACTCCCATTGGAAAGGGACAGAGAGGGCTGATTGTTGCTGCACCACGAACCGGGAAAACCATATTATTGCAGCAAATTGCAAATAGTATTACTACTAACCATCCAGAGATTATTTTAATAGTTTTGCTGATAGATGAGAGACCGGAGGAAGTCACGGATATGCAAAGGTCAGTAAAAGGAGAGGTAATCTCTTCAACCTTTGATGAGCCGGCTGATCGCCACATCCAGGTAGCGGAAATGGTTATGGAAAAGGCAAAGAGACTAGTTGAACATAAGAGAGATGTGGTCATTTTGCTGGATAGCATAACCCGTTTAGCCAGGGCTTATAATACCGTAACTCCCTCCTCTGGCAGGGTATTATCTGGCGGTTTAGATTCTAACGCTCTGCAGAAGCCCAAACGTTTTTTCGGTGCTGCCCGCAATATTGAAGAAGGGGGTAGCCTAACAATCATTGCTACGGCACTGGTTGATACAGGAAGCCGGATGGACGATGTCATCTTTGAAGAATTTAAAGGGACGGGAAACATGGAAGCAAATCTGGATCGTAGGCTAGTTGACAAGAGAATATTTCCCACAATCGATATTCAACGCTCCGGGACGAGAAAAGAAGAACTCCTTTTTTCTGAAGATGAATTGAACAAAGTGTGGCTTCTGCGCAAGGCGCTAAGTTCTTTGAATGTCGTGGAAGCGATGGAGTTTTTGCTGGGGAAGTTACAAACTACCAAGTCAAATAAAGAATTCTTGAAATTACTGGAACTGGATAAGGTTCAGTAGAACTTTGTGAAACAAATTTTTAAAAAACTACTTGACAATTAAAAAGAACTTTGTTATTATTTTATTGAAACAGGAAGGGAGGGATGCCCCGGAGAAAAACTATTTTCCTCTCCGAAAGAAATTCCCGCCAAAATTACCTTCATGTTCTTTTCTTTAGAAATTAACATCTATTTCCCAATCATAAATTTTGTCAAAGAAATATAATGCGAAGACGCATTTTTTCGTCTTTGACTACCTTTTTAGATATATAAAGAGAGTCTTGACAAAGCGATTGTTATGTGGTATAATTAAAATGGTTGTTTAGTTCTTTGAAATTCGAATAGGAGCACTGAAGCCAGATAACCCTGGTTAATTCAAGGTGTTAGGTAATTTTTATGGAGAGTTTGATCCTGGCTCAGAACAAACGCTGGCGGCGCGCTTAACACATGCAAGTCGAACGGTCTCGATAGAGCCGTAAGGTAATATCGGGATAGTGGCAAACGGGTGAGTAACACGTGGATAATCTGCCCTTGAGTGGGGGGTAACTCCGCGAAAGTGGAGCTAATACCGCGTAAGACTACAGAGTCGCATGATTCAGTAGTAAAAGGCTCCCCGATTTTCGGGGAATCGCTCAGGGATGAGTCCGCGCCTGATTAGCTAGTTGGTAGGGTAACAGCCTACCAAGGCAACGATCAGTAGCCGGCCTGAAAGGGTGTTCGGCCACACTGGAATTGAGATACGGTCCAGACTCCTACGGGAGGCAGCAGTGGGG
>CAYOFG010000108.1:0-2725 GCA_964403285.1 uncultured Clostridia bacterium | reverse complement strand
TTATGGTCGGTTCCATTCTGAGAAAGATTTTTGGCAGTAAGGCCCAGAGAGACGTTAAGAGGATCCAGCCGCTGGTGGAAGTGGTAAACTCTTTAGAACCTGCGATAAGTAAGCTTTCTGATGAGGAATTGAGAGCCAAGACTGATGAGTTCCGGCGTCGAGTGAGCGAAAAGGCTCAGGAATATAGAGAAGAGTTGGAAAGAACGGAGGAGAGGCTTAAAGAAGCCATATCGCCAGAAGAAAGACAAAAAGCAAGAGAGGAATTGAAAAAGGTTAGAAACGGGATTTCAGAAAATGTATTACCGGAAGCTTTTGCCGTGGTAAGGGAAGTAGCCAAACGCACCCTGAATATGCGCCACTTTGATGTGCAGATTATGGGTGGAGTTGTCCTCCATGAGGGCAAAATTGCGGAAATGGCTACAGGCGAAGGAAAGACTCTGGTGGCTACTCTGCCGATCTATTTAAACAGCCTGGGAGGATATAAGACTCATTTAGTTACCGTCAATGATTACTTAGCCAAAAGGGATGCGAGCTGGATGGGTCCAATTTATAAATCCCTGGGATTAACTGTGGGTTTGATCCAGCACGATATGTCTCCTTCTGAACGGCGAATGGCTTATAGTTGCGACGTCACTTATGTGACAAATAATGAACTGGGTTTTGACTATCTGAGAGACAATATGTCCCATTCTCTGGAAGAGTGCGTGCTGGGCAAGTTGGAGTATGCCATAGTTGATGAGGTGGATAGCATCTTAATCGATGAGGCGAGAACTCCTCTAATTATTTCCGGACCTGCTGAGGAATCGACAAATAGGTATTTTATCATTGATCGTCTCATTCCTCGCCTGAAAGGCAAGTTCGTTACTGAACAAGAAGAGGTGGATGCTAAATACAAAGGCGTAGATTTGGAAAAAGGCTACGACTACATTCTGGATGAAAAAGCGGGGACAGGTACACTCACCGAACTGGGAGTAAAGAAGTGTGAGAGGATGTTGGGCATTGATAATCTTTACGATGATATACAGACCGAGTGGGTGCACCATATTAACCAGGCTCTAAGAGCACATAATCTGTTTAAAAGGGATGTCCATTATGTGGTAAAGGATGGTCAGGTAATTATTGTGGATGAGTTCACCGGGAGGTTGATGCCTGGCCGCAGGTGGAGCGATGGGTTACACCAGGCAATTGAGGCAAAAGAAAACTTAAGGGTTGCTGAAGAGAACCAGACCTTAGCTACCATCACCTTCCAGAACTATTTCAAATTATATGACAAACTGGCTGGTATGACAGGGACAGCAGCTACGGAAGCAGAAGAGTTCTGGAAAATTTATGGATTGGATGTAGTAGTTATTCCCACCAATAAACCTTTAGTAAGGACTAACTACCCTGACGTAATCTATAAAACAGAAAAGGAAAAATTCGACGCTGTCATTCGGGAAATTGAAGAACTCTACAAAGTGGGTCGTCCTGTATTGGTGGGAACGAGGTCGATTGAGAATAGTGAGAAGTTGAGTGAGATGCTTAAAAGAAAGGGTATTGCCCACAACGTGTTGAATGCTAAGTATCACGAAAGGGAGGCCCAGATTATTACCCAGGCGGGAAGGAAAAACGGTGTGACCATTGCCACCAATATGGCTGGTAGAGGAACAGATATCGTTTTGGGCGGGAATCCTCCCGACCTTTCTGAACACAATGAAGTAGTTGAGTTAAGGGGTCTTCACATATTGGGAACTGAAAGGCACGAAGCGCGCAGGATCGATAATCAGTTGCGTGGTCGTGCGGGACGGCAAGGTGACCCTGGCTCTTCTCGATTCTATCTTTCTCTGGAAGACGAATTAATGAGACTTTTCGGCTCGGCGCGCATAGCTCAGGTAATGGATAGATTGGGATTGGAGGAGGGACAGGATATCCAGCACCCATTAATTACCCGGGCTATAGAAGCTGCTCAGAAAAAAGTGGAAGCGATGAACTTTGATATTAGAAAACAGCTTCTGGAATACGATAATGTGATGAGTAAGAAAAGAGAAGTAGTCTACAAATGGAGGAGAAAAGTTTTAGAAGGAGCCAGTCTCAAAGATGATATATTGGCTATGTTTGAGGACCTTATCGATGATAATCTTACGCTCTATGCTCCTCTTAAGGTCTATCCTGAACAGTGGAATTGGGAGGCAATTTCTGAGTGGCTGAAGCGCTCTTTTAATATCTCTTTTTCCGTTCCTAGAGAAGATTTGAGACGGATGAAGCAGGAAATCTTGGGTAAGCTGATAGCTGAGCGAATCATACAGGCATACGGTGAGCGGGAGAGGGAGATGGGAGAGGAGATGATGAGGTTTATTGAAAGCATGGTCACTCTCCAGGTTGTGGACACACGTTGGAAAGACCATCTTTACGATATGGATAAATTACGAGAGGGAATAGGACTGCGCGCTTACGGACAGAAAGATCCTCTTATTGAATATCAGAAGGAGTCTGAGTGGGCTTTTGATACTATGCAACAGCATATGAGAGAGGAGATTTCCGGTTACATCTTTAGAGTAAAAGTGGTGGCTGAGCAGGCGCGGGCAAGAGCTCTCCCGACGAGAGAGGTGGCTCAAAAGCCTCCAGGAGGTGGGGGAAAATATCGGGAGAAAGCTATGGCTTCTGCTTCCTCTATTCCCACGCCTTTTTCCAAGCGGAGAAAGATTGGACGGAACGACCCCTGCCCTTGTGGCAGCGGAAAGAAATA
>CAYOFG010000107.1:0-2826 GCA_964403285.1 uncultured Clostridia bacterium | reverse complement strand
AGGTATTTACTTCCCCCCGATTTCATCGGGGGACTCCAGAGTCCTGGAGTCCTTCCGAAAGGAAGGTTAAAAGATGAAAAAATTTAAGAAGATTCTGCTTATCATTTTTCTTATTTTGTTATTTGTCTTTGTGGGAGGAACAATTGCTTTAAGAATCGCATTTCCTCCGGCAAAACTGAAAGCCATGTTGATAGCCAGGATGTCCGAAACGCTGCATAGACAGGTGGAAATAGAAAGTATCTCCGTTGGTCTTAGAGGCCTCAGAGTCAAAGGTTTCAAAATTTCCGAGAAGCCATCGTTCGACAGAGGAATGTTTGTACAAGCAGGGCAGTTTCTGGTAAGGCCAAAACTTCTGCCCCTTCTTAAAAAACAGATATCTATAAGCGAAGTTACGCTCGTCTCTCCAAAAATAAATGTTATCAGAAATGTAGAAGGCTCGTTTAATTTTAGCGACCTTATGGTGAAGAAATTAACTGGGGCAAAGAAAGAAGAAAAGGGTCTGCCGGCAAAAGTTGAGCCGATGGTCTTCTCTTTCCTTGTATCAAAAGTATCCGTATCCGGGGGAGAGGTGAAATTTGTAGACAGGACGCCACAGAATCTATCGGCAGATGTGAAGAACATTAACCTGAGTGTTTACGGCATTTCGCTTGTTTCGCCTTTCTTTGTGGAAGCCTCTTTTGATGTGGTAAAGGAAAAATTGGAGGGTTCACTTGCGTTTAAAGGAAGTGTTGACATAAAAGAAGAAAACATCAAGATTAAGGAGGCTTCGGCAACTGTGGCTGGCGCCGGAATAGGGGCTACCGGGAGTGTGGAAAAGTTTATGCAGCCGGAAAAGCTCTCCTTTGCAGTTAATATAAAAGGGGAAGACTTTGCGCTGGAGAAACTTTCCAAGATATTTCCTTTCCGTGGAGATATTCTAATGTCTGGCGAGCCAGATATAAACATAGATGTATCCGGAAATTTGAAGAGAATCGGGATTAAAGGTAATATTGGTATTAGAAAAGTCGACGCATTGTTCAAGGACTTATTCCGTAAGCCCTCTGGTATAGACGGGGGGATGGCAATTGATATTGTCCTTGAAGACAATAACATTCTGAAAATTAACGCAATATCAATTGCCCTTGGTGAGATAAAAGCCTCTGCATCCGGGAAGGTAGTAGGGCTCAAAGATGAAAGGAGGTTCAATCTTAAAGTTTCTCTGGGAAAATTTGATATGAAATCGCTCTATGAGTTAGCTCCTCTCGTCAAGAACTATGGACTTACTGGAATGTTGGCAGGGGAGACAGAGATTTCAGGTGTACCGAAAGCGATAAATATTTCCGGAAGGATAGGCGTAGAAAACATAGGAGCAATTCAGAAAGAAATGACCGCGAAACTGGACAGGTCTAATTTGAAATATTCAGGAAATATTCTGGATTTCAAGAAGCCGAACATTAATTTTGATCTGGGTCTGGGGACTGTGGAAGTGAAGATGGCGGAGAGACCGAAAGAGGCAAAGGAAGGGAAGCCCGCACCAAAGAAGGCAAAAGGCAAACCATCTCCTAAAATCGGGATTCCCCCGGATGCTACAGTCTCGGGAAAAATCAATCTCAAGAAACTAACCTTTCAGAATTATCGGATATCCGATTGTTCGGCAACACTGGACATTGCTAAGTCGATAATGAATCTCAAACTTCTCTCCTTATCAACTTACGATGGTAGTATGAAGGGCTCTCTCTCAGCCGACCTTAGAGATACTTCTTTAGAGAAACTCAAATTTAATCTCGATAGTGACGTCAAGAATATCAATATGCATAAGGTTATTCAATCTATGGGCAGGGAATTGAAAGGGCAGTTTTATGCCATAGCTTCCGGAAATATGAAATTATCTGGAAGGGGAAGAGATTTTTCTAAACTGAATGGCTCGGGTCTCATAGAGATAAAAGATGTGAAGATAAAAGAGATAAAGATTCTGGACAGGATTGCCTCTGCTGCTAATATTCCCGAACTTAGGGAGACGAGTTTCAAATCGGGAAGCGGGACTCTTACCATCAAAAGCGGGAAGGTATATCTGAAGAATGTGAAGACAGACGGGGGAGACAAAATGGATGCCTATTGTTCTGGCAATGTTGACCTGGTCAAGAAAAGACAGGACGTAGAAGGAGATATTAAGTTTACAAAAAAATATTCCGGTGGAGACCTTGCCAAATATACTGGTGACGCTGAGGGAAGAGTAACTGTTCCGTTTAAAATTGAGGGAACATTTGAAGATCCAAAAGTTAATCTCGACTGGGGCAAATTGACTAAAAAAGCAGCAGAAAAGGCTGGCAAAGAAATTTTGAAAAAGGAAATAGAGAAAGGCTTAAAAAAACTCTTTAAAAAGTAAGGTAGTCGCAACCTTTCCCGCAAGGGATCCCGCCATAGGCGGAGTCCCAACGGGACGTGGCAGGTTGCGCTTATATACGCAGGCTAAAGCCTGCGACTACCTGGGCCGCAAATAACCTGGTAGCCGCAAACTTTAGAGCGAAAGCCGACGGCAGTTAATAAGATAAGGGTGGGATAATGGGAGAGCCTCCTGGAGAGGGGGATAACAGTCCCCGATTTTCAATCGGGGACGCAAGGGAGTCCCGATTAAAATCGGGGCCACTTGGGAGCCCCGATTTCGAATCGGGGCGACGGGGCAGTAGTTCAGTTGGGAGAACGCTTCCCTCGCACGGAAGAGGTCAGGGGTTCGAATCCCCTCTGCTCCACTAATTCGGGCTGCTTACCGGATGAAACCTGCACCTATTTCCGGAAAGAGTCCATAATAACATCAAAATAATCTTAATTATTTATGGTCCCACCTTT
>CAYOFG010000106.1:0-2955 GCA_964403285.1 uncultured Clostridia bacterium | reverse complement strand
GGTAGAAGGGTATATTATGAAAGCTTTTCTGGACATTGAGACCTCATTTGAGGGAGAGATAACTGTCCTGGGAATATATCGCGGAGACGGCACAGTGATTCAGTTAGTGGGAAGGGAGATTACCAGGTCAAACTTGCTTAACAGTTTAAAGGGAATAACTACCATTTACACTTACAATGGCAGCAGGTTTGATCTCCCTATCATAAAGGAGAAGCTAAGTGTAGATCTGGATGACTTTTTCGCAACCTGCGACCTGATGTACGACTGCTGGGAGAGAAATCTTTATGGCGGGCTGAAAAAAGTCGAACAGATGCTGGGAATTAAAAGGCGCCTGAAAGAAGTAAATGGCTGGGTAGCTATGGAACTATGGGACCAATACGAAAGAGAGAATAACATAGAGGCGTTACAAGTATTACTGGAATATAATAAAGAAGATATTGTTAATCTTCCTGTGCTAATGGAAAAACTTGGGAAAGAGGGTGGTGATTAGTATGCCGGGGAAAGTACCGAGCAAGAGAGAGAAGAAGAAGCCCAAAAAGAAAGAAAAGTAAATGAACATTTTAATTGGTGGGAAAACATACGAAGTTATTGAAAAACCACAGAAGCATGTACTCCTGCCCACCAAGAAAGAACTTCATGGATGGTGGCCTGGAAAGAGAGAATGCACTTCCGAGAAAATGCTCATCAACCCCTATAATGGTTGCGGGATAGGATGTTTCTTCTGTTATTCATTAGCATTTCCTGGCCACTTCCAGACCTTCCGAAAAGAAAATGTAATCATTGTTGCTAAAGACTTCGACAAAGTCATTGCAGACCAACTCGATTCCATTGATGTTGCTTCCTGTGGCTACCTCTCTCCCGTAACCGACCCATTTCAGCCGGTGAATAACCTTTACCATCTTTCTGAAAAAATAATTGGAGTCTTTGTAGAAAGAAATATTCCCATAGAATTTATTACCAAGGCAGAAATTCCTGAGGCAGCACTGGAGCTGATAAAAGAGCAGAAACATTCATTTGGTCAAGTCTCTTTTCTGACTGCAGACGAGAGTTTAAGGAAGGTATTAGTACCTCGGGGAGCATCTAATACTGTCCTGTATAGAAACCTGGAAAGAATGGCAGAAAAAAGAATTTATGCCGTCTGCCGTATAGACCCCATATTCCCTTATCTCACAGATAAGAAAAGCAATTTTCGGCAACTGATTAACAGGGCAAAAGATTCAGGAGCTAAGCACATAATTGCCAGTGTGCTTGATATTCCCATTAAGATACACAAGGAAATTCTGGACCAGCTAAAGACTTATTTTGGACCGGGAATAGAATTTGACTACAGAAAATTATATGTGGAGAATATTGATGGGTATCTCCACGCAAAGGCAGATTATCGTAAGAAAGCATTCGATATTTTGCGAAACATTTGTGAGAATTTAAATATGACCTTTGCTCTATGCATGGAATACGAACTTATTGATGATAAACCCAGAGGGCTAAATCGAGAGTTTACCAATTCAAGAAATTGTGAAGGGATTGATATACCCGTTTACAGGAGGGAAAAGGAGAAATTCGTTCCCGCCACAGATTGTCGAGGAGATTGCCTCAACTGTGCGCGAGCTGAATGTGGGATTAAAGATTTGGCTATGAGGAGAGAAGGGTCAAAAAAAGATTGGCGGCTCAAAGATTATCGGCGCTGGTCAAAAGAACTCAAAGCAATGTAGGACTTTATGCCCGTAATGGTTTTGGTAGTGTAGGGGCTTGTCCCCGTAATTTGGTTATGAAAAAATGGAACTTACATTATAAAGCAAATTTGTTGGGGGAACTTGCTGGCTTTGACGTAACTGGTCTTCCTTTGGCTATTTTCCCTGAGAAACACATTGCCCGCTCCAGCCTCATCTACCCGGCAACAGGAGAGAAGGGTGAATGTGTAAACCTGTTCAAGGTTCTGCAAACTAATGTTTGTAAGAACAATTGCTTCTACTGCGTAAACAGAAAAGACAGAGACTGTCCTCGCGTAGAATTCGCCCCTCAAGAACTCGCTTCCCTTTTCCTGGAGTATTATAAGAAGGGGTGGGTGAGAGGGCTTTTTCTCTCTTCGGCAATAAACGTTTCTCCCAATGCCAGCCAGGAAAAGATGCTGGAGACCGTGAAGATTTTGAGGCAACGGTATAGTTACCGGGGATATATCCACTGTAAAATTCTCCCCGGGGTAGATACTGATCTCATTGAAGCCACCGGAAGATTGGCAGATAGGCTCTCTATGAACTTAGAAGCACCAAACCAGAAGTGCCTTTCTGCACTATCTGCGGACAAGAATTTCCACGGGGAGCTACTCGCTGGTCTGAAAAGGATTGCCTCTTTCCATGGCAAACACCCTTTGAAAGGAGGAGTGACCACTCAGCTCGTGGTAGGAGCAACGAATGATGGAGACAGGGAAATCCTTTCCTTGAGTCACAGTCTTTATAGCGACCATAATCTTCGCCGAGTATATTATAGTGCTTTCGCTCCCGTAGAAAATACTCCTCTGGAAAACTTGCGTCCCTGCCCTCCCTTGAGGGAATTTCGTCTCTATCAGGCCGATTTTCTCTTGCGGAAATATAATTTCACTCCCCAGGAATTGATTTTTGATGGCAGGGGGAATCTCTATATGGATAAGGACCCCAAGCTAGTATGGGCTTTAAATAATATGGATAGATTCCCTGTGGAGATAAATAAGGCTTCGTTTGAGGAACTCATCAGAGTTCCTGGAATTGGCAGAATATCGGCCAGGAGAATTCTGGATATAAGGAAAAATACCAAATTGAAAGAGCTGGAACAATTGAGAAAGTTGGGTGCGGTCACCAAACGAGCGCAAAGATTTATAACTCTGGAGGGAAAATTTTATCCGGCAAAAAAGGAACTCAGACCAGAAATAGACAAACAACTCTTTCTTTGGGAAGAGATTTGAAAAATAGGGTAAAAATT
>CAYOFG010000105.1:0-3026 GCA_964403285.1 uncultured Clostridia bacterium | reverse complement strand
CGAACTTACCGTCAATCTCTACCGGTGCCAATCCTTCGGAAAAGGGAAAAGCCCACACAAACTGAGGATTGATGACATACTTACCTGTATTGTCAATATAGCCATACTTGCCGTCAATCGACACGCGCCCCAGCCCTTCGGAAAAGTCCCAGGCTGAATCAAACTGCGGTTTGATGATTATGTTTCCTATTTTGTCTATATAGCCAAACTTGCCCTCTTTCTCAACTGGAAACAGTCTGATTGACTGCTTCGTTTCTTCCAGCCTACGTCCACAAGATGTAGCTAAGAGAGTAAGACAGATAAAGATAATAACACTTTTCTTATCCATTATTAATTTCCTCCTATGAAGGAATTCTGGGGACACAATACTTAATTACTCTTCTGGGGTTCCCTTTTTCCTCCTGTAATTAAGTATTGTGTCCCCCTATTTTTTTTCTTCTAGGACTGCTTGGGCAGCGGCAAGGCGGGCAACGGGAACTCTATAGGGTGAACAGCTGACATAATTCATTCCTACCCGATGGCAGAACTTTACTGATTGAGGGTCTCCTCCATGTTCACCGCAAATGCCTACTTCTAAATCTGGTCGGCCCGTTTTTCCTTTCTCAATCCCTATTTTTATCAGCTCTCCCACGCCTGCCTGGTCGAGTGTATGAAAAGGAGGGTCTTTCAAAATCCCCCGTTCCATATATTCTGTGAGGAATTTTTGTGCATCGTCCCGGCTAAATCCAAAACACATCTGAGTGAGATCGTTTGTTCCGAAGGAGAAGAACTCTGCTTCCCTGGCAATTTCATCGGCAGTGAAACAGGCCCGGGGAATCTCAATCATCGTGCCTACCAAAAATTTTAGTTTGACTCTACATTTTTTCATTACTTCTTCGGCTACTTTCAAGACCACTCTTTTCTGATTAACGAATTCATTCACATCTCCTACCAGAGGAATCATCACTTCCGGAATAACATTCACTCCTTGTTTATTCACTTTACAGGCTGCTTCAAATATTGCCCGCGCCTGCATTTCCGTAATCTCTGGATAAGTAATCCCCAATCTGCAGCCGCGATGTCCTAACATAGGATTCATCTCGTGAAGGCTGGTAACTTTGGCTTGAAGTTTTTCAAAAGGTACCTTCATCTTCTTAGCTAAGCTTTTTGTCTCTTTATCCGTATGGGGTAAGAACTCGTGTAAAGGAGGGTCAAGTGTTCTTATAATTACAGGTAAATCGTGCATTGCCTTGAAAATCTCGGTAAAATCCTGTCTTTGCATGGGCAGAAGTTTTGCCAGTGCTTTCCTTCTCCCTTCACTGTCTTCGGCTACAATCATCTCCCGCATAGCATCTATTCTATCTCCTTCAAAGAACATATGTTCCGTGCGGCAGAGTCCAATTCCTTCAGCTCCAAAATCGCGGGCCGCCTTAGAATCTCTGGGCGTATCGGCATTGGTTCTCACTCCCAGCCTGCGGATGCTATCTGCCCATTCCATAAGTTTAGAGAAATCCTGAAAAATTAGAGAATCCTCTTTTTTCATAGTCTTGTTGATAAGCACCTGTGCAATTTCTGAAGGATAGGTGGACATTTTGCCTTGAATAACTTCTCCCGTGGTGCCATCTATGGAAATGTAATCTCCTTGCTTTATAATCTTTCCATTAACCGTAAATTTCTTTTTCTGGTAATCGACACTTATCGCCCCACAACCGGCCACGCAGGGTTTACCCATTCCTCGAGCCACAACGGCAGCATGAGAAGTCATTCCTCCGCGAGCAGTGAGGATACCCTGAGCCACATTCATCCCCTGAATATCCTCGGGAGAGGTTTCCAGCCGCACCAATATAACTTTGTCGCCAGAATTTGCCATAGTCACTGCTTCATCAGCAGCAAATACCACTTTGCCGGAAGCTGCTCCCGGGCTTGCATTCAAGCCCCGGGAAAGAAGTTTCCCGTCCAGAATTGCTGCTTCTTTCTCTTTGCGTCCAAAAATAGGCGATAGAAGCTGGACCAGTTGGCCCGGCTCCACCCTCATAAGAGCTGTCTCCTTATCTATCAGTCCCTCTTCCACCATCTCCACGGCAATTCTTACAGCGGCAAAACCAGTCCTTTTCCCTCCGCGGGTTTGCAGTAGATATAGTTTTCCCTTTTGAACAGTGAATTCAATATCCTGCATATCTTTATAATGGTGTTCTATTTTCTGGTAAACACCTTCCAGTTCTTTATATACTTCGGGCATTGCCTCTTCCAGGGAAATCAAATTTTTGTCTTTCTTTGCTAATTTATTTATGGGATGAGGAGTTCTAATTCCCGCAACCACGTCTTCTCCCTGAGCATTGAGAAGATATTCTCCATAAAATCTCTTATCGCCTGTAGCGGGATCGCGAGTGAATGCCACACCGGTCCCCGAGTCCTCTCCTAAATTCCCGTAGACCATTGTTTGCACGTTTACTGCTGTCCCCCAGTGAGAGGGAATCTTGTTTATTCTCCTGTATTCGATCGCCCTTTTGGTATCCCAGGATCTAAACACAGCGGCTATGGCGCCCCATAGTTGTTCCCAGGGCTCGTCGGGGAAATTGACCTTTTTCCTTTTCTTTATCAAAGCCTTAAACTCTCTGACTAAATCTTCCAGGTCTTGCGCATTGAGTTCTGTGTCCAGTTTCACTTTTCTTTTTTTCTTTTTCTCTTCAATTAGAACTTCGAAGGGGTCCTCTTCTTTCCCTTCCGGCTTCAAGCCCAAAACCACGTCTCCATACATCTGCACAAAACGACGATAGCAATCATACGCAAACCGTTTGTTTCCCGATTCTTTAATCAACCCTTTGACAGTCTCGTCATTTAATCCTAAATTTAGCACGGTGTCCATCATTCCCGGCATAGAAACCCGAGCGCCACTACGCACTGAAACCAGGAGAGGATTCTCCGTATTTCCAAACTTTGCTCCCATTGCCCTTTCCACTTTTTTCAAATTCTCTTCCACTTCTTCTTTTAGCCCATCAGGAAATTTTCCCTTGTTCTCATAATATATTGTGCAAACCTCTGTGGAA
>CAYOFG010000104.1:0-3066 GCA_964403285.1 uncultured Clostridia bacterium | reverse complement strand
GCTGTTTCTCATTTCAATGCTCAAGCCACAGGAGAGTACGCATCTGAAAAAGGTAAACTTGAAAAATCTGGCGTGGAAAGGGAGGAACAGATAGTTAAATATGCGAGAGAGAATGGACTTTTCGAAGATGTAAGAATAAACGTAGCGGGACAAGATATAAATTTCTCAGTTGAAAAGGGAATACTTGAAAGGTTCGGTGGAACTAAGGGTTTTAAGGAATTTTTGAATAATTCAATAATTCAAAGAGGGAAAGCGCTTGAAGTTACTGCAGAGACGCTTTTTGGCGGTATCACGCAAGAATCCATTGCTATTGTGGTACTCGATAAATCACACAGTCTATTTGAAAATCATATACAGGATGGCTTTATAGGTATAAACCGTTCAGTCTTGGAAAAGATAACCGATGCTGGTGCCTTGGCGACAATATGCGCTGTAGGATTGACGCACGAGTTAAGACACGAAGCCGGTATTCCCAATGATTCCTCTTCAGAAGAAAAATTGAATATGGAAGATACAATCCTCACATATTATCTGGTTGAACAAAAAAGATTAGATGTCTCTAAGTATTTGGCCTCAATAAATGGTATTGCTTCAGGAATCTATGTTGAAGCAATAAATATGGTGGCATCCAGCATGTTGAAGGAGGGACAGGAATTAAAGTTGCAAGGAACGCAAGGAACATTGAAAGGAAAAGTTGTTGACGGGAAATTGAGAATCACAGGAGAAGGAACCTTAGAATACGGAGGGAGGACCCTTAGGGTGCAGGCAACAGATGACTGCATGGCCATAAAACTTAAGGCTAATACAGAATTTGAAATAAGAGATGATAACAATAATCCCATTAGAGGCACTCTAAACAAGGGATTCATATTTTCTCTTGGACCCACTAGTTTTGAGATGTTTGAAGGCGAGTTCGTGCTCGATTCTGGCCAGATGATGTATATTAAGAAGAGAGCTCCTCCAAGCATAGAGGGAAAAAGCTCATCAATTAGCCAGACTGTACAAACCAGCGCCTGTATAAAAGAAGATAAAGAAGGATATAAGATCGTTCAAGGAGAAAACAAAGAATCAGCGGTTATAAGTATGCGCCAGGGACAGTGGCAGGTATTGGGAGAAGGAGTAACATTAAGGAAAGATTCAAAAATAGCAGGTGTAACTTTTGAGAAGAATGTAACGATTACGCAGGACTTAAAGAGAGTTCAGGTTGCCGGCAAACAGATGCAGCTGATAGGGAATAAGGCTATATTTAGCGATGGCACCCTTCCTCAGGATAATGCACAAATAATGCAAGCTCTAATATTAAGTGGACTTATCCAGCCGGAGAGATTATTCACCCAGGATGGACAATTCTTTGCAACTCCAATATTTAATCAGAAGCAAGAAATTACGGATTATTTCACCGGCAAAGCATTCTATAGAGCAGATGGAACAAAACTTGTAGATGTTAGAGTTACTGAAAAAGAGATAACTTTATCAAAAAATGTAGTTGGCAAGTTTGTTGGGCAGAAGTTCGAATACGCAGTTGGATTAACAGACAAGCAAAAGAATCTTATCCAAATTAAACTTGCCAGTTTAGGGGTAAGTGAATTTCAACTTTTGTCGTTTGAAGGAGAAATTCCTACTCTTAATACAATAAATAATGAATTAAAAATACATAATATAACAGGTCCTATCTTAATAACTGGTAAATTCGCTCCTCAAATCCTCTCTCCTTCCTTAAGAGAAGAAATCAAGAATAGACTGAACTTGAAAGAACTAACTGAGTTAGGCACAATAGCCGGATTTGCAATAGGCGAGAATGGTCATATCTTAACAATATCTGACCCTGACACAGAACGGAAATATATCGGATATTTTGATAATAATAGTAAGAAATATACAGTCTGGGGTTGTCGGGATGCGAAAGGCAATTTTGATGGAATATTTAATGGAAAAGAAATCTCTATCCAAAACTCTGCGACAAAGAAAGGAGAATATAAATATGCGCTGGGTAAAAACTGCAAGTTAGTAAAAGGATTTGAAAAAGAGGTCAACAATACGTTAAACGCATTCAGTCAACAAGCGATAGAACAAGTGCCACCAGGATTGGAAGGCAAATACTTTGGTATTGACTTTACTGTAACAGAAAACAGTTTAACCATCTTTGACCCAAAAGCAAGATTCCAGGGAGTGTTTACAAAAGAGGGATGGCAAATAGCGACCAGTACAAAAGAGGATGGGACCCATATACTACAGGCGGATTATTTAGATTTAGAACATAATTTTGCTGTTAAGACTGAATATACTGAATTTGGAGAAAGCAAAACAGAGACTCAGAAATATATACGTTATGAAAAAGGTAAATGGCATACTATAAACGAGGGAGAATCTTATACATTTGTAACAAACAGATTTAATGGATTCAGACTGAATGAAGGAACAATAGAAGTTAACTTAACATCGCAAAAAGATGATACCCCGCGAATAACTCCACTATTCGAAACCCTTACTATAGAAAACAGAGAAGTAGAAAGAGCCCTTCCCAATGGAATCATAATGAGGTTAGATATTACAAAGCAAGGCATAAGTAATGAAAAATATCTCAGTTATTACATTGGAAACTTCATTAATGAAAGCTTAGCAGAAAACCCAATTGAGCTAAATATAAATGAAGATGGTAGCTTTTCATATAAATGGGACACTGCTCCAAAAGGAGAAAAAGTATATTGCTTAACACTGGAAGGCGAAGTAATAACTGCAGTGATAGGTGAAAATGGATTAGAAAACTTCAGTCAGCCTGGATACAATGTAAAAACCGTAATTTCTGGGAATGAAATATCAAAGTTAGATAAACTTTTGATGTTCTCGTTTGATTCATCAGGATTCTTAGTAAATGAACAACCAATTAAGATGGAAAGGGATATAAATAATGACAATAAGGTAAACGAAAATGATGTTTATTATACAGTTAAAAAAGATTCAAAGTTTATTTTAACTCAGAAAGGAGCTGAATTATGGAATGGATATAAGGTAGACGGACAGATTATTGCGCCAAGGCAGACTTTACCAGAAGGGGGAGAACCAGGA
>CAYOFG010000103.1:0-3131 GCA_964403285.1 uncultured Clostridia bacterium | reverse complement strand
TTTGGTAGTCGCAACCTTTAGGTTGCGTAACAGAGTTGGAGAATGGGCTATGGGAAAAGATATGAAAACTAAGAGTGAAAAGCTGGCGTTGCTTTTGGATGCGAATAGGATTCTCACATCTACCCTCGATCTGGATAGATTGCTCAAGATAATTATGGGGCAGGCAAAGAGAGTAGTCAATGCTGAGGCGAGTTCGTTGATGCTCCTGGACGAAGCAACGAAGGAGCTTTTCTTTGACGTCACCGTGGGAGGAGAAGGGGAGAAGTTAAGGCAGATACGATTGAAGCTTGGTGAGGGAATTGCGGGATGGGTGGCGAAAGAAGGGAAGCCTCTATCGGTCATGGATGCCAGTAAGGATCCCAGGTTTTTTGTTAAGGCAGATGAAGTTACGAAATTTAAGACAAAGTCTATACTATGCGTGCCTCTAAAGATAAAAGAGAGAATTATTGGAGTAATGGAAGCGATTAACCAGGTCGGTCGTGGTTATTTTGTAGAGGAAGACAGGGAGATATTTGAGGCTTTTGCTTCCCAGGCGGCTATCGCCATTGACAACGCGCGTCTTTTCCAGAATCTTAAACGGGAAAAGGAAAAGATAGAAGCTGTTTTCAGCGGGATGGGCGATGGAGCTATTGTTACTGATGCAAAAATGAACCTGGTTATCCTCAATAGTTCTGCGAAGAATTTTCTGGGCATAGGAAAGAGAGATTATTTGGGCAAAAAGATTTCCCAGGTAGTCAGACAGTTTAAGGCTTTTTCCAGATGGGAACCGAAAAAAGTGGCGCTTCCCGCAAGTTCTCTTAAAGAATTATTAACGAAAGAAGATAGAGTAACGACTTTCGATTTGGTGAGAACGAAACCAAAGACTCTCGTTCTCTCGGGGATTGCCACGAGAATCGTAGATGAGGAGAACAGAGTGGTCGGTTATGTGATGATTATTCGTGACGTTACCTCTGAGAGGAAAGAGGGATACCTGAAAGCGAGCTTTGTCTCTTCTATAACTCATAAACTTAAGACGCCTTTAACCTGCATCGATGGATATTTACCACTTTTGAGAGAGAAAGAGAGACTTGACAAATTGGATAAGGTAGGGAGAGATGCGGTACGAATCATTGATAGTCAAGGGAAACGACTTTATCGCTTGATAGATGAGTTACTCAGGTTCAACGTACTGGAAAGCGAGTCGCTGGGACTTGCCAGAGGGAAAGAGAGTCTTGAGTCTATTGTGAAAATGAGTTTGAAAAAGCTTGCATCGAGAATTCGCAGCAAGAAAGCTAAGGTTGTGGTGGGAAATTCTGTAGATAAAGTTCCCCCGCTTCTCGTAGACAGAGAAAAAGTTCAGGAAGTAATACAGAATCTTGTAGAGAATGCGATAAAATTCAACGATAAAAAAGAGAAGAAGGTAAAGATTTCTGCTCGCCCACTTAAAGGGGAAAAATTTATTTGCGTGGAAATTAGAGATAATGGTCCGGGAATTCCTTCAGAGGAAAGGGAAAAAATATTTTCCAAATTCTACCAGATAGAGGAAACCTTTACTGGTCAGGTGGAAGGCGCTGGGCTGGGTCTGGCGGTGGTGAAGCAGGTTGTGGAAGCCCATGGAGGCAAGGTAGGAGTGGAGAGTAGATTGGGAAGAGGAAGTAAGTTCTCCTTTACTTTGCCAAAGGTACAGGATAAAGGCTAAAAGATGAATAAAGAAAGGCTAATGGAAATTTTGCAGGTTGCCTTAAGTAGAGGGGGAGATTTTGCCGACATTTATATAGAGAAGAGGTTTACTAACCAGGTGAGTTGTGAAGATAATAAGATTGAGAAGATTATCTCGGGAGAAGATGTGGGAGCAGGAATTCGGGTAATCTCAGGAGAAAGTAATATATACGGTTCCACGAATAAAATAACCGAAGTGGGACTGAAGGAATTGGCAAAAGAGATAGCGAGTAGTCTTCCAGAACCCGGAAAAACGAAAAAGAAGAATTCCTCTTTTTCTTCTGGTACTGACCTGGGGTCATTAACAGACAGCCCAACTAACATAATCCACAAGATTGAAAAACCGCCCAGTGAAGTGCCCATTGAAGAAAAGATTCGACTTGTTCTACTGGGTAATCGCATCGCCAGAGAAGTTGATAGAAATAGAATAAAGCAGGTAAGTATAAATTATGGTGATATTACTATGGATGTAACTATCGCCAATTTGTCTCTTTCCTCGAAATATGGTGTTGTTGATAATAACCGGATTCAGGAGAAGAGAATTTATACTACCTACTTGGTCAATGTTGTAGCGCAACAGGAAGAGATAATCCAGACAGGTTATGAACCTCTGGGGGGTTTGGTGGGATTTGAGTTATTTGATAGGTATGATGTTAAGAAGATAGCCCGAAAGGCAGCGGAAAGAGCAGTCAAGATGCTCTCTGCCCAGACAGCTCCTGCTGGAGAAATGACGGTCGTTTTGACATCGGCTGCAGGAGGAACTATGATTCATGAGGCAATCGGTCATTCTTTGGAAGCAGATTTGGTGCAGAAGAAAGTATCTCCAGCCTATGCGGGGATGCTGGGTGAGAAGGTTACTTCTGAACTTGTTACCGTGGTCGACGATCCTACTATTCCCAACTACAGGGGGTCTTTCCATTTTGACGATGAAGGCACTCCTGCTCAGAAGACAATACTGGTGGAAAGGGGAAGGCTAAAAAATTATCTCTACGACCGCTTCACTGCCCAAAAGGACGGAACTGAATCGACGGGAAATGGACGAAGAGAGTCATACCATAACCGTCCTATTCCCAGGATGAGTAATACCTACATTCTCCCGGGTGACTACAAGCCAGAGGAAATCATTAGCTCCGTAGACAAAGGGCTTCTGGTGAAGAAAATGGGTGGGGGGCAGGTGAATACAGCCAACGGTGATTTCGTCTTTGAAGTACAAGAAGGCTACGATATAATTAATGGTAAAATAGGAGAAATGTTAAGAGGGGCAACTCTAATTGGCAATGGTCCTGAAGTTTTAAATTCGATTGTAATGGTTGG
The DNA here is from genome assembly GCA_964403285.1 of uncultured Clostridia bacterium. Lineage (GTDB taxonomy): Bacteria > UBA6262 > WVXT01 > WVXT01 > WVXT01 > WVXT01. The sequence continues at coordinate 119 of CAYOFG010000103.1, read as the reverse complement.
CAGTGATCTAGGCTTTAATATTGGCACCTGCGGCAAAGATGGACAATGGGTCCCCGTTACGGATGGTCAACCTACTATTCGCATAAAAAAGCTCACCATTGGTGGTACCCGCGTGAAAA
>CAYOFG010000102.1:0-3221 GCA_964403285.1 uncultured Clostridia bacterium | reverse complement strand
TTAAGTTGTTGAGCGTTGCTGGTGCTTACTGGCGGGGCGATGAGAAGAGGGAGAGGCTCCAGAGAATCTACGGGACGGCGTTTTTTACCCAGGAAGAGCTGGATAAATATCTGTATTTGCTGGAAGAAGCCAAGAAGAGAGACCATCGCAAATTAGGGGTTGAGCTTGACCTGTTCAGTATGCACGAGAGGGCAGGAGCAGGACTTATATACTGGCATCCTAAGGGCTCATGTATCAGGAAGGTAATAGAAGATTTCTGGGAGAAGGAACATCTAAAGAATGGATATGAGCTGGTGGACATTCCCCATATTGCCAGAATAGATTTGTGGCAAACCTCCGGTCACGTCGATTTCTATCAGGAGTATATGTATTCCCCTATGGATATTGAGGGGCAGAAGTATATTATTAAACCAATGAACTGCCCTGGACACATATTGATTTATAAAACTAAGGTGAGAAGCTACCGTGATTTGCCCATTCGCTGGGCAGAACTGGGAACTGTCTATCGCTATGAGCGCTCGGGAGTTCTGCACGGTCTTATGCGGGTTCGCGGGTTTACTCAGGATGATGCTCATATTTTCTGTCGTCCGGAACAGTTGGAAGATGAGATTGTAGGAGTAATCAAGTTTGTTCTTTTCATGCTAAATACGTTTGGCTTTTCTGATTATGATGTTGCTTTAAGCACGCGGCCAGAAAAATATGTGGGAACTCTGGAGAGCTGGGAGAAGGCAGAGGATGCGTTAAAGAAGGCACTGGAGAAAGTAAAGCTCGCCTACATGGTTAATCTAGGCGAGGGGGTCTTCTATGGACCGAAAATAGACATAAAAATAAAAGACTCATTGGGTCGAGCATGGCAATGTTCCACTATCCAGGTAGATTTTAATCTTCCCGAAAGATTTGATATGATCTTTATAGACATTAGTGGCGAACGTCGCCGACCGATAATGATTCACCGGGCACTTCTGGGTTCATTGGAGAGATTCTTTGGGGTTCTCATAGAACATTATGCAGGTGCTTTTCCCGTATGGCTTGCTCCTGTGCAGGCAACGGTTCTTACTATTACCGATTCACAGGTTGGGTATGGTCAGAAAGTGTATAATAAGTTGAAAGAAAAGTCTATAAGAGTGGAAGCAAATCTTGCTAATGAGAAAATAGATAAAAAGATTCGCGACGCCCAGCTTCAGAAAATTCCCTATATGTTAGTCGTTGGGAAAAGAGAAGCGGGAGCGGGGACAGTCGCTGTAAGAAGAAGAGACCAGAAAGACCTCGGTGCGGTTAAGGTTGACCAATTCATTGAAGACATATTGAAAGAAATAGAAAACAAAAGATAGAGATAGAGGGAAGATTACTGAGTTCTGGGGTCGGGAAAAAACGCCATTTTTTAACTTGACAGGAAAGTATTTTGTATATATAATTTTTTAGAAGTAGGCTATGCCTCACCTTAAGGAAATTTCCGAAAAGGTTGTCATTTCTGGGATAGAAAACTACGAGGTCCGTCTACGACGGACTTTTTTTATATTTTCAGGAGGTGATGGCTTATAGTAAAAAAAGCGAAGTTGCGAGTGAATGAAAGCATTAGGGATAAACAGGTTAAGTTGATAAACGAAGAAGGTAAACTGCAGGGGATTGTAGAAACCGGAGAAGCTTTGCTTGCCGCCCGGAATAAACAGCTGGATTTGGTAGAGATTGTTCCCGGGCAGACGCCTCCTCTTTGCAAAATTATGAGTTATAGCAAGTACCGTTATGAACAGAAAAAAAGGGATAGAGAGGCGCACAAACACAGGAGGATGGGTCAATTAAAAGAAGTGAGAATGCGTTCCACGATAGGGCCACACGATTTGGATGTTAAGTCGAGGCACATCCAGGAGTTTTTGGAGACCGGACGCAAGGTAAAAATCACAATCAATTTCAAAGGAAGAGAAGCCAGTCACGCCGATTTAGGCAGGAAGCTTCTGGAAACAATAAAGGGAAATTTTTCCTCCACGGCCATCTGTGAGCAAGAACCTCGTCTGGAAGGATATAGAATGACGATGTTGCTTGTTCCCAAGAAAAAGGGACGGACCGAACAAAAAGAAGAGTAGAGTTTGTGGACGGAAAGGCTGTGAAATAAGATGTTAGCTGGTTCAAATAGAGGAGGAGGAGTAGGTTTTGCCTAAGATAAAAACTCATAGTGGGGCTAAAAAGAGGTTTAGATTTACAGCTAAGGGCAAAATTAAGCACAAGAGAGTGGGTACCCGGCATAAATTAACGAAAAAGAGCCCTAAAAGATTGAGACAGCTGAGAAAGTCGAGCACCTCGATCCATAGAGACAAAAGGTTGGTAAAGAAACTTTTACCTTATGGATAAGGATTATGCATCCCGATTTACAATCGGGAACATTTGTGGGAAATTATGGTTATTTTTAGGATAGGAAAATGGTGAGGATAAAAGGTGGTGTAACTACCAGAAGGCGAAAAAAGAAGCTCTTTCGATTAACCAAAGGTTATCGGATGGGCAAGAAACATCTTTATCGCCACGCAACAGAACAACTGGACAAAAGCCTACAGTATGCCTATAGGGATCGCCGAAGGAAAAAGAGGGAATTTCGTTCTCTGTGGATTACCAGAATAAACGCTGCTTCTCGTCTGAATGGCATGTCTTATAGTCAATTTATAAGTGGTCTGAGAAAGGCGAAAGTTCAAATCAACCGAAAAATCTTGGCTGATTTGGCGGTGAATGATACGAATGCCTTTTCTCAGTTGGTGGCTATTGCCCTCGAGGCGAATAAGAACAAGAAAGAAGTCGCGGGAACAGAAGTTTCTTAGGTAATTGGTCGACCGCCCTCTGGGGTGACGAAAGACGGCACTCTAAAGAGTGCCCGACCAAAATGGAGAATTCATGGCCAAAAATAAGTCCCTCTCCCCTTCTCAAGCGCTCGTTCTCGGATTTTTAATCGTTATTCTTCTGGGCACGGCTCTCCTTTCGTTGCCCAAAGCAACTACCACTGGAGAGAGGCAACGACTTATCGACGCTATGTTTACTGCTACTTCGGCTCTCTGCGTTACAGGTCTAGTAGTTCATGACACGGGCGATTATTTTTCTTTATTTGGACAGATTGTTATTCTCCTGCTAATCCAGATAGGCGGTCTGGGTTATATGACTATGGCAACTTTTATGCTTTTGCTTATTGGTAGGACGATAACTCTTAGAGAGAGGTTGATAATGCAGGAATCGCTGCCTCA
>CAYOFG010000101.1:0-3247 GCA_964403285.1 uncultured Clostridia bacterium | reverse complement strand
AAAGCAGATAATACCTATTACCAAAAGGTAGATTACTACCTAAAACCGGATCTTTTGATCCTGGATGAATTAGGTTTTAAAAGGCTACCCGGATACAGCGCAGATGATTTCTTTGAAATCATCTCTAAAAGATACGAAAAAGGTTCTCTTATTATTACTACTAATAAATTCTTTGAACAATGGGGAGATATCTTTACGGATAATATTCTAGCTTCAGCCATACTGGATAGAGTGGTTCATTATTCTACTATAATTAAAATTAATGGACCAAGCTTCCGGGCTAAAGCTCTCAAGAAGGGAGGAGATAAACTTTAATTTTTTTGTTTTACAACTATGGAAAAAAGTCTGGCTTTTACTCTGGAATTTTGCTTGACTTTGAGGACTTTAATCAATATACCGATGAAGACCTATTCTTAAAAGTCCCACAACAGAGTAAGTATTATTATCCTCCTGTTCCTTCCGTCTGGAATAAGGAAGATGTCATGCATATGCTGGAAAGCATCGACAGAGGAAATCCTACTGGTAAAAGAGATTATGCTATCTTGCTTCTGGTAACCAGGCTTGGTATAAGAGCTGGTGACATTACATCTTTGAAGTTATCGGATTTAAACTGGCAGTCAAAAACCATAGAAATTAGGCAAAGCAAAACAAAAAATACCGTCACCTACCCCATTTTAAATGATCTAGGCTGGGCCTTGATTGAGTATCTGAAAAATGCACGTCCTATTAGTGAGTCACCTTTTCTTTTTATTCGGATGAATGCGCCTTATGAGGCTTTTGGAAAAGATGCCAATCTTCATAACATTATCACGAAATATACCAGACTTGCCGGAATCCATGTTCCAAAGGGTAAAAAGCACGGATTACATTCGCTTCGTCACACACTTGCAAGTTCTCTACTTGAACAGGGGACACCTTTACCCCTAATCTCTGATATCCTTGGACATTTCAATTCTAAGTCTACAGGAGTCTATCTGCATACAGGAATTGAAGGATTACGGTCATGTGCCATTGATCCAGAGGAGGTGTTTTAGGATGTCTAAGAAAACCGTTGCTTTTGAAAGCATTCTTGGCGAACTGATTGCCGGATATATAGAGGAAAAGAGGGCTGTGGGCTACAAATACATAAAACCATCCTCTCTTTTGAAACAGTTTGACACTTTGGCAGCCAAGGAACATTTGGTGGAAAAGAAACTTCCCAAGGAACTGGTATTGCTTTGGACGGAAAAAAGACCAAATGAAACAGATAGTAACAGAAATGGAAGGATCTCAATAGTGCGTGAATTGGCAAAATATATGGTGCGCCTTGGTTATGAAGCATACATTTTCCCGGCTGCTGCTATTACTATTGACCGTTATTCCTATGTCCCCTATATTTTTTTGGAAGAAGAGCTAAAGAGTATTTTTACCATATGCGACAGTTATCCCGTTTCTGATACTTCTCCCAACCGGCATCTGATACTTCCACTTCTGTTCCGTATGTTATACGGGTGCGGCTTGCGGATTTCAGAAGCACTAAGTTTAAAACTTAACGAGGTTGACTTGAAACAAGGGACTTTATTTATACGGGATGCGAAATTTGGAAAAGAGCGGATGGTTCCAATGGCAGAAACCCTGACAAAACGCTGCCGTCTGTATGCAGGTATAATCCACAACTTTGAGTCCTGTAATGCATTCTTCTTCCCGTCTCCGTACGGAGTGCGTTATAAGGAAGGTACTATCTATAAACTGTTCAGAGGGGTACTTTGGAAGGCTGGGATTTCCCATAGCGGAAAAGGTCCAAGGCTCCATGATATAAGACATTCGTTTTCCGTTCATTGCTTAAAAAAATGGGTTTCAAATGAAGAGGACCTTACGAACCTCCTTCCCTATCTTTCTGCATATCTGGGGCATGTTGATTTAAGAGGTACACAGTATTACTTAAGGCTGACTGCTGATTTATATCCAAAAATCATAGCTTCTGTGGAACAGAATTTTTTATCTTTAATACCGGAGGTGTCGTTCCATGAAGCAGACTGATTTTGCAAAAACGCTGACACGCTTTCTGTCGGAGCACCTTCCAGGCCAGCGCAACGTCAGCACTAATACAATAAAGTCCTACCGAGATACGTTCAAACAACTGCTGATATTTTGTGATTTAGAACTGAATATCAAACCAGAGCACCTTACATTTGGTAAAATAAAAGTAGAAACAATTAGAGATTTTCTGCTTTGGCTTGAAAAAACACGTAAAGTCGGCATTAATACTCGTAACCAGAGACTGGCAGCCATCCACAGCTTCTATCGTTATACGAAAGTCAGAACAACCGGAAATCCTGTTAGAGTGCCAGAGAATTTTAGGCATTCCATTTAAAAAGCGGGAAAATAAGACGGTTGATTATCTGTCACAGGATAACCTGAAGTATATTTTAGAACAACCAGACACCGCGAAGAAAAGAGGACGCCGTGATTTAACAATAATGACCACTCTCTATGATACTGGAGCACGGGTACAGGAATTAATTGATTTAAAAACAGGTGATGTCAGACTCACCAAACCTGCTACGATAACATTAACAGGAAAAGGAAACAAAAAAAGATGTGTTCCCATCATGGGAAAAACACGCAATCTGTTAGAGAATTACATGAACGAAAACCGCCTTTTAGAAAACGGAAATCAATTCCACCCTCTGTTTTATAATAGTAACAGACACCCATTCACAAGGCCTGGTATAACATACATTCTGGAAAAGCATTTGAACCAGGCTAAGGAATCCCACTCGGAAGTTCTGTTCCCTGACAGTCTTCATCCTCATATGGTAAGACATACGAAAGCAATGCATTTGCTAGAGGCAGGTGTAAACCTGATTTATATAAGAGATTTGTTAGGACATGTAAATGTTACTACGACTGAAATTTATTTGAGAGCAAATACAGAGACAAAAAGAAAAGCATTGGAATCTGTGTATGTGGAAGTTGTAACACAGGATATCCCGGTTTGGGATGAAGATACTGATCTGTTGAACTGGCTGCAGGATTTTTGCAGATAAAGATTGCCAAAGATTATGGAAAGATTTTCACTAATAGGTCTGCAAATATTGTGCTTTTTATGGAAATCTTTCCATAAACAAAAACTTTCGATAATTACCGGTACCGGGACTACCGGCCAGAATTACATTCTGTCCATTTTCAATAAAATCCAGGCTGGTAAGCACTTTTAACCTTTTTTGGGCATCATAAGGAAGATCTTTAACAGACAGGTCCTCTA
>CAYOFG010000100.1:0-3256 GCA_964403285.1 uncultured Clostridia bacterium | reverse complement strand
CTACCAGGGTATCTAATCCTGTTTGCTCCCCACGCTTTCGCGTCTCAGTGTCAGTTTTAGGCCAGAGAGCCGCCTTCGCCACCGGTGTTCTTCCTAATATCTACGCATTTCACCGCTACACTAGGAATTCCGCTCTCCTCTCCTACACTCAAGTTAACCAGTTTCGAATGCCGGTTCCAAGTTAAGCTTGGAATTTTCACATCCGACTTAACTAACCACCTACACGCGCTTTACGCCTAGTAATTCCGAACAACGCTTGCACTCTCCGTGTTACCGCGGCTGCTGGCACGGAATTAGCCAGTGCTTCCTCTGGCGGTACCGTCATTTCCCCCCGATTTGCATCGGGGGGAGGTTCTTCCCGCCTGACAGAACTTTACATCCCGAAGGACTTCATCGTTCACGCGGCGTCACTGCGTCAGGGTTTCCCCCATTGCGCAAGATTCCCCACTGCTGCCTCCCGTAGGAGTCTGGACCGTATCTCAATTCCAGTGTGGCCGTACACCCTTTCAGGCCGGCTACTGATCGTTGCCTTGGTAGGCCATTACCCTACCAACTAGCTAATCAGGCGCGGATTTATCCCTGAGCGACTCCGGTAAACCGAAGTCTTTTACTGCTGAATCATGCGATTCTGTAGTCTTACGCGGTATTAGCTCCGCTTTCGCAAAGTTGTCCCCCACTCAGGGGCAAATTATCCACGTGTTACTCACCCGTTTGCCACTATCCAGCGCCAATTTTCTTGCGAAAATTGGTACTGAACCGTTCGACTTGCATGTGTTAAGCACGCCGCCAGCGTTTGTTCTGAGCCAGGATCAAACTCTCCATAAAAATTTAATTAACACCTTGAATTGACCAGGGTTATCTGGCTTCAATGCTCCTATTTAGATTTCAAAGATCTATACTCCCATCTTAATTATACCATATCAATATTCCTTTGTCAAGACCTTCTTGTATATTGCAAAAAACAATCAAAGATTAGGAAAGAATACCTCTTTTCAATTGGGAAAATAAATGCTGATATTTAAAGAAATGAACACACTAATTTCGGCGGGATCTAAATTCGGAGAGCAAAATAGTTTTTCTCCGACGCATCCCCCCCTTCTTCTAAATACATATTAACAAAATTTTTCTTGCTTGTCAAGTGGTTTTTTAAATTTATTTATAATATCCTACTCCAGGTTATCGATTTCCAGTGATTTCAAAAATTCCTTGTTTGACTTGGTAGTCTGCAGTTTCTCCAGCAAAAATTCCATTGCTTCAACAACGTTCAAAGAGCTCAATGCCTTTCGCAGAAGCCACACTCTGTTCAATTCATCTTCAGAAAGAAGAAGCTCCTCTTTTCTCGTCCCAGAACGCAGAATATCAATCGACGGAAATATTCTCTTGTCAACTAATCTGCGATCGAGATTAGCTTCCATATTACCTGTACCTTTAAATTCTTCAAAAATGACATCATCCATCCGGCTCCCCGTATCAACCAGTGCTGTGGCAATGATTGTTAGACTACCCCCCTCTTCAATATTGCGAGCAGCGCCAAAAAAACGCTTCGGCTTCTGGAGAGCGTTAGAGTCTAACCCCCCCGACAATACCCTACCGGAGGAGGGAGTTACAGTATTGTAAGCCCTAGCTAAACGGGTTATGCTATCCAGCAAGATGACCACATCTCTTTTATGTTCAACCAGTCTCTTCGCCTTTTCCATAACCATTTCTGCTACTTGAATGTGGCGATCTGCCGGTTCATCAAAGGTTGAAGAGATCACCTCTCCTTTCACTGATCTTTGCATATCAGTAACTTCTTCAGGTCTTTCATCTATAAGTAATACTATTAGAGTAACCTCCGGGTGGTTGGTTGTAATACTATTTGCAATTTTCTGCAATAGAATAGTTTTCCCAGTTCTCGGTGCGGCAACAATCAACCCTCTCTGTCCCTTTCCAATGGGAGTCAAAAGGTCTATTACTCGCATGGATACTTCCGTAGGTTTAGTTTCTAATTTAATTCGCTTGTTTGGATAAAGAGGAGTCAGGTTATCAAATAGTAATCGTTCACGAATATTCTCCGGATTTTCACTATTGACCGCTTCCACGCGTAAAAGGGCAAAGAAACGCTCACCCTCTTTGGGTGGGCGCACTTGGCCGGAGACAGTGTCCCCTTTACTTAGACCGAAACGCTTAATCTGTGAAGGAGAAATATAGATGTCATCCGGGCCTGGCAAGTAGTTGTTGTTAGGGGATCTCAAGAAACCGAAACCATCGGGCAAAATTTCCAGCACCCCTTCATCGAATAGAAGTCCATTAGATTCAGCCTGGGCATGCAAAATTTTGAAGATTAAATCCTGCTTTCGTAGGCCGGATATCCCTTCTACCTTTAACTCTTTTGCTTTCTTTGTTAAATCTGCTATAGTCATCTTGGACAGGGCACTTATGTCTAATGGGGTTTTTTCCACTATCTATTTCCTCCTTACTTTATAATAAAATATCAAAAGACATACAGGGAAACGTTAAACTAAAGGAAAATGTCTGGGATTTGATAAATCGGATTGCATTGAGGAAGTTTATATTGGCTTGCTAAAATTATATTACAACATTTTGCAAATTTTGTCAATGGTTATTTTCTACTGCGACCTTTCAGGGTAAAATAGACCATAATATACAAGAAACTGACTCCTGAATGTGGGTCACGAAAACTTAATAAATCTCTTTAATATTGGATTTAAGTCTCCAAGCATTATGCCCCTAACCTAATCTATCGGTCGGGATACTCGAAGGGAGTAGTAGGTTCTCCTTCATCTTTTTTCTCCTCTTTCTCTTCTTTACTTTTCTTTTTCCTTTTGAAATACCCTACCGGTAGACCACTCTCTCCGTGAGTGTCAACACCCATAAGTTCCCAGTCATCCTTTCCAAGATTGTCAAGAAATTCTTTCTGCTCGGCAAAAGTTGGCATTCCTTTCTTCTTTATCCTCTCCAGTTCAAACTCTTTGAATGATTTCAAAGCTTCTAATTCGGTCCCGGGACTCAGTCCCTGGGGATAGAATTTCTTACAGAATTCCTTGAATTCCTCACTTTCCACTCCCAGTTCTTCCCATTCCTGGAGAGCCGTAGTATAGAATTTTGCTTTTTCCCCGGGCATAAGGAATCCCACCTTGTATTCCCACTTAGTTTTCCCTGCCAATACCAAGCCAGTCAGCAGAAAAGTTCCCAGAACCAAAATTATCCCCGTCAACAATTTGTTCATCCTCCCCTCCTTACGCTTCGCTTCAGT
>CAYOFG010000099.1:0-3304 GCA_964403285.1 uncultured Clostridia bacterium | reverse complement strand
CGAAACAAGTTTCGCTACTCCTTAAGGTCACTTATTGGAAGGCATAAAGAATATAGCAGAACCTATAGCCAACAACTTCTCGTTCCCATCCTTAACTTCGATTCTGCTGAAAAAGAAATTTCCTTTTTTCCTGAAAATTCTTGCCTCAGCGAACATTTCTCCATCTTCAATAGAAGCCTTGAATTCCATATCCAGTTTAGCTGTGAAAAATGTCCTCTCACCCCATTTCGATACTATTGCCACAGCCGAGGCAGTATCTGCTAAAGAACACAGCGCTCCTCCGTGAATAAAACCATGAGGATTGGTCAATTCTTTATTGTAGGGCATTGTTACTCTGGCAAAGCCATCTCTTGCATCTAAAACATCCATTTTAAGCAACTTCTCAAAAGGCGCTTTAATTCTAATTTCCATATTTTCTCCCGGAGACATTAAAAATTGAATTCCTACTATATACCCAGCTCAGACAAGGTTCGAATAAAACTAAGAATATTGTCCCTCCCTATTATACCCACTAATTCGCCCTCCCGGACAACGGGGAGTTGACTGATATCTTCTCGAGTCATTGTCTCAAATACAGAAAATAGAGGGTCACTGGGTTTAACTGCCTTTGTCTTATCTAAAGGAATCATCACTTCCTTAACAGTGGTATTACTCCAGTCGTGGTTAGGAATCTCTTTTACCTGGTGTATTGTTACCAGACCTACCACCCGGCCACTCTCAATTACAGGCAGACAGCGATAGCCTCCCCGAATAATATGTTCATGGATAAGCTGTTCCAACGTCGTGTCACCTTCCACTCCATGACATTCCCTAACCATTGCTTCCTCTACAGTTACCCCGTGCATTGTATCTTTCAGGGCAACCCAGCGGTAACTCCTCTCAGCAGCATTATTAAGGAACCATCCGATAAATACAAACCATAGCCCGTTAAAAAATTTTCCTGTAAAGAACATAAACATACCAAAGAAAATCAATAGAAAAGCTATAAACTGACCTGCCCCTGAAGCAATACGAGTAGCTCTCCTGAAGTTACCAGTTATTTTCCAGATAGCCGCTCTCAAAATACGGCCACCATCGAGGGGAAAACCAGGAACCAAATTGAAGATAGCCAGTATGAGATTTATCCTGCTTAGCCAATATGCCAAAGCAGCAACAGGGTGGACGGAATTCCTCATTATAATTACCACGAATCTAAACAGGATAGCAATTACAATACTTATAAGAGGTCCAGCAAAGGCCATAAGAAATTCTTTTCCCGGCCTTTCCGGTTCACTTACGATTTGAGCAGCTCCTCCGAAGATAAACAGGGTGATATCTCGCACAGGGGTTCCGTGAGCTTTAGAAACTAAACTGTGGGACAATTCGTGAGCCAATACACAGGCGAAGAATATCAAACAGGTAGAGAAAGCTACAATCCAATAGGTAAGTATCTGCCAGCCAGGATAGTAATGAGGAAAGTAGTGGCCTCCCAGCGACCAGGTAATTAATGAAAAGATAATAAACCAGCTATAATCTATTCTTATCTGGATACCAAAAATTTTTCCCACATTTATAGTATTCCTCATCCTCTTTCTCCTTTTAGTATACCCTTTGTTTATCTACTTGAAAAAGAAACGTGCTCCAATAGCCCCGTCGATTTCAAAATCGGTCTTGTCAATCACCCTGAGGATAGGAACCACTTCTATAAAGACATCAAAGGGCGCCCGGGGAAAAATATATTCTAACCCAATGGGGAACCTGACTCCTGCTTCCACTTCATCTCCAAAATTGACCCGAAACCCTAAACCATAGTATAGAGGTAAACTACCCTCCTCTACCTTTATAAGTTTAAAATTGTGCCAGAGATAATCCCCATGAATCTGAAATCTTCCTTTCCCGCTGAAAGACCAGGCAAGCGCACCATCGAAAGCACTACTTCTGCTGAGCCAGAGCTTTGCACTGAATCCTATGGGAGAACCAAGAATAATCCCCAAGCCAAAATCATTCTTCTCATAGGAGAACCCTTTACCGGGAAGACTCCAAAAAATCAACACCAATATTAAGATTGAAATTGTTTTTCTCATTTAACGCCCCCGACCACTTCCACCGCCTTTTCCACGACCTCTTTCCGGTGGCTCGTATTCTCTACCCGGTTTTCCCTCTTCCAGTCTGCGTCGTTCTTTTATAGTTTCACGCTCCCTTGCCCTCTCTTTCCAGGAATGACGAAGAGTGCGCCGCTCTTGCCGCGTAAGCTCTTTCTCGATACGACGACGCTCCCTTTTCACTTCCCTTGTTGTCTCGCGAAGTTTTACCCCGAGTTCATCAGCTATATCTCCCCAGCCTTTGCCCGCATCCCTCATAGCCACAATTTCATCCAGGGTCTTTCCCGTCTTTTCAGAAAGGACAAGCGCGTGGCTGATTTCTCCATAACCAAGACGCTCTGCTCTTAAGTCTGCCAGAGTATCTCTATCCACTCCAAAACGCTCCGAATATTTCTCAAGAATCTTTTCTTCGTTCTCAAGAATCCTTTCCCTGTCGCGAAGCCTCTCTTCTTCTCTGATCTCTTCACGAGTTTTCTCTTTTTCCTCCTCCTGGGCCCTACCAAGACTCAATCCACCCGCGAGAAGGATACCCAAACAGACAATCCCTAAAACATTCCGAAAACTTTTCATTTTACTTATCTCTTTTCCCCGAACTTATTTGTCTTTAAATTTTTCTGAACTCAATTCACCTCCGATTCCCCAGTTATGCTTGGGAACATCCCTGATTATTACTTCAACTGCTTCCTTAGGACAACCAGTAATTTTTACGAATAGACTGGTGATTCCTGCCACCAATTTCTTCTTCTCTTCAACTGTGCGACCTTCCCATAAATCTACATTCACTAATGGCATCTCTCCCTCCTTATGTGAATCAGCATATAAATCTGGTCATTTGAAAATAGTCTGGGAAAATGGTCGCTGTCCCTATTTAATAAATAATCTACTTGCTATTAGTCCAGCTATAGGGGGGAAGAAAAATGTGCTAGCAATACGAATGAGTGTAAATTTCCAGCCCATTATGCTTACTTCTAACGGCAAGCGAGCAAATGACCATAACGACCATCCTGTCAGAAATGCTACCATAGCTCCCACACTGGCGCCAGAACGCAAAAGCCCTGCTGCAATTGGTAAATTGACATAGGGATTACCGGGTGCCAAACCACCCGCTAATGTGCCGATGAGTATCCCTCGCATACCAGATTCTTTACCTATCCACTTCGATAGAAGTTCTTGAGGAATAAGAATTTGAATCATACCGGCTACTATAAACGCAAGAATTACTA
>CAYOFG010000098.1:0-3396 GCA_964403285.1 uncultured Clostridia bacterium | reverse complement strand
GGGGCACTTATGACTTTTGATGAAATTATAATGAAATTAGAGAGTTTCTGGTCACAGCAGGGATGCTTGATACTGCAGCCCTACGACGTGGAGAAAGGAGCAGGAACATTCAATCCGGCAACTTTTCTCCGCTGCTTGGGACCTAAACCCTGGGCTTGCGCATATGTGGAGCCCTCCCGCAGACCCAAGGATGCTCGTTATGGAGAAAATCCCAATAGACTGGGCAAGCACTATCAGTATCAGGTAATCATTAAACCTGCTCCTGGAGATATCCAGAAGATTTATTTGCAGAGTCTTAAAAAACTCACCATCGATTCTCGCCAGCACGACATCCGCTTTATTGAAGACGACTGGGAATCGCCGACTCTTGGCGCCTGGGGTTTAGGATGGGAGATCTGGCTGGATGGTTTAGAAATCACGCAGTTCACGTATTTCCAGCAGATAGGGGGAATAGATTTAGACCCAATTTCAGTAGAATTGACCTATGGGCTGGAGCGGATTGCTATGTACATCCAGAAGAAAGATAGCATCTTCGACGTGGAATGGTCAAGAGGAGTAACTTACGGCGATATCCACTTGCAGGATGAAAGGGAATTCTCAAAGTACGGCTTTGAAGATTTGGATATAGAAACTCAATTTAAACTCTTTACCATATACGAAAGCGAATGTGAAAAGTTAATAGATAAGAAACTGGTGATGCCTGCTTATGATTACGTGTTGAAATGTTCTCATACTTTTAATCTTCTGGACGCCTGTGGTGCCATCAGTGTTAGCGAGCGTACTGGGTACATTGGAAGAGTTAGAAATTTAGCCCGGCGGGTAGCCAAATTGTATTTGGGGGAAGAAAGTGGCCGACGACCTGTTGTTAGAAATTGGGACTGAGGAACTTCCTGCTACATATATTGAACCTGCACTAAGGCAGATGGAGACGCTTTCCAGGAAGCTCTTTTCAGAGGAAAGGGTCCCATTTAAGGAGATAAAAACTTACGCTACGCCTCGCCGGCTGATTCTATTTATGAAAGAAGTTGCCAGGAAACAGGAGGACATTATTCACGAAGCTCTCGGTCCATCAAAGAAAGTTGCCTTTGATTCGCAAGGTAATCCTACCAAAGCGGCAATCGGTTTTGCCAAAAGCAAAGGTGTAGAAGTTCAAGACTTAGTAACGCGAAAAGTAGAAAAAGGAGAGTATGTCTTCGCCTTGAAAAAGGAGCCCGGCCGAGCTACGTTAAAAGTTTTACCAAGAATATTAAAACAGATTATAACTGATATCTCTTTTCCCAAATCTATGCGCTGGCCCCAGAGCAACATAAGATTTGCCCGGCCTATCAGGTGGCTACTCGCACTTTATGGCACGAAGACTGTAAATTTTTCTCTGGGAAAGCTTAAAGCAGGAAGACTTACCCGAGGGCATAGTCTCGCTTTGGCTAAGCCCATTATGGTAACAAATATTGCAAAATATGAAGAACTTTTGAAAAATAACTACGTTATCATCGACCAGGAAAAGAGAAAGAAGATCATCGAGAAAGCAATTGCCGATGCTATTAGAAAAACTAAAGGCAAATTACTGGAGGATAAAGAATTATTGGATGAGGTGAATTATTTGCTGGAATATCCCACAGCAGTTTTGGGCCGTTTTGCAGAGAAATACTTAAAACTGCCACGAGAAGTTCTGATTATTTGTCTCAAGCATCATCTTAAGTACTTTTCCCTGCTCGATATTGGAGGCAAACTATTGCCCTATTTTGTCGCTTTGAAAGACGGGATTTCCGAATATATGGATAATGTGCGGGAAGGCTACCAGAGAGTGCTCGCTGCGAGATTGGAGGATGCTGAGTTCTTCTTTAAACAGGACAACAAGAGAAAGTTAGACGAAAATGTGGAGAAGTTGAAAGGAGTTGTCTTCCAGGAAGAGTTAGGGACACTTTACGACAAAACGCAAAGGGTTATTAAGCTTTCTGAGATAATTGCTGATTTGGCCGGGGCAAATTGTGAGAAATCAATTCTCGGAAGAATAGCCCTATTGTGTAAAGCCGACTCAGTTACTGAAATGGTTGGCGAATTTCCCGAACTACAGGGAATTATGGGAAGAGAATATGCCCGGATTTCAGGTGAAGACAAAATAGTAGCGGATGGAATATACGAGCACCACTTACCTCTATCGAGTAGCGGAGAGTTGCCTCGCTCCCTGGAAGGAGCGATTGTCAGCATAGCCGATAAAATAGATACTATTATTGGAGATTTTTGCGTGGGATTTATACCTTCGGGGTCTCAGGACCCTTATGGCTTGCGCCGGCAAGCTCAGGGAGTCACGCGCATAATTTTGGATAAAAGGCTTGCCTTGCCTCTGGATAGGTTAATTGATGAGGCTTTAGGTTTACTTAAGAAATCGGCTAACTTCAGCCGCAAGAGGCTGACAGAAATTTCAGAGATTAAAGTTCAGATTCTCCAATTCTTTCGCCCACGGCTGGAGTCGATTCTCACAGAGGCGGGAATTAACTATGATGAGATTGAGGCAGCATTGGCAGTCGATTTTTCCGATTTAGTTGATGCTGAACTTAGAGCCCGCTCTATCAATAAGTTACGGAAGTCTCCCGATTTTGAACCGATCATTATTGCCTTTAAAAGGGCAAAGAATATTCTGAAACAGGCTGGGGAACGGAAAATAAAGGTGCAGAGTTCTCAATTCAGTGAAAACGCATTAAAGGAAACTGAGGAGAAAAATCTTTACGAAGAATTTGATAGAATAGAGAAGGAAACTGAGAAATTTTTGAAAAAGAAAGAATATCAGGGAGCTTTAGAAAAACTGGTGAGCTTGCGTAAGCCTGTGGATGACTTTTTTGACAAAGTAATGGTTATGGTTGAAGATAAAAAGTTGCAAGATAATCGTCTGGCTTTATTAAATAAAATTGTGGATTTATTCTGTAAAATTGCCGACTTTTCCAAAATAGTAGTAGAATAGTGATATAAGGACAGTTTGTTCGTCACGAGCAATTTTTTTAACGCTGCGGGAGCCATCTCTCCACAAACGCAAAAGCAAACTCCTTCCGACTTCGTCGGAAGTCAGACAAGCTTTTGCCTATTTAGAGATATAGCCGAGATGGTTTCCTCGCTAAAAATTGCAATGTTCCTCACAAACTGTCCTTATATCACAAGAGTTGTAGGCACGGTTTTAACCGTGCAAAAACAAGGAGGTAGGTTTAGATGGCTGGGAAGTATGTGTATTTCTTTGGTGAAGGTAAAGCAGACGGAAAGACCGATATGAGAAATCTTTTGGGAGGAAAAGGAGCCGATCTGGCGGAGATGACCAATCTGGGAATTCGCGTGCCAGCGGGCTTTACCATTTCCACAGAGGTTTGCACAATATATTATGAGAACAAGGGAAAATTTCCTGATGGG
>CAYOFG010000097.1:0-3425 GCA_964403285.1 uncultured Clostridia bacterium | reverse complement strand
AGTTGACTTTCCCCCAAAAATTTAGTATAAGTAATCTAGATTTTTTTGGGGGGAATGGATGTGAATGAACAATTGAAGAAATTGATCCAGTTACAGGAAGTGGATTTATTGCTTGACCGCATCCTAAACGAAATGGAACAGATTCCTAAAGAAATTGACAGGTTGAAAAGAGAATTTGAAGAAAGCCAGGCGGCGCTTAACGAGTTGAAGAAGAAGGTGACTGAACTACAAATAGACAGGAGAAATAAGGAACTCGAACTCAAGACCAAAGAAGAAGAACTCAAGAAACATCAGAGCGAGATCTTTTCAGTAAAGACAAACGAAGCCTATACTGCGCTACTTAAAGAAATTGAGGGAGGTAAGAAGTTAAAAAATGATATTGAAGATACGGTTCTTGCAGTGATGGAACAAGAGGATGCGCTACTTACCGAAGAGAAGGTAAGAAAGGAAGAGCTGGCTAAAAATAAAGAAGAGGTTACCCAACAACAAAAGGAATTAGAAAACAAATTGCAGCGCTTAAAGCAGAATCTACAGGAAGTTCAATCGGAACAGAAAGAGAAGATAGCGAACATTAACGCAGAAATATTTAAGAGGTACCAGAGAATAAGGGAAAAGAAAGATGGAGTGGCAGTTGTCCCGGTAGCTGATCGATTTTGTGGAGGGTGTAGTATAGCCTTACCACCTCAGCTTATAAATGATGTTTTGAAAGGGGAAGACTTAGTAGCTTGTAGAAATTGTTTGAGGATACTATATCTGAAGGAAAAAAATGAAGAAAGCTGAATTAACGAAGGAAACGTGCAGGATATTGAACATTCTCGCTGAGGAAAAGTCTTTTCGCCTAGTGAAGGAGAGACTTCCCGGGCTTACCGACAGAGAAATATGGGAAGCTATCTCTATTGCAGCTTCTATGGTGAAACCTTTTGCCGGAGTGGAAAAGCGTAGAAATCTTAAAGTATATGTCGATGGAGCTGCGGAGCCCAATCCCGGGCCTGCGGGGGTCGGGGTAGTTATTTATGATGAGAAAGAGAAGAAAATTAAGGAAGTAAAGAAATATATTGGTTTAGCAACTAACAATGTGGCTGAATACAAGGCTTTGATTCAGGGATTGAAAGAGAGCAAAAATCTATTAGCGCAAACTGTTGACGTATTCAGTGATTCTCAATTATTGATTAACCAGATGAATGGAAGGTTTAGGATAAACGATAAAAACTTGAGGAGACTATTCCAACAAGCAAAGAATCTTGAAGGCAAGTTTGATAAGGTGACTTATCATCTGATAGGCAGAAATAAGAATAAGCTAGCCGACCAGCTTGCCAATCTGGCAATAGAAAAAGCGTAGCTCCATTCTTGGGAGCGTCTTAAGTGGTAGTCGCTCTGATTCATCGGGGCGTATATATAGGCTTGAAGTGAACCGGATGGTTGCTCCGATATTTATCGGAGAGGAAAGTCCGAACTCCACAGGGCAGAGTGTTCCGTGAAAACGGAAGGGGAGTGATCCTACGGAAAGTGGCACAGAAACTAGGTACAGGTAATGCTGTAGTGAAAAGGCTAAACCCCACTCGGAGCAAGACCGAATAGCAGAGGAGAGATGGCCCGTCTCGTTATTACTCTATGGGTTGGTCGCTTAGACAAATAACCATCGTTCCGATTTGTAGTCGGAATACAGGATTCGGCTTACAGGTTCATTTCAAGCCTTTTTATCTTATTGTGTAGCTGGAAAATACGGATTCCTCCGGTGAAATCGGAGGAATTTTTTTATTAAACCTCCCCCGATGAAATCGGGGACTCCCAAGAATTCCGGGTTCCTCCCAGTCTACCATTTCTTATTTGGAAATATTGACTTTTTTTTCAAAAAAATATAAGATAAAAAACAAGAAATCAACAAAAGTTTTGTCTGATAAGGAAGTGGGTATGGAAGCGATTAAAGCATTAAAGTCCAGAAGGAGTAAAAGAACATTTTTGCCCAGGCGTGTTCCCAAAAAAGTAGTTGAGGATATCATTGATTGTGGTCGACTTGCTCCCAGCGCAGTAAACATACAACCTGTAGAGTTCATTGCGGTCACCAGTAAGAAAAGCAGGAAGAAAATAGCAGAAAGGACCGATCGTGGTAGATTTATTGCAGAGGCTCCTGTTTGCATTGCTGTGTTCTCTCGCCAGACAAAGTACTATTTAGAAGATGGCTGTGCAGCCTCAGAGAATATACTTCTGGCTGCTCACGCGCATGGATTGGGAGCCTGCTGGGTGGCTGGAGACAAGAAATCCTATGCAAAGAAAATTCGCCAATTGCTGGGAGTACCCCAAGAGTTTAAACTAATCACTCTTATTCCTCTGGGCTATAGTGAACAGGATCCCAAGCCTGCCAAAAGAAAACTGAAAGATGTTCTCCACTGGGAGAAATACTGAGTTTGAGATTAAGAAATGCTCATTGTAGGAATTGATGAGAATGGATTAGGTTTTCGGAATCAGAGAATGCTGGGGCCTCTGGTGGTCACCGCTTCTGCTTTTAGAATAAGTAGAAGTTATGACTGCAAGAAGGATTTTTTCTGGAATGAGCTTAAAAAGATAATTTCCAAAGATAAAGTTAATAAGAAGAGCCTTATTGTCTGTGATAGTAAAGAACTTTATAAGAGCAACGACCAGAAGAGTTATAAATTAGCAGAGGCTACAGTACTTGCTTTCTATTCTCTTTTGAATAGAAAGTTACCTCAGGACTTCGATAACGATTTTTTTTCAAAAATAGTTCTCCCTGGACGATGTCTTCTCAGCGGCTGCCCTGTAGATTGGAAAAGTTCTCTCTGCGGAACTGGTACTCCTTACAATCTCCCCGCCTGGAAAGTAGAAACTCAATTCGTAGAAAATTTCTCGGAAAACTTGAGAAAAGAATTAAGAAAGAAGAGAATTGAATTTGTTTTTTGGAAAAGCAGAATATTTTGTCCTTCCATTCTTAATAGAGCGGGAGGAAAAAATCTGGATAAGTACTGGCTGGAGGTTGAAGCAATAGGTGATTTTATTAATCTATTTCTGGAAAATTACGGGGAGGAAGAAATTTCCTTTTTCTCAGGGAAGATAGATAGCTGGGGAGAGAAGAAAATTTTAAGTTGCTTGGGAAAGAGATTTGAAATTCAACCTTTTCCTGCGGAAGGGGGAATGGATATTTATACCATTTCTCATAAGGGGAAAAAAATTAAGCTCTGTTTTATTAAGTCCGGCGATAAGTTCATCTTTCCCATTTCCTTAGCCTCAATTTTCGGAAAGTACATCAGGGAAATTTTTGTCAAGCGGATAAACGAATTCTTTCAAAAATTTGATAGTTCCTTGGATTGGTGCGGAGGATACAGGCAGGGCGGGAAATTTGATGGTTTCCTGAAAAGGGCCAGGGAAATAGCAACTATGGAAAAAATTCCGCAAGAATGCTTGCTTCGGTA
>CAYOFG010000096.1:0-3580 GCA_964403285.1 uncultured Clostridia bacterium | reverse complement strand
TTCGCTCTGCTGGGCTAAAAAGTAGCCTGTTCCCTTTTCCTATTCAACATATTCTCTTAAATATTTACTTCTTGAAGGATGTCGTAGTTTTCTTATCGCTTTTGCCTCGATTTGTCTTACCCTTTCCCTAGTTACATTAAATATATGGCCTACTTCTTCTAAAGTACGGGGATACCCTACTCCAATCCCAAATCTCAATTTGATAATCTTTGCCTCTCGCTCGGTCAAAGTGGATAACACTTTCTCTATCTCCTTTTGACGCAAGACATCTAAGGCAACATTCACCGGGGAAAGGTTATCGCGGTCTTCGATGAAATCTTCCAGATGGCTTTCTTCTTCTTCGCCAATGGGAGTAGCTAGGGATATCGGCTCTTGCATTATTTTTAATACGGCGCGTATTCTCTCTGGCGCCATCTTCATTTCCTTGGCATATTCTTCAACTAAAGGGTCTCGTCCATATTTCTGGCGATAGCGACGAGCAATTTTGGTCAATTTACTAATAATCTCTTTCATGTGTACAGGAATTCTGATGGTGCGAGCCTGGTCGGCTATGGCGCGATTTATGGACTGTCTAATCCACCAGGTCGCATAGGTGGAAAACTTAAACCCCCTCTTATATTCGAATTTATCAACTGCCTTCATCAGGCCGATACTACCTTCCTGAATTAAATCCAACAAAGAGAGGTTGGGATTGATATGTTTTTTGGCAATGCTTACCACCAGTCTCAAGTTTGCCTTAACCAGTTTCAGTTTACCGTCGAGAATTTCTGACTCCAGTTGAGTAACCTGGTTGTGCAGCTCCTTTATCGCTAAGAACTCCATTCCCACGGGTCGCTGAAGCTGGAGGAGGCGCTGAGAGACGTTTCTTAAATTCTTGTGTATTTCCTCAATCTCTTTTATAGTTACTCCCGATTTTTTCTTGAATTGTGAACGGGAGATTTTTTTTGCCTTAGCCCTCCGCCAGAGCTTTTTAGCCTCAGGGAAGGGAGGTTTAAGTTTTCGCTGATAGTAATCGCTTTCTTTTTCTATCTGTTTTAACTTCAGACCTATGTGTTTTATTTTTGTAATTATTTTCTTAATTTTCTCCGCTTTTAAATTCAAATTGAGAATTTGTCGCAGAATTTTCTTCTTTTCCTGGCATAATAATTTCCCTACTTTTTCCCTTACTTTAGGAGTAATTTTCTTTGCTTTTAATCTCTTCTCATAGCCCAGGATTCTCCTCTCACTCTTGGTGATTTCCTGAACTACCCTTTTCATCTTCTGTCTCATTCTGGCTAAAGCTGCGTTAGTCTTTCGACCTCGAGGCATTAATTCCTTGGGAGTAATTTCACGTTTCTCCAACATCTTACCCATCAGCTTTATCTCTCTTAGAGCTATGGGAGATTCTAACGCTACCTGTTTCAGTTTCTTCTCATTATCTTTTATACCCTTGGCTAAATGCATCTCCTGAGTCCGACTGAGAAGAGAAACCTTGCCCATCTCGTTCAGGTACATCTTTATGGAATCGCTCGTTTCTACTTCAGTGGTGGGAGTTATGGGAACTAAGCCTCCCTTTTCCTCCTCCGTTTTATCCGGTCTTTCAATCAGGGCGATCTTATCCACTACGTCGATTCCCAGTTCATCAAGTTTGCTAAGGATATCGTCTATTTCGTCAGAATCGACTATATTTTCAGGAAGTTGCTCATTTATCTCTTGATAAGTCAGTTTTCCCGCCTCTTTTCCCTGTTCAATTAACTCAGAAATTTTTTCTTTATATTCTTTCATTTTTGCTTCCTTTAAGTTGCTTTGTCAGTCTTTGAAACTTTTCTATTTTCTTTCGTTCTACTGGCAATCCCTTATCTATTAGAGTTGCAACCTCTTCTCCTATTTTCCTGTATTCCTCTTCTGGTTTGTGCATCTTTATCCTGTCAATTAATGCATTAACTGTCCCTGGTGAGAATTCTGCTTTTTTCTCTTCGATAGCCAGGGAAGCGATAACTTGATTGATTCTGGCTGAAAATTGTAAGTCCTGACCGTAAATCCTATCCATAATTATTGCCGGGTTTATCGATTTCTTCTTGTCATACAATTCGTATATAACCTTAACAATCCGGGAAAGGTCGCTTATAAGGAAGTCTTCAGGTACGACTTCTACCTTGATTGTTTCAATTTCCTCAGGAAAATTAAGCATTACCTGCACCAGCCCCTTCTCCGCCTTGAGGACACCTTCCTGAGAAGTGGGATCGCGAAAGTCTCTGGTTAGTTCCTCCTTGTAAGAGGGCTGTTCCCACTGGTAAGTCTTTCTGTTTATTCTTCCCAGCTCCAAAAGTAATGTCTCTTCATCCACGGAAATTAACCGTGATAATTTCTTAATTTCTTCTTTCTGCTCTACGAGATTTTTTATTCTGGCAATGGTGGGTAACACCTCTTCCACTACGGCGACTTTTCCTTCAGAATTACTCAAATCAGTATTTTGTGAAACTAACTTAATGCGATAATCAACTAAAGAAAGCGACCGAGAAATTTCTCTTTGAAATTTTTCTGCCCCCTGAGAGCGAAGGAAATCGTCAGGGTCAGTGCCTTGAGGCAGTGCTACCACTTTCACTTTCAGTCCACTCCCTATGAGTAGGTCCAATCCTCTTAACGTCGCCTTAACTCCCGCGGTATCAGCATCGTAGATTATGACTACCTCTTCGGCGTACCGCGATATTATGGAAACATGGTCTCCCGTCAAAGCAGTTCCCAGAGTGGCCACACTATTCTCTATTCCAAATTGATGGCAAGTCAAAATATCTGTATATCCTTCCAGGACTATGACTTGATTCTTTTTCTGAATAGATTCCTTGGCGAGATTGAGTGCGTAAAGAATCTTTCCTTTATAAAAGACCCCGCTTTCGGGAGAATTCAGATATTTCGGTAATCGTTCTCCTAAAACTCTTCCCCCAAATGCAATTATCCTGGACTGAACATCAGAAATGGGGAAAATAACCCGGTCATAAAACAGGTCGCGATAATCGTTTCTCTTTTCGGAAAAAGTAATTAACCCGGCTTTTTTTAATAGTTCCTTGGAATAACCTTTGTTTACAGCAGCCTCTAATAGACCCTTTCCCGAACCAGGGGCATAGCCGAGTCCAAATTTATCAATAGTTTCTTCTTTCAAACCTCTCTTCTTGAGATATTCCCGTGCCTTTTGAGCGGATTTGGAACTCTTTAAACACCTGTGAAAAAAGTCGGCTGCATGACGATTAATTTCAAAAAGACTTTTTCTCTCTTGGGAGATTCGGGAGACTTCCTCCCGGTCGGCTCTATCCTTGGGAAGAGAAATCCCTGCCCGCTCAGCCAACCTTTCCACAGCCTCTATAAAACTTATCTTCTCATGCTTCATCAGGAAATTGAAGACATTTCCTCCTTCCCCGCATCCGAAGCAATGGAATATCTCTTTTTGCGATGAAACGAGGAAAGAAGGTGTCTTTTCCTGATGGAACGGACAGAGCGCCTTAAAATTGCTTCCTGTTTTCTTTAGAGGCAAATATCCTGAAATGACCTCTACAATATTATTGCTCTGTCGTATTTGGTCTATTAAGTAGCCCGGAATAGCCAA
>CAYOFG010000095.1:1588-3588 GCA_964403285.1 uncultured Clostridia bacterium | reverse complement strand
GTCTTCATATTTTTCACTACGGCTCTTTTTTCGGAAAGCTCCTCCTGACCAATAATCAGGGCAAATTTTGCCTTCCATTTATCTGCCTGTCGCAACTGCGCCTTGAGGCTGGTGGGATTAAAATCATTCAAAACTTTCAAATTCTCCTGTCGCAGCTCACGAATCAATTTAATAGATTCTTTTAATGCCTCCTCCCCCAGGGCAGCAACATAAACATCTGTTTGCCCGCTGGCAGGAAGCGAAATTTTTTCTCTGTCTACAGCCTCCAGGACTCTTTCTACACCCAAAGCGAAACCCACGGCAGGCAAATCGGGACCGCCTAAATCACGAACCAGTCGGTCGTATCTTCCTCCCGCAGCAAGAGTATCTTGAGCACCCAGCCCTTCATATTTTATCTCGAACGCAGTCTTTGTGTAATAGTCCAATCCTCTAACCATATAGGGATCAAGGGAATAGTCTATCTTCAGGAAATCTAAATACTCTTTCACTTTTTCAAATTGTTCCCGACAGTCCTGGCAAAGGTAATCAGAGATTTTGGGAGACTTTTCTATGTATTCCCGGTCTTCTTTCTCCTTGCAGTCCAAAATCCTCATAGGATTTAGGGGATACCTGCGTTGACAATCAGTGCACATCATTCTAATTTTGTTCTTAAAATAATCTTTAAGGCTTTCCCGATATTTGGCTCGGCAACCGGGACAACCGACGCTATTCAGGTAAAGGATTAGATTTCTTAACCCCAAAACTTCAAAAAGGTCCTGAACCATAGTAATAATTTCTACGTCGCTGGCGGGATTATCTGGACCGATAAGTTCAGCTCCAATCTGATAGAATTCGCGTTGCCTTCCTTTCTGTGGTCTTTCATAGCGATACATTGGACCAAGGTAGTATAACCTGGTAATTCTCTTTTGTCGGTAGAGGTTGTTTTCAATGACTGCCCGGATTATTCCCGCCGTCCCTTCTGGCCTTAAAGTTAGGCTGCGCCCCTTTTTATCCAAAAATGTGTACATCTCTTTGGTTACAATATCTGTATCTTCTCCTATACTTCTCTGAAATAACTCCGTTATTTCAAAAATGGGCGTGCGCACCTCTTCATACCCGTACTTTTGAAATATGTCTCGAGCAACTCTTTCCAGATATTGCCACTTTTTGGCTTCTTCCGGTAAGATATCTCGCGTGCCGCGAATAGATTTGTACTTCAATTTAGACTCCTACGCTTAAAAACCGGGTATTTGCTTAACACTTCGAAGAGCTTCTTTCAGCACCTTCTGAACATCCCATCCCTTGTCCTGTTCCAGAAGCTCAAGCATAAATACCCCTTCGTATTTAATCAATTTCAACGTCTGGACAAAGTTTTGCCAATTTATATTCCCTAAACCAGGAATATTGTGCTCATCAGAATTTCCAAAATTATCAGAAACATGGAGGTTCATAAGCCAATCCTTACACTTTTTAACTAAATCGCTAACGTTCTCGCTTAAATTTGCGTGGGACGTATCAAGACAGATTCCTACTTTTTGAGAATTTATTTCCCAAATTAACTTCAAAAGATCCACGGAATACCCACACAAAATATGCGGAAGTTGATTCTCTAAGGCCAATTTTATGGGCTTATCCTGACAATATTTCAGGAGTTCATCGATGCTCTTTTTCGCCTGAGAGAGGCGATACATCTTCTGTGTCAAATTGTCAAAATGAGAAGGAGCAGTGCTGGGATGGAATACTAATATGCTTCCATCAAGAAAATCTAAAGCATCTATCGCTTTTTTGATTTCCGAGACGGCGAAATCTCTCTTATCTTCCTCCATCTGGGAAATATCCAGTTCGGGAGAGAAAGGAGCATGCAGGGAAACTACTCGTAAGGTGAGCCCCTTAATTTTCTGATTTAGTTTCCTTGTGTAATCCCGGTCATGGTAATCGTAATGAATCCACTTCCCTTCCTTTCCTATCACAGCCCAAACTTCAATATTGTCAAATCCCGATTCTTTTATTAATTGCAGGGA
>CAYOFG010000095.1:0-1488 GCA_964403285.1 uncultured Clostridia bacterium | reverse complement strand
TTTTTATAAATTGAAGCCGCAGTCTGGTTTCCAGCAGTAGCCCTTTCTTCTATGGGAAAGGCAATCAAGTTCATCTCCATCCATAGAACCATCGCACAGGAGTCCGGCAAAAGTTCTCACATAAAAGTCTGCTCTTGTAGCCGCATCGTACTTCAGCCAGAAATCACCCCATCCATAATCTCGTTCAAATTTTGACCTTATGAGTCCGGCAATATGTTTGGGATGCCAATCCATTCCTGAAAGAACCTTGGTTAAAATCTGCAGGTTAGTCGGCTTCAAAAGGTGCTCATTAGGAACCCTCAAGGCATGGGAAACACAGGGAGGAAGGCTATGTAAATCGAAACGGTCATATGTCCTTTCCCAATCCCAATATGGATTATGCTCTTCGGAATCAAAGTATTTATGGAACTTATAGAGCCTTGATCTTATATAACTTCTAATCAAATTTTCAAACCCTTTCGATTGGTCGGGTATTTCCGTCGTGCCCTTGGTAGCATACTCCATAGCCTGGTGAAAATTCTTTCGAATCTTCAGGAGCTCTGGCAAGGAATCCAGCCCTCCACGGGGCAGAGCTACCATCACGGGAGTCTTTTCAGATACTTCATTTCCTACTTTATGCTTTTCAACTTTATGTTTCTGGTAACTACTAAATGGACAGCGAATATCCCTTAAGTAAATGGGATCACCGTACATCGATAAGTCTAAAGAAATCGCCTCCCTTCCCTTACTTCCTTGTTGACAAGCCACTTCAGTGCACACAACAGGAACACTCGTCTTACCTTTTGCTTCCTTCATAACCAGATGGGCTAAGTATTCCATTAACCTGCCCATGCCGTCGAAAACGCAGCCATGAGAGTAAGGGACGGAACGATGTCGCCTTCCCGAAGAAGTAGCATATTTGCCAGCGAGAGTGTCCTCTATTCTTCCAATTTTCTCCAGTCTCTTCTCTGTTTCCGTTCCCAGGGCTACACGAGAAGTGAAGTGGTATCCCCTGCCAGTTATAACCACTAAAGGAATTATATTGAATCTGTAAAAAACTGTCAAAACCGCATTATAAACCGGCTCCAACTTCTGGAAAGTCTCCTGAGGATATAAATAAGCCTCTCCGGGAAAGTCAAGGTTAACATATTCTATATCCAGAACACTCAATATACTTTGCCGGTCCCAAATTGACCTGAATATGTCCAGTCCCTTCTCCAGTATCCAGAAAAATCCATCCTGGGAAGTAGAAAGGAATCCCTCTGAAGATAGACCCTCCTGGCGCAAGAATTCCCCGTACCCGACCAGGTACTCAGCGGTGAATCCGGAAAAATTGCCTTCTATACCGCCACAATATTCACCAATCCGCTGCCGGACATTGGAGTTTTTATAAAAATCTAATTGTCCAAACATACGTCTATAAACCAGTTATTTCCTTTACTTTTCCTCTTTTCAACTTTCTTTAGCACTATACACAATTTTCGCCTACAAGTCAAGAAAAAACCCGAA
>CAYOFG010000094.1:0-3710 GCA_964403285.1 uncultured Clostridia bacterium | reverse complement strand
CAGCAATTTTACTTTCACCACCAGAATGCACTATTGAAAACAGTTTCGCCTCGGGAACCAAAACAAGACGAATCTTTACTCTTTTCAGGAACTTATACTCTTTAGCCACTTGCTTGGGCATCTTCTCTATACATTTTCTAACTACCTCTTTAAGCTTATTCTGTAACTCCCTCTCTATTTGTTTTTCGCTACCAGACCTAACTTTGTTCTCATCTGTGAGAAAGACAATTTCAGCGAGTTTCCGAACCTTTCCATCTTCACTAAATTCGGGTAGTGTGTCTATGGGATAAACAAGCTTACTTCTGTCTAAATGTAAATGCAAAAAGGCTTGGACGATTTTGTCAATCTTTGATTCAAAATCTCTGGGTGCCCTGGAAATCTTGAGCCAACAAGAGCCGTGTTTTCTCCCATGAGTAGAGCCTGAAATCTGCATTAAACTATCTAAATTTGTAATCAATCTTCCAGTATCGTCTGAAATATCAATCCCCAAAGCCTTTAATTTTGCATCTCCAAACCCTTTTGGTTTATGACTCTTGCAGATATAGTAGTGGATATAAAGGATTTTTCTTAGCATACCTTCTTGGAGAGACTTATCTTTGCAGCGAAGAATATTTTCTGCCAAAGTGGAAAAGCCAGGTACTTTCTCTACGAAAGCAAATGCTCTAATAATATTTTCAATACCACCCGGTAAGTTGGGTTCCAGATTTATTAATAAATAAGAAATTACGGCTTTTGAAAGAGAAGAAATCTCCGCATCCTCCAAAGTTTTGCACACATCTTGCCCATATCTTTTACCGATGGCTGTATAATCAATATGGAACTCATAAGCAGCGTCTAATAATTCAGGTCTAAGTTTCTCTCTAAGGTCAATGGTTAAACGCGTATCAAAATCAATAAGGTCATTCATAAAAGGAATTGTATCGTATTCAAGAACTTTTAGATTTCTCACCACTGCAGAAAGATAACGGGAATTTATCGGTAGACTAGGGTTTTCTGTTTTCTCAAAAGCCTTTATTAAACATTCTCTTCTATCGGGATGCCAGGATAAAAATACTTCTTTGAGTTTACCGATTATAGTTTTTTCCTCAAACCTTCTCATTATATCCCACTCATCATGTATCCTTACCCAAATTCTTAACCACCTAAGTTGATTTCTTGTCAATCCCATCTGGTATCTCATTCGCCCGTCAAAGAATTTTATATTCAATGCAATCCCTAATCTTTGGTAATTAAATGCATACAATGGACCGTCAAATAATATAATATCCTTCTGAGAATCTGGCAGAGCGCCTTGTGTTTTATATTGTTCATCAGCCCACTCGGCTATACTGGCTTTGAAATTGGATACAATCTGCCTGGCTTTACTTCTTGTCTTTCCTTTTTCCACAAGTTGGCGTATAAGATCTTCTTCAGCAGAAGATTCCAGCTCTCCATTTAAAATATCTGCGCGAGATACAGAAGCCCAGATTCTTATGGTTTCAGGGGAACTCTTGATTAATCCTGGATATGCCTGTGCTTCATCATCTTTTGATGATTTGTCTATGGCTTCGGCTTTTTCTTCTGCGTATGCCATTAATTGAGTATCCTCGTTTCTTGCAAAAAGCTCAGCAGCCTCTAAGAATAATAATTTAGCCTGTTTAATCAATTCAATATCACCGCTACTCTGAAAAGTCTGTGCCAGGTAACAATAAGTCTCTGCCAGGAATTTATCTAACATTGGATTACTATCTTTACATTTCTCATAGAAATGAAATACTTCTTCAGCATACATTCTTACAACTGTCTCATCACCAATAGAGAAATAGGCATTAATCAGGTCAACGAGACTATGCACATAAAGAATGGAATCTTTGTCAGGAAGACGAGAAGCTAATTCTAAAGTTTCTATAGCTTTAGAGTATTCCTCCTTTGCTAAATATGTCTCACCAATAGATAAATAAATGTAGGGTAGCATATCTTTGAATTCAGGAGTATTTTCTACTATCCTTAACGCCTGTTTGAAATAGCTCATAGCTTCATCATATTCTTTATTCCACTGTTTCTTTGTACCATTATTGAAAACCGTAATTACATAACCTCTGCGAAATATCCTATAATCATCATTAGTAAAACGCTCCTCCGGGTCGCCTAAAATATCTTCAAGAACTTCTTCACTAACGCCTTGTAGTTCTTCCAGTTCTCGTCTGGCTTCTCTTAAGTTATACTCAACCATATAATCATATTGGTTCCCGCATTTAAGGTTAGATATAGCTTTTTTAAGAAGACCTACCTTACGCTCAGTGTCTCGTTCCATCTGTGCCAATGAAAGATACGATATGCCTAATTTAAAGTATACATCCTGTCTATCACTATCAATTTTAGATATAGAATCAATATCTCCTGTAACCTTGCGCATTATCCTGAGTGCCTTCCTAAAATGAGGTATGGCTAAGTGATACTGATCATTCATAAAGAAAGCCGTGCCAAATTCAAGTTGTCTTTGGTAACTCCATTCTCCAACATTATTAAGGTCATGAAGAAGCAGAGCTAATCTATAAGCTTCTCGATATAGTCCTTTCTGTATGTATTTTCTAAACTCATTTACTTTACGCCGCAGCCATTTCTCGATTGCTATCATAGATTCTCTATAATATTTTATGGCGGCTTGGTAGCCCTCATCTTCAGGTAAGATAGCTCCTATAAATGGTATAAAAGCTAATGAAATACTATTTTTGGCATCGCCAGAGAGAGAATAAGTCAAAATACCCAATGTAGCTATAATTATTATCCAGGGAAGTACGGAAATTAAGGTGAAGCCACTATAGTTTTGTCCACTCTTTATGGCGTTATCAGCGGGTTCGTGTTTGGGAATAGCTTCTATATATTTTCTTATTTTACGAAGTATTTCTTCAGGACTTAATCCTTCAGGGCTTAACCGGTCAAATATCATCTCTTTGTTAGAAAGAATCTTATTTGCTTTATCTTGTCCTATCATATTTCCTAATTCATCCTTTAACAGTTTAAAATCGTCCAGGCAAAGTTGCCACTCTTGTCCAAATTCTGCTGTGACTATATCAATCTTATCGCCTTGAGCTACTTTCTCTAATGTATCTACTGCTGCTTTTCTAAGAACTCTTCTGATGTCTACAATCTCTTCCGCTAGGTCTCTTATTTTCTGCTCTTTGGATACGGTTTCAACTTTCATTGAGGGTGTCTTACTTATCGGGACCTCTGGTTTTTTCTCTTTTCTTGTCGGCAATAGAGGTTCTTTGGGCTTTCGGCCCAATGGTGCTGTTTTCTTTTTCTCCTTAGAAGTGATTCCCAGCCAGTCTCCAATATTATGCCTGTAATGAAAGATGAGACCAAAAACGGAAACTCCTAATATCATTGCTACAGTCCACCAGCTGACACCAGATAATCCCACCCGCATCAATGATGACCTTTGCGCAACAGGCGCGGAACCTATTATAAAAGTATAGATATATCGCCCAAAAATAAGTGAAAAAAGAATGCTTAGAGCATTATCAAATGGTCCTTTTGTTTTTCTCCTCTCGGTTTCAATAACGCGGGCACTAATAGTTTTTTCTGCTTGTTTTTTTACCTTATCGCCATCTACTTGGTCACATCTCTGTGAATATTTTGTCTGTTTTTCTGGTGATTTTATATTACCTAATGCATCCGAAAGAGAAGCTTTGAGCGTATTCCACTTAGACAAATATGCCTTTAAAGCA
>CAYOFG010000093.1:0-3779 GCA_964403285.1 uncultured Clostridia bacterium | reverse complement strand
GTGGAATATCCTCGCAAAGGAGTCTACGCAATTGCTTTCGTGACCAACATTTATGAGAAGGAGGGGAAGAGGAAATTCTCTCTTCTTATTCCCACAACTCCCAATCCTACCACGGGTTTCTTTGCGATTGTCGCTGAGAAAGAGGTGATTCCCTTAAAGATGACAGTGGAAGATGGTATGAAATTGATAGTTTCAGCTGGAATTATTACTCCTGAAGGCTATTCCATTGAGATTCCTGAAAAATAATCATCGAGATTAGTGGAGGAAGGAATGGTTGAATCGCTTAGAGATTTACCCAGTATAGCGTGGGCCTTAGGGTTGGGGTTTCTTGGATTATTGTTTGCCGTCTATCTCTCCATAAAGATTCTCAGGAAAAGTCAAGGAACAGAGAAGATGAGAGAGATTTCGGAAATGATTCACGAAGGAGCCATGGCTTTTCTTTTCCGTGAGTTTTCGGCGATTACTCTTTTTGTGGCTATATTGGGAGCGGTTCTCTACTTTTTTGTGGCTAAAAAGACAGCAACAGCATTTGCGGCAGGAGCATTCTGTTCCCTTCTGGCAGGCTATTTCGGAATGCAGATTGCCACTCGCTCGAATGCGCGCACCGCCCAGGGAGCTACCAGGAGCTTTAACGAAGGGTTGGCGATTGCTTTTCCCGGCGGCTCAGTAATGGGGATTAGTGTTGCCAGCCTCGGCCTGTTTGGTTTATCTCTTGTATTTTTAATTTTTCTCCACCACGCGGGTCTCCGTTATGAAAACCTTCTGGATAGGGTGATTGAGGCAACTCAACTTATCGTTGGTTTCAGTATGGGGGCTTCATCCGTAGCTCTTTTCGCTCGTGTGGGTGGTGGGATCTATACCAAAGCTGCCGACATAGGTGCGGATTTAGTGGGCAAAGTTGAAGCGGGCATTCCTGAGGATGATCCCCGTAATCCGGCGGTGATTGCAGATAATGTCGGCGACAATGTTGGCGACGTTGCGGGTATGGGTGCGGACCTTTTTGAATCCTATGTAGGCGCAATAATTTCGGCAATGGTTATTGCAGTAGCTTTTCAAGATATTAAAGGAATAATGCTAGCCCTGCTTCTGCCTGGCTGGGGAATTATCTCCTCCATTATTGGAATCTTCTTCGTCCGAACCGCTGAGGGAGAGGACCCTCAGACGGCTTTGCGGAAAGGAATGGTTGCCAGCGCTTCTCTTTTCATAATTGGTGCATTCTTCCTGGCGACTTTCTGGTATGGGGAAGTCAATAGCTTCTTTGCCATTCTTTCGGGATTAGCTGCGGGAATGGTTGTTGGATTTACTGCGGAGTATTATACATCAGGCAAAGTTGTGCAGAATATAGCAAAATCATCGCGCACTGGTCCGGCTACTAATATCCTGCAAGGGATATCCTCTGGAATGTTCAGTGTAGCAATTCCTCTAGTAGCCATAGGAGTGGCTACTATTGTTGCTTATAAGTTTGCAAATATTTTTGGTGTGGCTCTTTCGGCTGTGGGCATGTTATCAATAACAGGGACGACTGTGGCTATTGATGCCTATGGACCAATTGCTGATAATGCTTGTGGTATTGCCCAAATGGCTGGAATGGCTCCTGAGGTGAGGTCGCGCGCTGAAAGACTCGATGCAGTGGGTAACACAACCGCAGCCATCAGTAAAGGATTTGCTATTGGCTCTGCTGCTTTAACTGCGTTAGCGCTTTTCACTGCTTTTGCCCAGACTGTTGGATTGAGCGTATATGATGAAATTACCATGACTTCCCAACTTATTCTAAATATAATGAAACCACAGGTTGTTGCTGGACTCTTTATAGGCGGTGTGGTTCCTTTTCTCTTTTCTGCCGCCACAATACAAGCAGTAGGCAGGGCAGCTTTTAAAATCGTGGAAGAAGTAAGAAGGCAATTCAGGGAAATTCCCGGGCTTATGGCTGGTACGGCAAGGCCGGATTCGGCTCGCTGTGTCGATATTACCACTCGGGAAGCTTTGCGAGAGATGGTGATTCCAGGAATTGCAGCTATTCTCTTGCCTCTCATCGTGGGAACCATTTTAGGAGTCGAAGCACTGGGTGGGTTTTTGGCCGGTTCCCTTGTTACAGGAGTTCCCCTGGCAATATTTCTCGCTAATGCAGGAGGAGCCTGGGACAATGCTAAGAAATATATTGAGGAAGGCAATTTAGGCGGAAAGGGTTCTGAAGTGCATAAGGCCTCTGTCATCGGTGATACTGTTGGCGATCCTTTCAAGGATACGGCGGGTCCCTCCTTAAATATCTTATTGAAGTTGATGGCTGTTGTATCTTTGGTATTTGCTAATGGGATTCTGGCATTTCACAAATGGTTAGTCACCCTCTTCCTGTAGCGTAATTTTGTTTATTGGTAGTGTAGCCCTTTACCCCGTTAGAAATTCCCCCAAGAGAATTTCTAACATCCATTTCTAACGGGGTTTATGGGCGTCCCGATTTATCGGGACGGGGATAAACCCCTACACTACAAATCAAAAATCACAAATTTCAAATTAAGATTATGGAATTAGGAATTATTGGTCTTCCCAACGTGGGGAAATCGACGCTGTTTAATGGTCTAACTGCGGGTCATGCTCTGGCTTCCAATTATCCCTTCTGTACTATCGAGCCTAATATTGGAATTGTGGAAGTTCCTGATGAGAGGCTGGAGAAACTGGGGGAGATTTATAAGCCTCAAAAGTTGACCCACTCTACGATAAGATTCTTAGATGTGGCTGGGCTGGCAAAGGGAGCATCCCAGGGCGAAGGGCTGGGAAACAAATTTTTATCCCATATTCGGGAGGTGGATGCTATAGTCCATCTCGTTCGCTGTTTCCCGGATGAAAAAGTAGTTAATGTTATGGGAGATATCAACCCGGTGCGGGATATTGAAGTTGTCAACACCGAGCTTATGTTGGCAGACCTGGAAGTGGTGGGGCGAAATATTGAAAAATTGAGTGGCCTAGCTAAAAGTGGCGATAAGAAAGCTAAAGAAAAACTGAAAGCATTGGAAAAGATAAGAGAAGGCTTGGAGAAGGGAGTACCTGCCAGGAGAATAGAAGTAGTGGAAGATTTGCGAGCCTCTTACAACTTACTTACAGCCAAGCCAGTTCTATATGTGGCTAACGTGGATGAGAAAGATTTCACCTCGGGGAAGAAGGTGGAGGAGTATGCCAGAGGTGAAGGGGCTGAGGGGTTGAGCGTGTCGGCAGAAGTGGAAGCTCAAATTGCTCAATTGGAGAAGGGGGAGAGAGAGAAATTTAGAAAAGAGCTGGGTATAGACAAGGGCGCATTGGAGCGTCTGATACTCTTTTCTTATAAATTGCTCGACCTGGTTACTTTTTTCACTGTTGTGGGGACGGAGGTAAAAGCCTGGACAATAAAAAGAAATTCTCCGGCAGTATTGGCAGCAGGAAAGATACATTCTGATATGGAGAAAGGATTCATCAAGGCCGAAGTCTTCTCCTTTGGAGATTTAGAGAAAAGTGATGAGAAGACTCTACATGAGAAAGGATTGGTCAGGATAGAGGGAAAGGATTACGAAATTCAAGACGGTGACATAGTGCGCTT
Source organism: uncultured Clostridia bacterium (assembly GCA_964403285.1). Lineage (GTDB taxonomy): Bacteria > UBA6262 > WVXT01 > WVXT01 > WVXT01 > WVXT01. The sequence goes on along the minus strand of CAYOFG010000093.1, from coordinate 211 downwards.
TAGATTTCACGTCTAGACTATAGACTATTTTAGACGAAAGAGCTGGGAACAAGGATTTTTTTTCTTGCCAGGATGTGGCGAATTTTATATAATTTTAATAGATTTTCATCTCTGAAATGAATAGGAGGGAATAAATTTCATAAGCATCCCGATAGTCATCGGGATGCGGATTAGAGGGTTTGGGAGAAATAATCTGATTTCTCCCAAGGGG
>CAYOFG010000092.1:3015-4092 GCA_964403285.1 uncultured Clostridia bacterium | reverse complement strand
CTTCCTGCATATTTATCTTATCTTACTATCTTTTCTTCTCTTTTCTACCGAAAATAGAATCTTCCCGTTCAGTACGTAGACTCATTCTCTTTTTCCCGCTTCTCATTATATTTTCGGCAGCCGCCGGGAAAATACTCCCTTCGGACAAACTATCAATTACTTTTCTCGATGTGGGACAGGGAGATACGATTCACCTTAGACTGCCTGACAGGAGAGACATATTGATAGACGGGGGCGGTGTATTAGGAAAATTTGATATAGGTGATAAAGTGATAAATCCTTATTTATTGAAAAATGGTGTCTCCAGGATAGATACTATCTTTTTGACTCATCCTCACTATAACCACATAAGAGGTTTGATTCCCATTTTGAAAAAATTTAAAGTAAAAAGAGTGTACTATAATGGGCAAAATTACGATGATGACCTTGTCCATGAGTTCTCTCAGATTATCAGAGAGAAAAGGATTCCCTTAAAACACATATCTTATGGTGAAAAGGTTGAATATAATGGCGTGAAACTTTGCATTCTGAATCCCCGGATTATGAAAGAGAATATTGACAGTAATTCTTTGGTTATTAAGTTGAGTTATGGAGATTTTAGAATTCTTTTCACAGGAGATATTGATTATGAGATCCAGGAAGAACTAAGCAAAGAAGAGATTGAAAGTGATATTCTGCAGATACCTAAGCATGGGAAGGGGCTGATATCTCCAAAATTCTTGTATAAAGTGGCACCTAAATATGGTATAATATCAGGCAAGTTTCAGGTTAGAAAATTAGAAGAAAAGTATGGTAAGATAAAATTTTTCTCTACTTCTAATAATGGTGCTATTGTTATAAGAACTAGTGGGAAGTCATTCCAGATAGAACCAATGAGAGAGGGGAAGCAGTGACAAAGTTGTTAGTAATAAAGATTGGCGGAAAACTTCTAAAGGGACCGGTGATGGATAGTCACCTGAAAAATGTTATATCCCTGGCAAAGAGAAGGAAAAATCCCGTTATTGTTCATGGCGGCGGGCTGGAAATTACTGAAAAGTTGTCCATTTTTGGCAAGAAGCCAAGGTTCGTTGAAGGACA
>CAYOFG010000092.1:0-2915 GCA_964403285.1 uncultured Clostridia bacterium | reverse complement strand
GGAGTAACTTATAACATCAATGCCGATATCTTTGCCTCGCAATTTTCTGGCGCTATCGGAGCAGAAAGGTTAGTCTTCCTAACCGATGTGCCAGGCATTCTGGAGAATCCTAAAGATGAAAAGTCTGTAATTGAAGAGATAAAAATAGAAAAGGTTGAGGAGCTCATAAGAAAGGGAACGATTACTGCAGGGATGATTCCCAAGATAAATTCCTGCGTGCAGGCTCTCCAGAAAGGCGTAAAAGAGATAGATATCCTTGATGGTCGAAAGAAAGACGCTCTTTCGCCTCTAATTGATAAACAGATGAAATTGGGAGGAACGAAAATAATGAAGTAGCTGTCCCGATGCATCGGGGCTAAAAAGGAAGCAAAGCTTACGCTTTGCTGCTACAGAAAGAGGGCAAAGTTCTCTTTGCTGCTACAAATGGTGGTATGTGATGGACTATTCGGTTGTGATTCCTGTTTATAATGAGAGAGATAATCTGGAGATTTTATTAAAGTCCCTTACCATGAACGGTGATATGCAAAACGACCCTCGGGATATTCCCAAACTTCTGAAACAGATAGGAGATTATGATGTGGTCTGTGGAAGGAAACGCTGATGAATTTAAAGACGAACATTTTAAAATTTATTAAAGGGAGAAAAATATATTTTATTCTCGCTATAGCGTCTTTTGCTCTATTCTGTTCAGGTCTTTCGGAGATAACTACTTATCAGTGTGACGAAACTTACTACCTCAGTCACGGCTTAGGCATGGTTAAGAGCGGCGACTGGATAACGCCAGTCTTTGAAGGGCGGGAATTCGCGTTTCAGAAACCCATATTATTCTACTGGCTTGTTGCTCTTTCTTTCAAGGTTTTTGGAGTTAACATATTTTCCGGGCGCTTGCCATCAGTAATTTTCGCGACTTCCGGTATAGTACTAATTTACTATTTTTCACTGATTCTTTTCGGTAATTACAAGGGAGCTCTGTTCTCCTCACTTGCCCTACTTTCCAGTTCGCTCTATTTCCTTGATGCGCGAGCCGCAAGGACAGACATGGTGCTCACCTTTTTTATAACCCTTTCCATGCTCTTTTTTGCGAAAGGATTTTTTGGACAAAAGAATCGGCGTTCGTATTTTATTTTCTCTTTTATAGCCATGGGACTGGCTACTATGACTAAAGGTCCTCCCGGTTTTTTGATTCCCTTTATATCTATGGTGATATTCTTATTGATTTTTTCAAAGAATAGAGCAGCTTTAAAAGATATATTCACTCCTTGGGCGTTCCTATTTTTTCTGTTGATAGTAGTTCCCTGGCCCCTGACAATGTATATTCTCCATGGAAATAGATTTATAAGTTGTTTCTTTTTTGAGGAATTAGTTCATAAGGTCGACAGGTCTTCCATAGATTTACTTTCCAACATTGGCTACTATTTAGGTACAATGGTAAGACATTTTTTTCCCTGGTCGATTTTCCTCCTGATTGGTGCTCTATCGACTAAGAAAAAGGAAAATAATAGAAATGAGGCTCTGTTCCTATTTCTTTGGATAGTTGTAACCTTTGGTATCTTTGCTTTTTTCCTTTCGCCTAATCACTCCAGGTACTTGCTTCCCCTCTCCCCGGCTTTAGCGCTTCTCACAGGAGAGTATCTGGTGAGGATTGAGGAGCAAGGTGGTTTCCGGAACAGACTGTTCAAGTTAGTGGTCCTTCTTATTCTATCATTGTTTGTAGTTTTGGCTTTGGTTTTACTCTTTTTAACGGTTGCTATCTATTCTTTTGGGTATTATGGTTTCATATTTTCCTTATTAGCGTTGATAGTTATACTGGGAGGGATTATACTTCTGGGAAGATTCTATAAGAGAAAAATATTTGCCCCGATTCCGCCAACAATAGCTTGCACAATGGCGACAATTGCCTTTATTTTCATTGGCGGGATTATCCCGGCAACGACACCCGACCCCTGGAGAGAGCTGAGCTTAAGATACCTTAAAGGAATCGGGAAGGAAACAAGAATTGTCACCCTGGGAATCGATAGAGGTCCGAGGGTTTGGCTAACTATCTACACTTCCCGATTTTTAGATGGAATCTATTATGGAGATCGGATAGACTCAGCTTACGACTATCTGGAACGCGAAAAAGCATTACCAGAGACTCTCTTGGTTGTCTTGCCTGATTCTGAGTACGTAAGACTTCCGGAGGACCTGAAGCGAGATTATCCCATAAAGGGAAGTAGTTTTACCTATGATATGAAAGGAGAAGCGAATACAAAGGAGATTTTTCGTGCAATTGGCGAAGGTAGATTAAAGGATTATTTGGACAGGCATAGAAAATACTTCTATGTATTAACAAATAGAAGAAACTTATAACTTTCTCCTGCAAACTTTCTGTTGGTAGTGTAGGGCTTTATGCCCGTCCCGATAAATCGGGACGCCCATAAACCCCGTTAGAAATGGGTGTTAGAAATTCTCTTGGGGGAATTTCTAACGGGGTAAAGGGCTACACTACACGCCCATTATTGCTATTTTTTTCTTTTTTTGGTATACTGCTACAGTAATTTCTATTCTGGGTAAAACTAATGGGAGATTTGAGGGTTTACGAAAAAAAATTTATTATGGGGACATATAAACGCTACCCTCTGACAGTCAACAGGGCTAAAGGGAAATATATCTGGTCCGAGGAAGGCAAGAAATATCTTGACTTTTTTAGTGGTCTGTCGGTGAATAATTTAGGCCATTGCCATCCCCGGATTCTGAAAGCAGTAAAGGAACAACTGGCAAGGCATCTCCATATTTCGAATCTATACTACGACCGCCTACAGGTTAAGCTGGCTCGGAAGTTGGTGAAATTGTCTATCCCGGGCAAGGTCTTCTTTTCCAATAGTGGAGCAGAAGCCAACGAATGCGCGATAAAACTTGCCAGGAAGTACGGTCAT
>CAYOFG010000091.1:0-4116 GCA_964403285.1 uncultured Clostridia bacterium | reverse complement strand
TAAGATATCTGGGGATTATCTTCACCAATCTCTTAACACTATCTATCTCAATCATCCCCTGCGCTGTCCTCTCCAGATGCTCTTCTGCTGTCAATTCCTTCTCCCGCTGTTTCCACTCAATCTTGCGAATTAAAAAGAGCGCCGCAAAAGGACCAACCAGAGCCAACCCTGCAAAAAGCCCCAATGGAGGAACCCACCAAAGCCTATCCATAACTCCCACAAGCCACGGTCTCCCCACTGAAGCCACCAGAGCGGGAATGCCGATAATAAAAGCATAAGTCCCAGCTAATACGCCTGTGCGGGTAATCACCACCGCAATATCCATCAGCCTATATGTGACAATGGCATAAGCAATGGTCAATACACAAACAATAACTGCGAGGTGACCAAAAGGATAAACTCCTATCCCATAGTTTGGAAAATAATCAACTGCTCCCACATAGCCAATGAGGAGGGCTATAAATAGATATTTTCTTCGGACGCGTTCGCTCGGTAGTTTCTCTGTCTTAAACCCTAAAAATAAATTATAGAAACTTATTAACATTAACACTGCAAAAAATAGCAAGAATAAAGGATGTAAGAGTCCCGCCTTAAACCAGTAGCCCCAGAAATACCGATACACAGATGGGAGAAAATATTTAGTTCTACTCAGAGGAAGAAAAATTAAGACACCTATGATGTAACTTAGAAGGACATATTTTTCTTGTTTTCTTAACCCCAAGAAAGTAGTGACAAAATGGAATGTCGTAACGGGAATGAAGATTGCCCCAATATAAACAAACCTACACCAAAATAGTGCCTGATTTGTGTTAGGGGCTAATAAAAGTAGAAAAGTCCCTAATTGCCAAATAAAGACTGCTACCGTTAGAAGAAGAAAAGACGTGTAAACTTTCGATCTTTTATTTCTTGTAAATACGAAAATACCTATACCTATTGAGAAGATTGCAGAAATCAGGTTAGGAATTGCATGCGGGTTAATTTGATACATTAGATTAATTTTCCTTACTACTCAGATTCCAAATGCATACGTCAGAAAAAATAGCTTCAAAAACTAATAATCAATTTTTAATGAGAAAATCTGTAACTCTTAAAATGTTCAATATCTCTATCTGTTATAACTCCTCCAGAATTCCGAAAATCTGCTAGAGATAAACCTACTTTTTTTTCTTCCGCCAAAACCTCGTGAACATGTTTAGGGTCCACTTTCCCAATGGAATAATTTCCATCCCAATCTTTCCAGGTCAAAATGAAAACCTCGCCAAGACATGCATAGACCTCCTCTTTACGAATACCGAGGTCTAACTTATGATTAATGCCAGAGATCTTGGCCAGGCCGGACTCAATCACTAAAATATCATCCCGATGTTTGATTACTTCTTTAGAAACGTTCTTCGGCTGGCTCCCATCGATAACAATAGTTCCCGAACTCAAATGTGAAGGAGTTATCATTTCTCCTATTGCACTGGTCACCGCAATAACAATATCAGCAGTGGAGACAACGTCAATTTCTGAATAAATCTTTGAATTTCTTCGAATCTCTACTGTCCTAATAAGAGACTTTAGAGCTTCTCTATCTATATCTATTAATATGAGCTGTTTTACTTTTTCAGACAGTATTCTCGCGCACGCAGAACCGACCGACCCTCCTGCTCCTACGATCGCAACAGTAGCATCTTTTAATTCCATCCCTATTTTTTCCGCTATTTTAATCGCATTCCGAATCAGGAGAGCGGCGGCATAAGCATTTCCCGTGGTCAAACCCACCTTCACTTTGCCAATCAGATCAGCACCATCATGAGTAAGAATAGAAGTAAATGCCCCCAATCCAACAATCTTTGCACCTAACTTTTCCGCTAACTTGACAGATTGCAAAATTTTTCTTCTCGCTAAAGGTTGATCTCTCATCATCTGCCTCGGTGTTAAAGGACAAATAATAATCCATCCATTTACTTCTTCATTTCTTTTTGTCTTAAAACCGGTGATTTCGGATCCAACTATAGGCCAATAATATCTTGTCCAAATATCTATAAAACTTTCGGGTAACTTCTCAGCAAAGGGATACTTCTTGCCCGCATCTTTAAAACTTAGTGGATGTACTATAAATGCAAACCTGCCGGGAGCTATAATTAATCTGACAAGTCCCCGAGGTAAGAACCTTATCACCAAGTCTCTAATAGCACCAAGAAGAAGCTTTGCCGTGTTCAATATATTAAATATTTCATACATTAATTTATATTTATTCTTATTATCTGGAAAGTCGAGAAATTATGTAAGTTACTATATCATCCACTGTCTTCACATCCGCGAGGTCTTTTTCTGGAATTTCCACACCAAATTTATCTTCCAATTCATATACTATTTCTATTGAACCAAAAGAATCTACTCCGAGGTCGTCGGTGAGAACAGCTGTCTTTTTAATTTCTCCCACATCTAAGTCTAGCTGATCTGCCAGAATCCGTTTAACCTGCGTTTCTACTGTATTTCTGTCAATTTTCATCATATATACTCGGTCTTTAGTGATTTTACAAATCAGCTCTCGTATTTCTTAACTATTACCACTGCGTTATTGCTGCCGAAGCCAAAAGAATTTGATAAGGCGATGTCTATTTTACTTCTCCGAGCGGTATTCGGCACATAATCAAGGTCACACTCAGGGTCAGGCACCTTATAATTAATCGTCGGAGGGATAATGCCATTATCTATAGCTAAAGCGCAAACAATTAATTCCACTGCTCCGGCGGCTCCTATAAGGTGACCAATCATTGACTTTGTGGAACTTATAGGAACCTTATAGGCATACTCGCCAAAAACCTTCTTAATTGCTTGTGTTTCAGTCTTATCATTTGCCCGCGTAGATGTTCCATGAGCACTTATATAATCCACCTCAGTTGGGGCGATATCCGCATCTTCTAAAGCCAAACTCATTGCTTTGGCTGCATCTTTTCCCTCTGGAGCGGGCATAACCATATGGTGAGCACCGCTTGTCATGCCATAACCTATTATTTCTCCATATATGCGCGCACCTCTCTTTTCTGCGTGTTCGAGCGATTCAAGTATAAGAATACCTGCTCCTTCTCCCATAACAAACCCATCTCTCTCTTTATCAAATGGCCGGCTGGCTTCTTTAGGCGATTCATTCCTTTTTGACAAAACTTGTAAAGCATTAAAGGCTCCGAAAGTAAAGGGTGTAATAGGTGCTTCTGTGCCCCCTGCTACCAGCACATCTGCTTTTCCCAGTCGAATCATGTAAAAAGCTTGACCCACAGCATGTGTTCCTGAGGAGCAGGCTGTAGAGATAGCTATATTTAAGCCCTTTAACCCCAATTGAATAGAAATATGTCCAGGTACAGCATTAGGAGCAACTTTCGGCACTCCTAATGGATGAGCTGATTTTGGACCCTTTCTATGCATAAGCTCTATTTGCTCCTCATGAAAAAGGACACCGCCCAATCCTGAGCCTATACACACGCCAATTCTATCTTTATCTTCCTTTTTTAAATCCAATTCCGCATCTTCTATTGCCATCCTAGCAGAAGCAATCCCAAATTGAGCAAATCGGTCAACCCTTTTTGCAATGGATTTTTCCATATAATTTAAGGCATCGAAATCTGAAATTTCTGCAGCAATTTTCGTATCATAACCAGAAGTATCAAAACTTTTAATTCTACCCACACCAGATTTTCCTTGGACAATTGCTTCCCAGAAGGCTTCTTTCCCCATGCCGTTAGGGGCTATTACTCCCAGACCCGTTATCACTACTCGCCTGTCCATCGTCTTTTTAACTTTCTTTAGCACCATTTCTGCCTTCCAGAGGCGCTCCTTCAGTTCCTTTGTCTTTACCCGTCGGTCACTCCCTCTCCTCTCAGGAACAGATTTATTGTTTTCCATTCCTTCCCCGATGAGTTTATTAAGGACTTCTCGATGCTTTTCTCCCAGGTCAAGAAAACGCACGCCACAGTTGAACTTTTTGTTTCTTGCTAAGAAGTAACTCCACATCACCTGTGCCTTAGTTTCTATCTGGGAATAATCCGGAGATAAATCGAGTCTAAGAGTAACTAATGAGGAAACAGGAAGCGAACTATCCAAAATCAAGGATGCACCCTCACTACTTACATT
>CAYOFG010000090.1:0-4160 GCA_964403285.1 uncultured Clostridia bacterium | reverse complement strand
GAGGAGATTCTTTTGTCGGTCACAGTGTTTGACCGATACTATAGACCGAGTGAGCAGGGACGGGTCTATTTAGAATTGGTGGACCCTTCGGGAAAGAAGATCGATTTGGGCAGCGCTTCACCAAAAGATAGACATGGGGAATACGGAACTAATTATCTTGCCGAGCAGGAAGGAAAGTATACATTCACGGCCACAGCCTGGGAAGGCTCGAAGGTTCTCGGCAGGGACACTGTTTCCTGTAACGTGGCCATTCCTTCCCTGGAGTGGGAAAATGCTCAACTGAACGAACCACTTTTGAGAGAACTAGCGGATTTAACAAAGGGGAAGTATTTTCATATCAGTAACATCAAATCAGAAGAAATCATTTTACCAGAAGTAAGAGAGACTCAACCTGTAGTGAAGAGAGTGGTCGCTGTGTGGAATAATCCTTCTATCTTTCTTATTTTGTGTATATTGCTAAGTATAGAATGGTACATTCGCCGCAGAAGCGGTATGATATAAGAGGGGAAGATGGTCGATGCCTATTTCCAATTGATTAGAATAATTGGTATGGTAAGAAGGTGGATAAGAATTAAAACTTTGATGGAAGGGATTCTTTTGTCTTTTTCCATTCTTATGGGATTGGTAATAGTTTTTAGCATTTTAGACTATTCAATTTCTTTTAATTCCAGGATACGCTTCTATTTTCTTATAGGTCTTATTCTTTCCGTTATTATTCTCTTAGTAAAATTTATTGTGATTCCTTTACTTTTCCCTTTAACCGAGAACAAGATTGCTCTCAAAATTCAGAAAAGGTACGCCGTGTTAAGAGACGATTTAATAAATTCTATACAACTCTTTCCCATAGCAAGCTCAGCAGGTGAAGTTTATGTATCTAAAGCATTGATTGGTGAACTTATTAGAAGGACTTCGCAGAAGGTGAGAATAGTTAACACTTTTGAGGTAGAAGATATAAAACGTCTTAAGAAATTTTTCTTCATAAGCCTTTCAGTTTTTCTAATTTTTGCGTTTCTTCTCTTCTTTCCCCCGCGCATTCTGCCCTTTTCACTTCCCCGGATTTTGCGACCTTTAGATTACGAGGAGGTGAATCGAATGCTGCGGGTTACTCCGGGGAATGTAGAAGTGTTACACGGCGAAAGCCAGGAGCTGGGAGTGGAGATTTTCCAGAGAGGAGGAACTCCCTACTTAATATATAAAATTTCGGGAAGGAGCTGGCAAAGGGCCAAAATGGTTAGAGAAGCATACCCACAGGGAGAAGTTCATAAGTTTTTCTATAAATTCTCAACGATTACTCAACCAATCGATTACTCTATTGAATGGAAAGATTTGCGCACGCAGGTTTATTCAATCAGTGTAGTCATGTTTCCGGAAGTGGGAGACATTTCTCTCAAATACATCTATCCTTCTTATACAGGATTGTCCGAGTTGATGATGGAGAAGACCTCAGGAGACCTCGAGGCTCTACTGGGAACTCAAGTGCAAATGAATTTTAAAGTCAATAAGCCTATAAAAAAAGGATTTCTTCTAACTGATGATGGGAAGAGACTACCTCTAAATATTGAGAGAGATTTGTACCCTAAAGGAGGTTTAGTTCTAACTGGCGAAAGAGTCTACTGGGTGGAAGTGGAGGATACTCAGGGTTATACCAATCCTCGGCCCATTAAGCACTACATAAGGACACTTCTCGACAGTCCCCCTGAAATAAAGATTATTGCCCCTGGTTGCGACTTGACAGTCTCGGAGAAGAGCAAAGTTGAGCTTGCTTATGAGGCGAGCGATGACTTTGGACTGACCCAGATAGACCTTGTATACCAGAAGTTAAGAGGGGAAACTTCTGAGTCGATGAAACCCGAGAGAAGAAGGATTGAAAGATTTGAACCTGCGGTGGGTCAGAAACTGCACGGCTACCAGTGGGAGCTGGAAAAGCTCCAGTTGCGTCCTGGTGAGCTAATCAGTTATTATATGGAAGCCTGGGACAACGATGCTATATCCGGGCCAAAAAGTAGCCTTTCCCAAACTTACTACCTGGAAGTATTCAGTTACCTTAAGGAACATGAAGAGATTGAACAGATGGAGCACCGTTTCAGAGAGGAGATATTGCGTATTCTGGGAGACCAGATTCTAGCCAAGAGTAGAGTAGAAAATTGGGAGGAAATACAAGATGTGGAAGAGTTGGAAAGCATCCAGGCCGACCAGGCAAAAGTCGAAAAGTCAACCGAAGATTTGCTCAATTATTTGCAGAAGCTCCTTCCTCGCATGGAAGCGGATCCCCTGGGTAATTTTCAAGCATATTCAGAATATAAAGACATGGAAGGAAACCTACAGTATCTGAAAGATGAAAAAATCACAGAAGTTTTATCTAAAATTTCTGAAGCGGTCAAAGCAACGGGCACCGATAGGAAAGAATATATGGAAAAAGTGAAGAACAATCAAGAGGAGATCATTTCCGAACTGGAAAAGATGTCTCTTTTAGCTCAGGACCTTCTCCAGGATGAGAAGATGCGCGACGTACTGGGGACAGCCCAGGAATTATTGGAGAGCCAGACAGACCTCACTCAAAATTTAGAAGAGATGGGAAAAGAAATAGATAAACAGAAATTGGAGGAACTTAAAAAGAGCCTGGCGAAAATCTCAGAACTTATGGCCAAACTGGCAAGAAACCTCTCGCAGCTTCCGGAAACTTTGCCGGAAGAATTCATCAATCAAGATGCAATCAAGAGTCTCGAGTTAGGAGAGATGTCCGGTGATATAGAAAAGATGGCTGACAAAATTCTTAAGGGAGACCTGGAGGCTGCATTGAACATAGCTAAGAACTTACTTAAAACGCTTTCCTCAACGATGGCCATCCTACAAGCTGCTGCCAATCAGGTGCCATCTCTTGGTGAGTCATCCCAACTGTCGCAAAAGGTAAATGTATATTCCCAGGAGTTGGAAAGACTGATTGCCGAAGAAAAAGAATTGATTGACCGCACTAACCAACTGGATAAGAAACGGTTGGAAGCCTTGTTTAAGAAGCAAGAGGACCTGTTAAAGAAATTAGCTAAGTTACAAGAGGAGGTGATAAAAAAAGCGAAAGAATTACAAGAAAACCTGAAGGGTAAATTGAATTATATAAAAGTATATCCTGCTCTCTATCAGAACCTGTCGATCGTGTTAAGGAGAATGGAAGACGTTCTCAGCGAGCTGTCCGGGGAGACTCCTCGCCGGGCAAAAGAGTTATTAAAAGAAACCATCACAGGACTGAATAGTACGTTGGGAATTGTAGATGAATTCATCCTTCAGGTTAAAAAGGAAAAAGAGAAAATTTCAATTGAGTTATCTAAATTGCCTGAGGAGAAAGAAAAAGAGGAAGAGTTGACCCCGCAAGAGAAGAGCCTTCTGTCCTTGAGGGAGGATTGGGAAGGGAAAGAGAGAGATGTTTCTGAAACGGGAGAGAATATTGTTTACCTGCGAGAGAAAGAAGAGGAGATCGCAAAATTATTAGAATTTGAAGAAGAAGTAATGGAAGTGTTCAAAGAAGAAGATCTCGGGGAACTTGAAAATCTGGCCAAAAAACAGAAGGAGGTAGAAAGCCGCACCGGAGGACTAAAGCAGAAGTTAGAGGAAATTTCCGGCAAAACTTCCGCCATCGGCCCGGAAATTATCTCTAATATGGAGAAAGCTTCTTCCGCAATGGATAAGGCTTCGGGAGAATTGGAGAAAAAGAAGACCGAGCCTGCCTTGGAAAAAGAGAGAGAAGCGCTCTATTATCTGGCTCAGGGAAAAGAAGGCCTTGCTTCTGCTTCTAAAAAATTGATGGAACTGGCAAAAAGAGCAGGAAAGCCCCTGGTCGGTTTTCTTCAGCCAAGAGGGGGGACGCTTCCCGGAGGGAGGATGGGATTCAGGGAAGGTTATGTAAAAATTCCCGAAGCTCACGACTACCAACCACCCAAGGAATTTCGTCAGGAACTTCTGGAAGCCCTCAAAGAAAAATATCCAGAAATCTATAAAGAACTGATTAAACAGTATTACCGGCGTCTCACAGAGTAAAAGGAATTAAAGTAATACATATTTAAAGAATAGTTTGTTCATCGCTCGGTTTTTGGCTAAAATTCCAAGAGCTTCACAAACTATCTTTTAGATATTGTAGCTGTCCCGATTCATCGGGACGATAGCTCTGC
>CAYOFG010000089.1:0-4205 GCA_964403285.1 uncultured Clostridia bacterium | reverse complement strand
GTATTACTGGTTGTTGGCTTGGTTGCCTATAGGATAGTAAGTTATAACATGACAAAAAGGAACATAAAGGGTTCTGTAGAAGAAAAAATTACTGCCGTTAAGACTTTCCCGGCGGGAAGAGGAGATATAGAAGAGATAATATCTCTTAATGGCGATATTCGGGGATTGAGGGAGGTGGACGTCTATACCAGGGTTTCGGGAAAGTTAATAAAGAAAATTAAGGAAGAAGGAGATAGTGTTAAAAAGGGTGAAATTGTTGCTCTAATCGACCGCGATGAACCTGCTTTAGGATTTACAAAGGCAGAGGTAAAATCGCCTATTGAGGGCACAGTAATCAGATACTATGTGGATATAGGTGACTCGGTCATCCCCCAGGAACCGATGCCGCAAGAGCCTGTTGTTAATATTGCCTATATGGATAAAGTTAAGATAGTAGTGAATGTGGGAGAGAAAGATATTACCAAATTGAGAAAAGGAGAGAAGGTGCGCGTCTCTGTGGATGCCTACCCGGAAGAAAATTTTCTGGGTAGAGTGGTGAAAGTTGCTCCCGCGATAGACCCCGGGAGTAGAAAACTGAAGGTTGAGCTGGAAATTGAGAATAAGGATCACAGGTTGAAGCCGGGAATGTTTGCTGATGTAGAGATAATTTATAATGAACATAGTAATGTATTGGTTGTGCCCAGAATTTCCGTCCTGGAAAAGGAAGGGAGAACGATTCTATTTACAGTTGAGGCCGATCGTGCTAAATTGAGAGAGGTCAAAACTGGTGTTTCTGATGGAGAAAAAGTAGAAATCATTGAGGGATTAAGTGAAGGAGAAGGCGTGATAGTCGAAGGCAATTATGGCTTGACCGATGGAGCAAAAGTAGAAATGGGAGGCATCCAATGAAGCTACCCGAATTTTCGGTTGAACGCCCGGTAACTGTAACCATGCTCATTTTGATTATTGTGGTGGTTGGGGCTATTTCTCTGAGCAATTTGGGTCTCGACTTGATGCCCGATATAACCTATCCGGTAATGTCCGTAGTTACTACTTACGAAGGTGTGGCCTCTGAAGAGATGGAAAATATAGTAACCAAGCCTATCGAGGAGGTGGTGGCTACTGTAAAGAATGTGAAAAAGGTTACGTCTTTTTCTCAGGAGGGCTTATCTGCGGTAATGGTGGAGCTTGAGTGGGGAGCTAATTTAGACCTCCTGGCTCAGGATATAAGAGATAGGCTGGATATGATTACTGATTTTCTCCCTAAAGATATAGATAGGCCCATAGTTGTGAAGTTTGACCCCTCTATGATGCCCATATCTGTGTACGGAGTTGTAGGAGAGAGAGACCCGAGGAACCTCAGGCAACTGGTTAAAGATACTTTTAAGGAACGTATAGAACAGGTAGATGGAGTTGCCTCATGTATGGTGTGGGGAGGAAGGGAAAGGGAAGTTAAAGTAGAAATTGACAGGAAGAAGCTCGAGTCCCTTCGTATTTCTATGGAAGAGGTTAGCCAGAAACTAGCTCTGGAAAATCTCAACCTTCCAGCAGGGCACCTCGAATCTGGGTACCAGGAGTATCTTCTCCGCACTGTGGGTGAGTTTGAATCCATTGATGAGATAGGGAACATTGTGATTGCACTCAGAGAAAGCGTCCCCATATATTTGGAGGATATTGCGACGGTTTCCGACACATATAAAGAAGTGCGTAGTTACGCCCGCACCAATGGAAAGAATAGTGTCATTGTCATAGTAAATAAAGAGTCAGGAGCCAATACAGTATTGGTTTCTAATGGTGTAAATAAGGCGGTTGAGGAATTGAAAGGAAGGCTTCCTCAAGATATAAAGTTCTATAAAATTTTCGAACAGTCCCAGATTATAAAGCGAATACTTAAAGTAACCGGGTCCAATGCCTTTCTGGGTGCCATTCTGGCAATTGGGATTCTCTTTCTTTTCTTGCGCACTTTTCGTCCGACAATTACAATAGCGTTATCAATTCCTCTTTCTCTGGTAGCTACTTTCATCCCTCTCTATTTCCTCGGTTACACTCTCAACTTTATTACCATGATTGGGATCGCCCTTGGAGTAGGAATGATTGTGGATAATTCCATTGTGGTTATTGAGAACACTTTTCGGCATTTGAGCATGGGTAAAGACCCAAGGACTTCGGCAAAATTGGGAGCCAGTGAAGTTGGTATGGCCATTACTGCCTCAACTCTAACCACCGTGGCAGTCTTTATCCCACTCCTATTTATAAGGGGAATTACGGGTAAGTTATTTACGCAGATGGGTTTAACTATATCGTTTTCCCTCTTAGCCTCGCTACTGGTAGCTCTAACCCTGGTGCCAATGATGGCTTCCAAAATTTTTAAGTCGGGTCCTGTTAGAGGTTATGAGGTAAGTTTTGGTAAGAGAACTTTTGGTTATTTTCTGGAGAGATATAAAGGATTTTTGCGTAGGGTCTTGTTCAATCGGAAGAAAGTGGCGTTCTGGGCTGCCATTCTGTTCATATTGACCTTGGGTCTAATCCCCTTCATTGGGAAGGAATTTTTTCCCAGCATAGATAATAATATGGCTTCCTTTATGATCAAGATGCCGGTAGGGACAAATTTGGAAGAGACTGATAAGGTGGTTAAAAAGATTGAAGATATAGTCTTGGCAGAGAATGGTGTTAAGACTATGGGTAGTTTTGTCGGTCTCTCCGAGGGGTCAAAACAGGATGCGGCCTTTGGCACGGGTTCGGCTGGAGTAAATGAGGCACAAATTTTCGTAAGTTTGGAAGATAAACTGAAAAGGAAACGGATTTCCCAGGAGATTGTCAACGACATCCGAGCCAAATTACCCGAGATAGAAGGAGCTCAATACGAATTTATTGATATGGCACAATCCATAATTACTGGTGGAGGTAGACAGGAAGCAGCTATTGAGCTTAAACTCTTTGGCAAAGACCTGGTAGTTCTGGAAGACCTTTCCAGGTCGGTTAAGGGAGCGATGGAGAAGATAGAAGGAGTGTACGACTTGGGAAGTTCTCTGGAAAGGGGGAAGCCGGAACTACAGATTGTGATTGACCGCAACCGCGCGTCCCAGTTGGGATTAACTGTCAGCCAGATCGCCTCTGCATTGCAATTGGCGGTTCAGGGGAAGGTAGCTACAGTACTTCGTCAGGGTGGCGAGGAAGTTGATATCCGTGTTTCTCTCGACGAAAAAAGTAGAAAGAATATCCGGGAAATTGAGAATATAGTTATTCCTTCTCCTTTAGGGGCGCTGACCCGTTTGAAAGACGTTGCAGAAATCGAGCCAGCCCGAGGACCAATAAGGTTAAATAGAGAAAACCAGAAAAGAGTGATCTCCTTAACCGGGAGTCTCGGTGGTAGACATCTATCGAGCGTGATAAATGGTATAAAGAATGGGGTGAAGAAAATCAATTTCCCAGAGGAGTACTTTGTTGAATATGGGGGACAAGCCGAAAAGATGCGAGAGACTTTTATAAGTATAGGCAAGATAATCATTCTGGCAGTGCTTTTGGTTTTTATGGTTATTGCAGCAGAATTTGAGTCTTTCAGTCAGACACTCGTTATTATGTTCACTGTCCCCTTGGCCCTAATTGGAGTTATCCTGTCCCTCATAATCACGGGAAAGACGCTTTCCCTTCCTTCGGGTATGGGTGTGGTTATCCTTGCTGGAATTATCGTTAATAATGGCATAGTAATGGTTGATTATATCAATCAATTACGCAGAAAGGGAATGGAGAAGATGGAGGCAATTGTCGAGGGAGCAGCGACGAGGCTACGACCCGTCTTAATGACATCCACTACTACCATTCTGGGAGCGATTCCCATGGCTCTAAGTCATGCCGAAGGGTCGGAAGCAAGGTCGGTCTTGGCTACTTCCATAATCGGCGGCTTATTGGTTGGGACCATTCTTACCCTGGTAATCATCCCTGCTCTTTACAGTCTGTCCGAGAAGTGATGAGTTGAAACGTAAAAACCAGGTCCAATGGCTTCTATTTTAGGGCTCAGTTTATCGAGCCCTTTTTTGTTCTATGTGGAATAACGGGTTGTTGACAAAAGAAAATAATTGTGTTATAAATAATGAATAAGAGTTTTTAGAGAGGACTCACTATGAACTCATCGGAAGAAAGATTCAGAAAAAGTAAAATAGCGAGCTGGATTGGCATCTGGGCAGGTTTCTTTTTAACCCTATTTAAAATATCCGCCGGAATTTCTG
>CAYOFG010000088.1:0-4233 GCA_964403285.1 uncultured Clostridia bacterium | reverse complement strand
GCTTTAAATAGAACCTGATATGTTTTCCATTCTGTTGTAATTGTTAAATCATCTTTTGATTTAGAAGAATAATATCTTGACCATAGAGAGCTCTGTCCTGTTAAAGCCATGCTATCAATAGTAAATCCTATAGTAGACTTAGCTCTAAATGTCAGCTTATAATAATTTCCCCGTATTAGATTAAGATTCCTTGTATAAAACTGTATATAATTCTTATGGCTTCCGCTTGATATACATTCTATTTTATAACCTGCAGGAGAAGAATCGTAATTAGTTGTATCCCTGCTACCAATAGCTTCAGCATCATTATTGGGGTACAAATACCATCCATTTGCATCTGTATCAAAACTAGGATTAGATAATAGTTCTTTAGTAGTTGGTTCTGGTAAAACAACAGCCCAAATATTTCCTCCTTCATGTTCCCAATTAGAACCATCATTTTGCTCTACAGAGCCTAATAACAAAGGTTTATCTCCTACTCCATAAGCACCATAAGTTATATAACCAGTTTCGTCTCCGCTATAGGGTATTAACTGTTCTCGCCAGGCTTCTCCTCTTTTAAATAGAATATAATCTCCCGGACTAAAACTCTGTTCATTAACTTCACTTATAGTCTTCCAGGGAGTTCCAGGAGACAGACCATCATTACTGTCGTTTCCATTCGTCGCATCAACATAATAGGTTGCCCCCAGACACACTGCCTGCGGCAGTATCAGCCATACCAGGCTTAAGGTCACGATAATAACTATGTGTAATTTTGTTTTCATCTTTTCTCTCTTATCGTTTCTTTGCCGTCTGTTCCATTTTCTTCTTTGCTTTCTCTATCAATTCTTTTGATTGTTTATGATTTGGGTCTATCTTTAATACCTTCTCCCACTCAATTATCGCTTCTTTGTACATCGCCTTCTTGTAATATCTCGCTGCGCGCATATAATGGTTCTTCATCTGTCTAATTTTTGCTTCTTTACTTATCTCGGGCGAGCCCATCCGTAACGTGATTGCTGCCTGATGGGTATTGTTGAATACATCCATCATCTTATAACCATAATCCAATTGCACCCATTTATACCTTATACTTGCCCCTATACTTACCTTGTTGTCATCGTTTATCTTATACCCTCCTCTTATCCCTAAAATATCCCCTATCCAGCATTCCCCTCCTAAATTGTATCTCATATCATCATCTTTTACCTTTATTCCATCTATACCTAATACCATCTTTGCTATCTTGCCTATCTTTATCTCATAACTCCCTCCTGCTCTTATGGTAAATGGCAGGCTGTCTCCCACTTTTATAAACTTCATCTCTGTCCCTATATTCTGTATTGCTACTCCTAATCCCAAACCTCCTACCTTATGCAAAATTCCCGTATCTATCCCGAATGCCCTTGCTGTGTATTTCTCCACTAATTCTGATTGAATCCATTTCACCATTACTCCCGCATAGGTATTACCCAAATACTTCGCTACCTCTTCACCATAACATAGTCCTATTTGATAGTCGCTCTCTGCTTTTAATACTTCCCTTGACTTTATTGAGGATTCATCCTCAGTTAACATGACTTTCTCTATATCTCCTCCCTGATAGGCAAGTACTCCCATACCTATGCTTGCTCTGTTACGTAAGAGTAGCCCTTTCTTTAATGGAAAGATGAGGTTTATCGCTTCATTCCGTGTATCAATTATGTTTTGATGGTACATTGCATTAAGTTCTATGTTTCTTACTGTTGCTATACCTGCTGGATTATAATGCATAGCTGCTGCATCATCTGATACGCCAGTGGCTACTTCTGCCATTCCCAGTTGCCTTACTCCTTGTGCCTGGTTCAGAATCGCCACTCCTGTCAGTGCTTTTGCAAATACTACGCTACTTCCAAATACCAAACAAAATAATAGTACCGTCAATAATATCTCTTTTTTCATTTTACCTACCTCTCTTTTTCAACAAAAAAACCAAGCTTATCCCCTTAAGCCATATGTTCCCCATATTACTGGTAGAACAAGGTAAGCTTGGTTATGACCTTATGGCCTTGCCTCTGTCTCCATTGTCATCTTCTACTAAAAGTATAAACTATTTATGTTATGAATAGGTTAAGAAAATGTTAATTTTTTGTTAATTCTTAAACGGGTGTTTTTAAAGGCAGGATTATAGTGGAGGAATTATCACGCAGAGCTATCGCTCCGCGGCTACAATTTGGTGGGGAAACGAACGGTAAGAGGAGAGTATTCCTACCTGGGATAAGCGTTCTCTTTTTGTTATCTCAAATTCTTTTCTGTATCTTTCCTTCACAGATTCAGCAGCAGGAACCTGAATTTTCAAGAAATTCACGAAACTGCCATTACGAATTAACCTGAAGTCTAAATGCGGTCCTGTAGCCAATCCACTTGCCCCTACATAGCCAACCACCTGACCCTGCTCCACCCTAACCCCTCTCCTTATCCCTTTTCCATACCGAGAGAGATGACCGTAAGTGGAGTAGTAACCATTTTGATGTCTGACCTTAACAAACCTTCCATATTCTCCTTTCCATCCCACGTAAGTTACCACTCCGTCTCCAATACTTGCCACTGGCGTGCCTGAAGGAGCAGCATAGTCGATACCCAGGTGGGGCCGATAGTACTTCAAAATCGGATGGAACCTTCTATAAGAGAAATAGGAACTAATTCTACGATAGTTCAGGGGAGACCGTAAGAATTCTTTTCTTAAGGATTCACCTTCTATCGTATAATAATCTTTACGACCTTCCGGGTCTTCAAAAAGTATTGCCGTATGGTTTGTCTCTTTACCCAAATACTGGGCAGCCAGTATCGCTCCATCAGAAAATTCTTCTCCATTCTTATAGAATTTCTCCCAGACTAACTTGAAAGTATCGCCCGGACGAGGCTCAGTCAGGAAATCGACCTGCCAGGCAAATATATCGGCAAACCTCATAGTAAGTTCCGGAGATTGTCCGAGTTGAACCATAGATTCGTAAAGAGAAGTCTCTATTTCTCCCACTAATCCCAGAATGCGCTTTTGTAAAGGTATCTTCTCGTGGAAAGGTATTAGCTCTCCAGAAGCAGATTTCTTGACGCCATATATATCGAGAGGTCCTGAGTAGTAATTGAATCTTTCCAGAACCCCGCTTGTGGAAGCGAATATCTCATAATTGTCGCCTGGGTAGCATCTTCTAGTATCGAAAAGGGGATCGAGCAGTTTCTTCAGAGCCAGAATTTCCCCTGGAGAAACTCCTCGTTCACTTAGACAACTGTACAGCGAATCTCCCCGGGCAAATGTTCCTGTTGAGACAACGACTCCCGGGGAAGGTAAATCGGCCACATCCTTATTCTGAAAAAAGGAGAGAATAACAAGTGATCCTATCAGCAAGAAAAAAATCAAGAAAATGTAAACTCTTCTCATCTTCTGGCACAAAAGACACAAGCTTCAGGTTGCATTAACACTCTCCAACGAATTGGAAATTGCCCCAAACTCTTCCATGCTTAAGGTCTCTGCCCTGCGAGTGGGTGAGATATTCAATCTTTCCAACAGGTTTTCTAAGAGATGTTTATCTATTTCTAGAACATTACTAATGGAATTACTCAATTTTTTTCTTCTCTGGGAAAAGGCTGCATGAACAGTTTTAAAGAACATCTTTTCATCTTTTACTTTTATTCTGGGATGCTTCAAAAGCTTCAACTTGATAACAACCGAATCGACATCTGGCCTGGGGCGAAATACATTTCTGGATACATTGAATCGCTTTTCCACGTCACAATGGTACTGTACCAGAATCGATAATGCGCCGTAATCTTTTCCTCCGGGACTGGCTGCAATTCGCTCTCCTACCTCTTTCTGCAGCATAAAAATAGCTTCCGACCACTTTTTCATATTTAGCAATCTCACAATAATTGGCGAAGTAATGTAGTAAGGCAAATTTGCAATAACCTTTACAGAAGACCTGTCGCCTGGGGTTAAAAACCGGGAAATATCTAATTTCAAAAAATCTCCTTCTATGATTTCCACGTTTTTGTAATTCTTTAGCTCTTCCCGAAGAAAACTACATAGTTTCTTATCAATCTCTATAGCAATAACCTTCTTGACCTGGGAAGCAATCTTGCCGGTCAGAATTCCCTTCCCTGCACCGATTTCCAATACTCTATCTTCGGGACTCAGTTCGGCAGAAGATACTATCTTCCTGGCAATATTATGGTCAACTAAAAAATTCTGTCCCCACCGCTTACGCGGCCTAAATC
>CAYOFG010000087.1:1769-4691 GCA_964403285.1 uncultured Clostridia bacterium | reverse complement strand
AGATGTGCAGACGAGCACTACTTCAGTTACATTGACGCTTTCGGCAAGTGATAGCGATAGTGGTTTAAGCAGGATGAGGTTCAGGAACGAAGGAGAGAGTTGGAGCCCGGAAGAGGACTATGCTGAAACAAAGACCTGGACACTACCAGAAGGTGATGGTGAGAAAAGAGTGTATGTGGAGTATAAGGATAATGTTGGTAACTGGAGTGTTGCTATAAGTGATACGATAATTCTGGATACAATTTCACCAATAGTAGAGCTTTTGGTGGAAAAAGCGAGAATACTTCCTGATGGAGAGATAGTAGGGGTTATTCCTGATACGGGGATGGAGGCTAAATTCAGTAAGGTTATGGACACAGAGTCGGTAAGAGAGGGGCTTAAGCTTATAGCAATGAAGGATAACCTGAATAATTTAATAAATGAAGAAGTCTCTCTTAACTTTGAGTGGGAGGGCTCTACGAAGACAGCAAGGATGAATCCACAGTCAGGAGTGCTAAAGAAGAATTATCTCTACAGGCTTCAGGTGACTGATAAGGTCAAGGACCTTGCAGGGAACATTACCAAGGGTGAGAGAGAGCTTATTTTCAGGACAATAATGGACCACACAAAAAAGAGTGTTGTTATGTGGGAAAGCGATAAGAAGATAAAGATGATATTAGAAGCAAATGCACTAAAGGAGGATGGGTATATATTAATAAACTTAGAGCCATTACTATCAAAGAAAACAGGAGGAGCAAGAGAAGCAAAACAGGTAAATCCAGAGGCAATAATAGAAGCAGACGAAAAGGTGAAAAATAACGAAGACAGGTATTGTTATAACTTACGCGAGTGTATGAAAGAGATAAGTGGATATACTACGGAAGGTGGCGTGATGACAATTAAGAAGTTTTTAAACACTGTTTATATTGAGCTTCCCTATGGAGATGAAAATAATAGTGGAATAGTAGATAGTACAGAGGGAAGTTCAGAGCCAGTAAGCGAGAAAACTTTAAGTGTCTACTGGTTAGATGAAGCGCATAATTTATGGGTAAGAGTAGCAGGTACAGAGGTAGATAAAAAAGAGAATATAACCAAGGCAAAGATAATAGGATTTGGTGTATATACTTTGATGGGAGGAAGTTTTTATGATTTATCAGAAGCACATGCGTATCCTGTGCCATATAAGCCCAATGATGGGTTAAGTACAACAGGAGATGAGACAAGCGGGATAACATTTACAAATCTTTCCACTGAAGCAGAGATAAAGATATATACCATAACCGGAGAATTGGTAAAGAAGTTAATACACAAGAATGGGTGGGATGAGGAGTGGTATCCTGTGGAAAATGAAAAGGGCGAAAAGGTAGTAAGTGGGGTATATATTTATTACATCGAAAATAAAAAACAACATAAATCCGGAAAAATCATGATAATTAGGTGATATTGGTTATTATATCATTTCAAGCAATCGATAACGAGCAGAAAAGACTCGTTATGGGTAGTGTAGCTTTTTTATATAGTACCTCAAAGGAAAGGTAAACCTTACGAGGCTGTGTCGCAATGGTAGCCGGCGAAAAGATGATAAACATGATAACGCTCCCATGAATCGGGATTTCACTTCGTTCGCAATGACACTTTGTGTTAGTTTGCCTCGCCTCCTCGCAATGACATCGGTTTGCTGCTAAGAAAAAATACCTGCCAAAAATTTACAAAAATTTTACAATTTATTTACACAACTGTGATATTGCTATGGTAGATTATTATCAGAACCTCGACGATGGCTCGTCGAGGAAACTAAATCCGAAAAGGCAAACTCCGAGTAATCGGAGGTCGTCCCGAGAAGAGGGGACACGTTAGTTCCAGGGGAGGAGCTGACGGGCAAAACCACGGATCTTATTTATTAAGATGGCCGGGTTGCCGATCACTTAATATGGGGAAATAAGATGGCCGGGTTGCCGAAGATCTAAATTTTTGGTAACTCGGTTTTTTTATTATAAACAGGGCTCAAAAATTAAAAGGGAAAAATGAACCGATTGGACGTAATGAAAAATTTGATAACCCTGCCAGTTAATGGGGAAAGGGGGAAGCCTATGTTTTTACGATGTAAAAAAGGGATATTTTTGCTGCTATTTGCTGGCGTAGTGGCAGGAATGTTCTTCGCAGTTAAAGATGCAATAATAGAGGGAAAGCCGGAAAAAAGCACCATGAATGGCGCCCGACCAATTGGCGACAGAGAGGGTGCCCGACCAATCGGCACTCTAAAGAGCGCCCGACCAATTGCAGTTGAGGAAATGGACAGGAACGCGGATGGTAGAACCGATATCTGGAGATACCTGAAAGATGGCGTATTGATTAGGTCTGAAGTGGATAGTGACTACGACGGCAACATAGATTTCTGGGCATACTACAAAAATGGGAAGACTGAGAGGCAGGAGATAGATAGGAATAATGATGGCAGAAGAGATGCCTGGGCATATTTTGAAGAGAGAGTAAAAGTCAGGCAGGAGATCGATTCAAATCACGATGGTAGAATAGATGCCTGGTTCTATTACAAACTGGGAAAGTTGTGTGGCAGGTCAGTGGATAGTGACTTTGATGGAAAGATTGATAAAGTTTTGGGGGAAGCTTCAAACGCAGACTAAAGTCTGCTACTCCTTCACGCAGACTGAAGTCTGCTACTCCTTGACGCAGACTAAAGTCTGCTACTCCTTTACGCTCCGATGAATCGGAGCTACTCCTTAAAGGTGGCAAATGATAGCTGAATCGCAAAAGCCAAAATATAGAGGAATAATCAGAATAATTGCTCTCACACTGGCAATAATTCAAACCTGGACTCAAGTCTGCTTCTCTGCAAACTTCAGCTTCGTTCCCCGCTTGAAAGAATTGCAGAAGGACCGTGAGGAATCTGGATATTTTTCCTTAAATCAGCTGGAAAAGAGAGAA
>CAYOFG010000087.1:0-1669 GCA_964403285.1 uncultured Clostridia bacterium | reverse complement strand
CTTGCCTCAAGAATTGAGAATGAGAAAGTTCCCGATGCTTTTGGATATGAGAGTATTCGCCGCGTCTATAATATGACTTACGATAAGAAGTGGCTTCTGGAGTCCTACGAGGCAGAAACAGTCGACCAGTTTGGCAAGTTGACTAAGGAACACTGGCAGGCAGAGGGATATACTGAAGATTCTGTCTTCTATGCTACAGATGAGACCAAGGCTGATCAATTTCTCACCACCTGGACTGTCACCATAACTGACCCTTACAATTCCACTCTCACCGTTGAGTATTCCAATGCCCAATATACGGGTAAACACCTCACTTCCTACCATAAGGAGATTACAGATAGTTGTGACCATACTACTAACATTGAATGGTCCTGCAATGCAGAAGATTATGATTCCAAAAAGAATCTAACTAAATACCACGAAGAAATTACTGATCCCTTCGATAATTTCACGGTAAAAGACTGGAAAGGGACCTATGATGAAGAGCGACTAACCAGTTCAAGAGAAGAGGGCTGGACTACAGGGGTGGATGGTTCCAAAAGCCACACTACGAGTCAGACGCTTTATAGTTATGACAGTAAGAAAAAACTCACCAGAGCAGGGGGCACCACAAGGACAACGGGAGAGGATGGATTCGGGAATACCTTTACTGATGAAGCTGAATTAAGACATGAAATCGTAAATGGACATTTAGAACTTACGTCCATTGCCGGAACCAACCGTAACACAAACGTGGATGGCTCATTCAGTGAAAGCCAGTATACTATAGAGTACCAGTTTGACCATAAGAACTTCCTTGTGAATGCTTTAGGTGAGACAACCACCACTGGCGAGGACATCTTTGGAAGCAGATTTAATTCCCACACCACTGACAATTATATTATCATCGGCGGTCAGGCTAAAAGGAAGACTTCGCTCACTGATACCGAGACAGTAAACTTCGATTCTTCCCAAACCAGCACACAGACCACTGCGGAGTACGAATATGACCTATCTGGCTATTTAATTGACGCCAGAAGTTTTAGCAAGACAACAGGAGTGGATGTCTTCGGCAATAGATATGAGACTCACAGCCACAGTATCTACGCAATAATAAATGGAGAGGCAAGGGTAATAAACTCCACCAGCATCATCGATTCCTATGATGCGGGATGGCTTTCAGAAGGCTCCTCGGGAAATGGAGTAGCAGACTTTAGTCTGCGTGAAGGAGTAATAGATGAAATTGAACAGTTCTTGAATACATTTATTAGCTCCCCATCCCAGGAGAGGAAAGGAATTTTAGCCAGTTTAGGAATCGGCAACTTCCCCCTGATACAACTTACCACTCTGGGAATATCTGCAATAATTGAGTGGCTAAGAGATACTGGAACAAAAATTCTAAACTGCGCAATAAATGGACTCTATAACATCTTAACCAACCTGGGGATAGAAGTAACCACAGGGGAGATAGCTTCAAAGACCATTCTCATAGATATTCTCACCGGAACACTCACTCCTGAGAGCGCTTCTGGAGAACTTATGACTTCAATGTTTGCTCTGGTTAAACAGGCAGGATTAAAGGGAGTCAATCTTTCCGGCGCCCATCTAAGTTTAGAACAGCTCCAGAGTTTATCCACCCCGGTAATTGCCCATATTGATGGAAACCATTTTGTAGTGGTAGAAAGAATTA
>CAYOFG010000086.1:0-4773 GCA_964403285.1 uncultured Clostridia bacterium | reverse complement strand
TATCATCTACCTGATCAACCTTATTGAGAAATACTACTATTGCCGGAACCCCTACCTGTCGGGCTAATAAAATGTGCTCCCTGGTCTGCGGCATCGGCCCATCTGCTGCACTCACTACCAAAACTGCCCCGTCCATTTGCGCCGCCCCGACGATCATGTTCTTTACATAGTCCGCATGACCAGGACAATCTATGTGCGCATAGTGCCTCTTGTCTGTCTCATATTCCAGATGGGCTATGGCAATGGTTAATCCCCTCTCCTTCTCCTCAGGTGCATTGTCAATCTCATCTACCCTCTTGGGCACTGCCTTCCCTTGCTTCGATAAGCAGAGAAGAATTGCCGCACTGAGCGTCGTCTTCCCGTGATCTACATGTCCAATTGTTCCCACATTTACGTGTGGCTTGGTTCGTACAAATTTCTCCTTAGCCATCTTTTTACCCCCTTCGTTTATTTTTATATTCCTTCAATAATTTCTTTTGTTAACTCCTCTGAAACCTCCTCATAATGGGAAGGCTCCATACTGTAGGTTGCTCGACCCTGTGTTAGAGACCGTAAACTGGTAGCATATCCAAACATCTCTGACAGGGGCGCAAAACCATCTACTATCCCCATTTGACTTCGTCTATCTATCTTTGTTATTCTCGTGCGGCGAACGTTAAGGTCGCCAAGCACATCTCCTAAATAGTTCTCAGGCACCACCACCTCTAATTTCATCACCGGTTCTAATAGAACAGGAGAAGCATTCTTCATTCCTTTGTGCACAGCTATGGCAGCAGCGTTCTTGAATGCCAGATCCGAGGAATCTACCTCATGGAAACTACCATCCACCAACCTCACTTCCAAATCGACTACTGGATATCCAGCCAAAACGCCTGCTTCCATTGCTTCAAGAACTCCTTTCTCTACAGAAGGAATGTATTCTTTGGGAATTTTTCCTTCCTTTACCTTATCAATAAACTGGAATCCAGAACCTCTTTTTAGGGGTGCTACTTTCAACACAACATGCCCGTACTGCCCATGACCACCTGTCTGTTTGATATATTTCCCTTCTTGTGTAAAAGGCTGAGTGATACTCTCCTTATAGGCTACCTGTGGCTTGCCCACATTTGCTTCCACTTTGAACTCTCTTAACATGCGATCGACAAGAACCTCCAGATGGAGCTCTCCCATCCCGGCGATTATTGTCTGTCCTGTCTCGGGATGGACCCTTACTTTAAAACTAGGGTCTTCACTCGCCAGGGTATACAAAGTTGTAATCAATTTCTGCTCATCAGTTTTAGTTTTCGGCTCTATAGCCAGGAAAATAACTGGTTCAGGAAAATTTATCGACTCCAGGATTATGGGACGATGCTGGGCACAGAGGGTATCCCCGGTTGCAGTACTTTTAAGCCCTACCACTGCGGCAATATCGCCGGTGTATACCATCCCGATACTTTCTCTGCGATTAGCGTGCATCCGCAGGAGACGGTTTACTCTTTCTTTTACGTCTTTAGTAGCATTATACAGATATGACCCTGCTCTTACTGACCCGGAATAGATACGAAGAAAAGTCAATTTTCCCACATAGGCATCAGCCATTATCTTAAAAGCTAAAGCAGAGAAGTCCTCTCCATCGCTGGGTTCTCTCTTCTCTTCTTTTTGGGTCCGGGGATTAACCCCTGATATGGCCGGCAAATCTTTTGGGGAAGGCAAATAATCTACCACCCCATCTAAAAGCATCTGCACTCCCTTATTCCTCAGTGCCGACCCGCAGAAGACAGGAATCATCTTAACTGCAAGCGTTGCCTTGCGCAGAGCGGCAATTATCTCCTCACTCCCTATCTCCTTACCATGAACGTATTTATCCAATAAGCCATCATCCACTTCAGAGAGAGCTTCCAGGAGCTCTTCCCGGTACTTTCTTGCCGCAGGAAGAAATTCCTGTGGAATATCTATCTCCTCATAAGTTACTCCCAGATCCTCTCCCTTATAAAGCCAAGCCTTCATCTTAATTAAATCGATGACTCCTCTAAAATCCTCCTCTTTACCAAGAGGTATTTGCACGGGACAAGCCTTTGCCCTTAACCTCTCCCTCATCCTGTCTACTACCCAGAAGAAGTCACTCCCCACGCGGTCCAGCTTGTTGACAAAAGTTATCCGGGGGACACTATACTTATCCGCCTGTCGCCAAACCGTTTCTGACTGGGGCTCAACCCCCTCCACCCCGCAGAAAATCACTATGCATCCATCCAGTACCCTTAAAGACCTCTCCACTTCTGCGGTGAAATCAACATGGCCAGGAGTATCAATGATATTTATCCGGCAATCCTGCCAGTGGCAGGTAGTTGCTGCTGAAGTAATAGTAATGCCTCTCTCCTGTTCCTGTTCCATCCAGTCCATTGTTGCTGTGCCTTCGTGCACTTCGCCCATCTTATAAATCTTTCCAGTATAATATAGAATCCTTTCAGTAGTTGTAGTTTTCCCAGCATCAATATGGGCAACAATTCCTATATTCCTCACTTTTTCTAAGGGAAAATCTCTCTTCATATGAAAAATGGGGTCAACTCTATTTTTGGGAAAAAGGGGGCACGTCTATTTATTTTTGGGCCCTTTGTTGGACCTTTTTGGAATCCCCTGCTCAATGTTTTCTGATTCTGATTCTGTCCCATATTCAAAATGGCTCTGCCCCATTTTTTGGAGAAAAACGAGCCCGACCTTTCTTCGAAAAGAAAGTTGACCCCATTTTTTACCCCATTTTTTTACCAGCGATAGTGCGCAAAAGCACGGTTGGCCTCAGCCATTTTGTGCAGGTCTTCCTTCTTTTTTACCGCCAAGCCTTCACTATTTGCAGCGGCAACTATCTCCTCAGCCAGTTTTTCAAACATGGGCTTGCCCTTTCGTAGTCTGGCAAACTGGATTATCCAACGCATTGCTAAGTCGATCGAACGTTCCGACCTCACTTCAAGCGGAACCTGATAGGTAGCGCCACCAACCCTTCTTGCTTTTACTTCCAAAATAGGTTTTACGTTGCCCAAAGCTTTATTGAATGCGTCCATCGGGGCAAGGTTAAGTTTCTTTCCCGCACTCTCCAGAGCCTGGTAAACAATTTGTTCGGCTACACTCCTTTTTCCTTTCAACATTATCCTATGTATTAACTTAGTTATAAGGGAACTATTGTAAATAAAATCTGTTTCTATTTCTTTTCTCTTTACTTTTCCTTTTCTCGGCAAGGACTGAACCCCCTACTTCCGCTAAAGCGGAAGTTTAGACTATAATCTGATTCCTCTATCCCGATGAATCGGGATAGCTTCCTTTTTAAGCCGCTGGTGCTATTGGTGCTGGCGGTGCTGCAGTTTTTCCTTTCTTTGTACCATACCGAGAGCGTCCCTTTTTCCTATCGGTCACCCCGGCAGTATCTAAGGTACCTCGCACCACATGGTAACGAACCCCAGGCAGGTCCTTCACTCTTCCGCCTCGAATCAAAACTATGGAATGCTCTTGCAAGTTGTGCCCTATCCCGGGTATATAAGCAGTCACTTCCATGCCGTTACTCAATTTCACCCGTGCCACTTTTCTAAGTGCTGAATTGGGCTTCTTGGGTGTCGTAGTATAAACACGAATACAAACCCCTCTCTTTTGAGAACACCCGCCTAATGCGGGTGTTTTTGCTTTCTGTTTTATTTTTTTTCTACCTTTTTTTATCAATTGATTAATTGTAGGCATCTTTAATCCCGCGTTTCGCCCCCTTTCGTCTCAAAGATCATTTTTTCTGATTTCCCCCTCCCCCTTCCTTTCGGAAGGAGTCCAGCTTAATCTTTCACCATCAGGTTTCCAACTCTTTCTGATAGTTAGACATTCCTGTCCCTGCAGGAATTAACCTTCCTATTATGACATTTTCCTTCAATCCTTGCAGATTATCACTCTCGCCAGACAGGCTGGCATTTGTCAAAACCCGTGTTGTCTCCTGAAAACTGGCAGCAGAGATAAAACTCTCACTGGAGAGAGCAGCCTTGGTTATACCTAAAAGAACCGGGCGGTACTGAACGGGTTTCTTACGTTTGGATCTAATCTTCTTGTTTTCTTCTATAACTCTATCTTTCTTAACTGTCTCTCCCACAAGAAAGCTGCTATCCCCGCTATCTTCAATGCGAACATTGGACAGCATCTGCCGTACAATAGCTTCAATGTGTTTATCGCTAATTTTCACTCCCTGCAACCGATACACTTCTTGTATCTCATTGACTAAATATTCTTGTACTTCTTTATCTCCTTTTACCCTGAGAATGTCACGGGGGTTGACGGGACCGTCGGTTAAAGGAGCTGCCTCCGCTACTCTGTCTCCCTCGTAAACAACCAGATGGCGGTCTGGCGGTATAGGATATTCCTTAGACTCCCCTATATCAGGGATAACCGTCACTTTAAATGCTCCCTTTTTAGTAGTCCCCAGTTTTACCACGCCACTAATTTCAGAGATAACGGCACTGTTCTTGGGGTTTCTGGCTTCGAATAGATCGGAGATTCTTGGCAATCCACCAGTAATATCACGCGGCTTGTAATCAACCTGGGGAATCTTGCATAGAACATCTCCTTGAGAAACTTCCGTCCCGTCTTCCACCACAATGTGCGTATCCACAGGCAAAAGGTAAGACCCCAATTTTTTTCGACTTTTATCAACGACTTCTATCCGGGGTCTGAGTTTCTCAGAACGGTAGGGAATAATTACCCTTTCTTTTAAACCTGTGTTTCGGTTTATCTCCTCGTGCAGGCTTACGCCATCAATAATATCTTCCAATC
>CAYOFG010000085.1:0-4921 GCA_964403285.1 uncultured Clostridia bacterium | reverse complement strand
AATGGTCTCTCTATATGTAGGTTCTACTTGCGAGTATTCCGGAAAGACACTGGTTTGTATAGGTTTGGGAAAAAGGTTTCAAAACGATGGCGTATCTATTGCGTACTTTAAACCTTTAGGAAGACTTCCTGTCAGAGTAGGGAAGGTATTAGCTGACGAGGACGCAGTCTCCATGGAGGAAATCTTGGGACTTCGGGATCCGCTCGATTTAGTCTGCCCCGTTGTTTTGACCCAGGACCTTACCATCCAAGCCTATACGAAAAAAATGAAAAATATCGAGAACAAAGTAATGAAAGCTTATGATAAGATTTCCCGGGGTAGAGATTTGGTTCTAATAGGAGGGGGGAGTAATCTCAACGAAGGTTCGTTTTTAGGTATCCCCGGGAAAAAACTAATCAAAAAAATGAAGGCAAAGGCCATATTAATTGATAAGTGCGAAACAGATATTTTAGTAGACCCTATTCTCGCTGCCAGCGAGTTTCTGGGAGATAGTTTAACGGGTGTGGTTCTAAACCGCGTAGCCTTAGACAAGATTGACTACTTTAAGAGGAGAATAGTGCCTTTTTTGAAGAGAGAGGGAATCGAAGTTTTGGGCATGATTCCTCAGGACACTTTATTAAATGCCATTAGTATTGGCGAACTCTCTGATAACCTGGGAGGAGAGGTTCTTTGTTGTGATGATAAGATGGACGAGCTGGTGGAGCATTTTATGATAGGGGCAATGAATATCGAAGGAGCCTTAAGGTATTTCCGAAAAGTTCAAAACAAAGCGGTTATTACCGGAGGCGACCGCGCGGACATCCAGCTTGCGGCGCTGGAGACCTCGACGAGATGCATTATTTTGACAGGCAACCTTTTCCCCAGCAATATCATAATTTCTCGAGCAGAAGAACGGCAAGTGCCGATGATATTGGTTAAAGAAGACACATTGACAACGGTTGAAAAAATAGAGAGTCTGCTCAAACGCTTGAGAGTCAGCGGGAAAAAGAAGGTGGCCAGAGCAGTAGAACTGGTTAATCGAGAGATAAACTTTCGGTCTTTATACGATAAATTGGGTATCAGGGCAAGATAAAATGTTGCTCGGGATTTGGACTCGCTCGCTAACAATTTTTTGCTCTGTCAGCACCGCCAAAAATCTCAGCAGTTTGCCGAAATTCCCTTCGGTCAGTTTCGGACAAACTGTCTTCTTCGATTTTTGGCTAAAAATTCTAATGCTCGCTACGCCAAATTTCCTCGCTTAGTGAAGGGAAATTCATAATGATTCCGCTTAAAGACACCATACCATCAGAAAGGTTTCCCGTCACCACAATATTTCTCATTATGGCAAACATTGCCGTATTTTTTTATGAGATTAGCCTCGGTCCACAATTGCCAGAACTTGTGAAATTTGCCGGTGTGGTCCCTTCACGTTTTTTTAATCCCCAACTCAATGTATCCCCAGGATTCCTGGGTCGTTACTTTCCAATATTCACTTCTCTTTTCCTCCATGGAGGATGGGTTCATCTTCTGGGCAATATGTTGTATCTATGGATTTTTGCTGATAATATAGAAGGTAGATTGGGACACTTTAAGTTCCTGACCTTCTATCTTCTCTGTGGATTGGGAGCAAGCTTAGCTCATATCTTTGCCAATCCCACTTCATCTGTGCCCTCAATTGGTGCCAGTGGGGCTATTGCTGGGATTTTGGGTGCATACTTTATCCTCTATCCTAAATCCCGGATCATTACTCTGGTGCCAATCTTTTTCTTTTTTCAGATAATCGAGTTACCCGCTTTCATATTTTTGGGAGTTTGGTTCTTAATGCAGTTTTTCAGTGGAGTGTTAACCTTGGGTCCGCGGACCGCCCAGGCAGGAGGAATCGCCTGGTGGGCGCACATTGGAGGATTTTTGAGTGGAATATTTCTTATCATACTGTTAAAAGGAAAGAAATCTCGGAGAATAAGGTAGGTAAAAATGTTTGCCATGTATAAAAAATCTGTGCTGGATAACGGCTTGAAAGTCATAATAGCCCCGATGAAAGGAACACGGGCAGTCACTGTTTTGATTTTGGTGGGAACAGGGTCTCGTTATGAATCTGAACAACTGAACGGTATCAGCCATTTTTTGGAGCATATGTTCTTTAGGGGAACGAGCAAGCGAGCAAGCGCTAAAATTATTTCCGAAACTATAGATAGAGTAGGAGGAGAACTGAACGCTTATACCAGCGAAGAGAGCACTGGCTTTTTCATTCACTTAGCGAGTCCTCACCTGGAGCTCGCCCTCGATGTTCTTTCCGATATGTTGCTTAATTCCAAATTTGAAAGAGAAGAGATTGAAAAGGAAAAGGGCGTCATTTTAGAAGAGATTAATATGCATCAGGACAAACCGGATGTGCAGGTTGCAAATATTTATAAATCTCTCCTCTACGGTAACCAACCCCTGGGCTGGGAAGTGATCGGGAAGAAGGACTTAATCAAAAACATCGATCGGGAAAAATTATTAGCTTATCGAGAAAAGAATTTTCCCCCCAACAATACTGTCATTTCTATCGCAGGGGACGTGCAGCATGGAAAGACTTCCGCTTTGGTTAAGAAGTATTGGGGAAGATGGAAAAACAGAAAAAGACCTTCTTACCTGCCCTTAGAGGAAAAACAGACCGTTCCTGCTACTAACCTGCAGT
Source organism: uncultured Clostridia bacterium (assembly GCA_964403285.1). Lineage (GTDB taxonomy): Bacteria > UBA6262 > WVXT01 > WVXT01 > WVXT01 > WVXT01. Next base: position 2,262 of record CAYOFG010000085.1, on the reverse strand, counting down.
ATAGAAAAACTGACCAGGCGTATCTGTGTCTGGGGGTAAGAACTTTTGCTTATGAACATCCGGACTATTATGTGCTCAGAGTCCTGAATATGATTCTGGGAGGGATGATAAGTTCTCGGCTCTTTGTTCGGCTGCGAGAGGAAGAAGGTATAGTCTATTCAGTTGATTCTTTAAGAGAATCTTACCTGGATGGGGGAAACCTGCGTGTTAATGCAGGAGTGGAAATAAGCAAAACAGAAACTGCTGTTATCGCCATTTTAGAAGAGTTTAAAAAAATGCGTCAAGAAATCGTTGTGGGAGAAGAATTGCAAAGGGCTAAAGAATACTTGAAAGGCAGGTTGGCTCTGGAACTGGAACTTTCTCCAGGAGTAGCTGGTTTTCTGGGTCATCAAGAACTTCTTCTGGGAAAAATTAAATTGCCAGAAGAACAGATAAAAGAAATTGAAAAAGTTACTTCCCGAGCCATAAAGAGAGTAGCCCAAGAAATTTTTATCAAGGAACACCTCAATCTGGCAGTAGTTGGCCCTTTCAGAGATAAGGAAAAATTTCTAAAATTATTGAAATTTTAATTTTCTGCTTGATGAATGATAGAATTTCGTATATAATTTTATAATGAAAGGACAAACGATGGGTAAAATAAAAAAGCCTCTTCCTGTAAAATTAATAATGGGTATGATATCTCCCAACGTTGAGGTTTTCGATCAGGTAACGCAAATTTTAGTTGGCAAATTCGGGCCAGTGGATTTGAAAAGCAATGTATTTAACTTTGACAAGACGGATTACTACGAAGAGGAAATCGGCAGGAATTTGAAAAGGCAGTTTCTAAGTTTTTGCGAGCTAATCAAAGCAAGGGAGATAGTAGAGATTAAATTATTTACCAACACTGTGGAAGAAAAGTTCTCGCTTTCCCGGGATGAACCAAGCCGTCTTATTAATCTCGACCCGGGCTATCTCGATTGTACAAAGTTGGTTTTAGCTAGCACTAAGGATTCACCGAATAGAATTTATTTGAGAGATATGATTTATGCAGAGATAATTTTATATTTCAGTCAGGGAACTTTTAAGTTCCGACCCTGGACTTTTCCTGACTATAAAAGTCGGGAGTATATTGAAACATTCAACCAGATTAGAAAACTTTATATTAGTCAGAGACGGAATATTATTGCGGGAAAAGTAGACAGAACATTCTAAACTTCTTGACAAAATTTCATTATCGCACTATAATTATTTTGAAAGGAGTAGCAGACTTCAGTCTGCGTTCGAAAATTATTTCCAAGGGCAATTAGCTCAGTGGGAGAGCGCTGCTTTCACAAGGCAGAGGTCGCTGGTTCAACCCCAGCATTGCCCAGGTTAGCGAGGGGAATGTTAAATTCGTATTTTTTTATTGAGAGGGAGGAGGTGAAATCGATGGCGGCTAAGAAAAGGAAGAAAGCCAAAAAGGAAAAGAAGAAAAGAGTGTGTTAAAAAAGAATTGCATTCTTAAAAGATTTTTTGAAAGAAAGGAGCGGCTGCCTTCAGAGTCGCTCTTTTCTTTTCTGGTGATTCTTCAAAATTAGTAAGGAGGACTAAATTGAAAAAGAATTTCTGGAAGATTGTAATGACAAGCTTTGCTATGGGGATTGGATTCTCTGTGATGTCATCGGGTTTTGCAGGAGAAATATCCGAGTCCAGGAAGGAAGAGTGGAAATTACCTGCCCCAAGGAAAAAAAGTAGAATTAGTCTTGAAAAAGCGTTGACTCTTCGCCGGTCAAGCAAGCAGGGTTTTTCCAGTGAGGCGTTAAACGAAAAACAAATCGGACAAATCCTGTGGGCAGCAAGGGGAGTTAATCGTCCTGATGGAAAGCTTACTTCTCCTTCGGCGATGGCTCGCTATTCAGTCTCGGTCTATATTGCCACAAGTGAAGGGACCTTCCTTTATGTTTCCGAAAACCATAGTCTCTTATCCATTAGTGATAAGGATATACGAAAAGGTATAGGGACACAGGATTATGTGAAAACCGCCCCTGTTATTTTGGTATTTGTTGCCGATTTCTCGAAATTGCCTGAAACTGATCCTATGGACAGGAAAATTTCTTTCGTCAGTGCAGAGGCGGGAGCCATCGGAGAGAATGTTTACTTGCAATGTGCGGCACTAAAATTGGGAACTTCATTACTAGGTTCTATAGACAAAAGTTTCATAAAGGAAACTCTAAATTTCGGAAAAGATGTGGAACCCTTATTTGGTATGCCCATAGGTCACATCAAGTGAAACGCAACAACTTT
>CAYOFG010000084.1:0-4925 GCA_964403285.1 uncultured Clostridia bacterium | reverse complement strand
GGAAAGGCAGCGGCCTTTGGAGCCGCCATCATAGGTTCGAATCCTATCTCCCCAGCTTACATTTGAAGTGATGAATGTAGTAGTAGAGCAAAGCTCTGCTTTATTGGTAGTGTAGGGGCTTGTCCCCGTCCCGATAGAAATGGATGTTAGAAATCCTCATGGGGTAATTTCTAACGGGGCGCCCATAAAAGGCTACACTACGCACGACCTTTGTCGAAGAACCGTATTTTTCTTATTGTAGGGGTTCGATTTATCGAACCCATTCCTTTGCATCTCGATTATTGGTGGTGAAATATTTTGAGAAATCTGGTCTCCATTATTCTTGCGGCAGGGGAAGGCACGAGAATGAAATCGACGTTACCCAAGGCTTTGCACCAGATATGCGGCCAGCCCATGCTCATTTACGTGTTGAAGGCGGTCCTCAGGGCTGGTTGCCGGAAGAATTACTTAGTGGTAGGACATAAAAGGGAAAAGGTAATCGAGACGGTAGGGAATTTTCTTCCGCTGAGGAAAAAAGGGATTGAATTTGTCAAGCAAAGTAAGTTGCTCGGCTCGGGACATGCGGTTCTTCAGGCGAGAAAAAACTTGAGAGGTTATAAAGGCCATGTTCTGGTAGTTTATGGTGACCTTCCTCTTTTGACGGGAAGAACTTTGAACAGGTTAATTCAAACCCATTGTAAACAGGCTAATTCCTTGACTATTCTGGGTGCTATTCTGCAAGATGCCTCTGGCTATGGAAGGATTATTGAGAATGGTGATGGGAAAGGAATAAGAATAGTAGAGGAAAAAGATGCTACCCCGAATGAGAGGAGAATTAATAGAGTTAATGCTGGGGTATACTGTTTCAGGGGAGAGGATCTATTTAAAGCGATAGATAAGATTAGGCCAGATAATAGGAAGAGAGAGTATTATCTCACGGATGCAGTGCATATTCTGGGAGATATGGGCAAAAAGGTAGGAATAGTTATCACTAAGGACTGCAGCGAGGTTGAAGGAGTAAATAATAGAAAACAGCTGGTAGATGTTCAGAAATATGTCAATATGAAAAACTTAGAACGTTTGTTGCTAACGGGAGTTACGATTGTCGACCCATCCTCAACTTTTATCGATTCTACAGTAAAGATTGGCAGGGACACGATTATTTATCCTGGTTCGACAATTCTGGGAAAAACGAGAATTGGGGAGAATTGTAAGATGGGCCCTTTTGCCTTCATTCAAGATTGCCAGATACAAAATGGGGTAGAAGTGCGTGCTTCTTTTATCTATGGTGCCAAAATTGCTGATAGAGCAAAGGTTGGTCCTTTTTCCCACATTCGCCCAGGGACGTTCGTTGGACAAGAGGTGAGGGTAGGAAATTTTTGTGAAGTGAAAAAATCGAGAATTGGTCAGGGAACAAAGGTCTCTCACCTCTCCTATATAGGAGATGCTTTTTTGGGAAAGGGGATTAACATAGGCGCAGGAACAATTACCTGTAATTTTGATGGTGTTAGGAAAAACATAACCCGGATAGGAGACAATACATTTGTTGGCTCGGACGCAAAATTTATTGCTCCGGTAAAAATTGGAAAGGGCGCAGTCATTGGTGCTGGCTCGACGATTACAGAGGATGTACCGGCAGGTAAACTGGCTATTGCCAGAGCAAGGCAAGTAATTAAGGATAGAAAGAGAAAAATTTAATAAATACGAGTGGTTACGGAGTATCACAGTCGTGTCATTGCGAGCGACTAAAAGGAGCGAAGCAATCTCGAGATTGCTTCGTCGCTTATGCTCCTCGCAATGACAGTCAATTCGGATGAGTTTATAAGGAGAAAAATTATTATGAGTAATGTATTGAAGATATTTACGGGAAGGGCAAATCCTAAACTGGCGGAAGAGATATGTGGATATGTTAAAGTCCCTCTGGGGAAGGCGATGGTTACGCAATTCGCTGATGGTGAGTGCAGAGTGAAGATAGATGAGAACGTTAGGGGGACTGACTGTTTCATAATTCAGCCTACCTGTCCCCCGGTAAATGATAATCTAATGGAACTTTTGACCATGACCGATGCCTTTTGCCGCGCTTCTGCCAGGAGAATTACAGCCGTTATTCCTTATTACGGTTATGGCCGACAGGACAAGAAGGATGAACCCCGTGTTCCCATTACAGCTAAGTTGGTCGCCGACTTAATTACGGCAGCGGGAACCGATCGGATTCTCACTATGGACCTCCACGCTGCTCAGATTCAGGGTTTCTTCAAAATTCCTGTGGATAATCTCTATGCCACAGCGGTTTTGCTCGATTACTTCCAGAAAAAGCGGTTAAAGAAGTTAGTAATAATTTCACCTGATCCTGGAGGAGTGGAACGCGCTCGCGCTTTTGCTAAAAGGATAAAAGCTTCGCTGGCATTAGTGGATAAACGCCGTCCCGCAGCCAATGTCGCTTCGGTAATGAATATCATTGGCGAAGTTGAAGGTAGAAATGTAATCATTCTTGATGACATGATTGATACGGGGGGAACAATCGCCGGTGTAGTCAAGGCATTAAAGGAGAAGGGGTCTCGGGATGTCTTTGCTGCCTGTTCCCATGGAGTCTTATCCGGTTCAGCAGTGCAAAAGATTGAGGAGTCTGAACTGAAGGAGCTGGTGGTTACCAATTCCATCATTTTGGGAAACGAAAAGAAATGTAAGAAGATTACTGTCCTTTCAGTTGCCGGGCTTTTGGGAGAGGCGATTAAGAGAATTCATAAAGAGACTTCAGTCAGCACGCTGTTCGTTTAATTGTTTTTAGCATCCCGATTAGAAATCGGGATGCGGATTAGGGAGTTTGAGGGAAACAATCTGGTTTCCCTCAAGGGGTCGCTGGAGCGACGAATAAGGAGCTCCGTGTTAGCGACGGGCGCGAGATGGTGAGCGCCCCGGAGGACAGAGAAGTAAATGTCCGGTGGACATTTGGGGAGCGCCAGAGGGGCGAAGCCCCTATGGAAGTAACCCCAGAGGGGTTATCTTTTTGGAGGTTAAAAGTGGCTCAAGAAGAAGTAGCATTAAGTGCTCAACCAAGGGAGGATACTACCAAGGGCATGACCCATCAGCTGCGTCGTGAAGGGAAGCTTCCGGCGGTAGTGTATGGTGGAAAAGATTCGGTGCTGCCCATAGTTATTGACCAGAAGGAATTTCTGAAAGCCCTGCGCACACAGTACAGGGAGAATGTGATTATCTCTCTTTATGTTTCCGCATCAGGAGCTACTGTCTCCCAAAAAAGTGAAAAGCCTGTACCTGTAATTATTAAAGAGATTCAGATAAACCCCGTAACCAGGAACTTGCTCCACGTCGACTTGTATCGGATATCTTTGAGAGAAGAGATTCAGGTTAATGTTCCCATTGAAATTTATGGCGAAGCTCCTGGAGTGCAGAAGAGTGGAGCAGTCCTCGACCACGTTGTCCACGAAATTGCAGTAAAGTGTTTACCAACAAAAATACCAGATAAGATTATTTGCGACGTCTCCAGCTTAGAGGCGGGAGAGACCTTGACTGTTAAGGATTTGAAAATACCGGGAGGCGTAGAAGTCTTAGACGACCTGGAAAAGATTGTGGTAAGTATTATTGCTGCTACGGTAGTAGAGGAGAAGGCGGTTGAGGAGGAGGTTGCTCCTGAAGAGGTCGCAGAACCCGAGGTTATTGGTAAAAGGAAGAAAGAAGAAGAGGAAGAGAAAGAAGAAGAAGAAGAAGAAGAAGAGAAAGAGAAAGAGAAGGGCAAGGAGAAAGAAAAGAAGAAAGAGAAGAAGGGGGAAGAAGGGACTAAACAGTGAGGCTTGTCGTTGGTTTGGGCAATCCTGGGAAGCAGTATGAATATACAAGACACAATCTTGGATTCAGAGTAGTAAATGCGCTCTCTAATCAATGGAGAATAAAGCTCACCAGACATAAATGTCTTTCGCTGATTGGCGAGAAAAAACTCTCCTCAGTTTCTTGCCGCAAAACTTTTAAGCGGACAACTAATGCTTTAAATAGAAGTTTATCTCTCCCAACTATTATTCTGGCTAAGCCTTTGACTTTTGTAAATGATAGCGGAGAGGCAGTGAAGGCTCTATGCGATTGGCTCAAAATAGGGAAAGAAGAAATTTTGGTTATTTGTGACGATTTTAATCTTGATAAAGGGAAATTGAGGTTGAGAACAGAAGGCTCTTCTGGCGGGCATAATGGATTGGAATCTATAATCGAATCCTTAGGTTCAGAAGAGTTTCCTCGTTTGAGGCTGGGAATTGGTAGACCGGAAGAAGACCTCGACCCCGCCGAATATGTCCTCCAGGAATTTGGTGAACAGGAAGAGAGTCTTGTGGAGGAGTTGGTAGGAAGAGCATGCCAGGTGGTAGAGGCAGTAATTAGCGACGGTATTGATGCAGCAATGAGTATAAAGTGGTGAATGGTGGCTCGGGATTTTGGTTCGCTTGCTGACAATTTTTTGCTCTGCGAGCACCGCCTGTCATTGCGAGCGACTGAAAGGAGCGTGGCAATCTCGAGATTGCTTCGGTCGCTTTGCTCTCTCGCAATGACATCTGATCTTCGATTTTTGGCTAAAAATTGTAATGCTCGCTACACCAAAATTCCCTTGCATTAGGGGAATACGTCGTCCTCGAATTTTGGCTAAAATTTCATAAGCTTTTCACAAACTATCTTTTAAATTGGAAATAGTTGAGCAAATATTGGATTTTATTAAGGTGGATAGGTGAAACTTCTTACTCTTTCCATTTTTGTGATAAGTTACTTTTTTTTTATCTGGAAAAAGGAATACAAAGCACAGGTATGCTGGATTGCCTGTGGTACTCTGTTCCTTTTTGGAATAATTAGATTTTCTGACATTTTCACCCTAATTAACTGGAATGTGCTGGGTATATTCTGGGGAACACTGGTTGTGGCTCAGCTGTTCAGTCTTTCTGGCGTTCCAGCTT
>CAYOFG010000083.1:0-4935 GCA_964403285.1 uncultured Clostridia bacterium | reverse complement strand
CGTTGGTTCTGCGTCCATAATGAAATCGACTCTGGAGTCCTCCCGAAAGGGAGGGTTAATAGGATCCCTGATTTTGGGAAAATCATTTTTCCCTAAACTCAGGGATTTTTTTGTTGATTATTTTTTGGAAAAAAGTTAAATTAAAGTACTGACAAAGAGATAACTCTACTACATCGTCAGGGGGCAGGATGGTAAGAAAAATTCGCAAGAGAGATGGCAGGATAGTAAATTTTGACCAGAATAAGATTACCAGGGCTATTGAAAAATCTATTCTGGCAGTTAAGGCAAAAGACAGGGCAATGGCAAAGCGCCTATCCCGCCAGGTTATGAGGATAGTCAAGCAGAAATTTGTGGGAAAAATCCCGGGGGTTGAGGATATACAAGATACTGTAGAGAATGTTCTGATTAAAAATGGCCTCACCAGAGTGGCAAAAGCATACATCCTCTATCGCCAGAAGCGAAAGGAAGTTCGTGAAGCCAAGGGAATTTTTGGCATAGAAGATGATTTGAAATTGCCGGTAAACGCGGTAAGAATCTTGGAGAAGAGATACTTATTAAAAGATGAATTGGGTAATTTAATCGAAACTCCCAAAAGAATGTTCCACAGGGTAGCCCGAGAAGTAGCCAGTGCCGACCATCTCTATGGAAAAAAATTTAACGCAGAAGAGACAGAAAAAGAATTCTACAGGGTAATGTCGAATCTGGAATTCATTCCCAATAGCCCTGCTTTGATTAATGCGGGGACCAGAATGGGTCAATTATCTGCTTGTTTTGTCTTACCTGTTGAAGATTCAATGAAATCGATTTTTGAAGCAGTGAAAGATATGGCTTTAATTCATCAATCAGGTGGGGGAACAGGGTTCTCATTTTCCCAACTGAGACCAAAAGGAGATTTAGTCAAGTCGACTAAAGGAATTGCTTCCGGTCCTGTTTCGTTTATGCGCGTATTCGATATGGCAACAGATATAATCAAACAGGGAGGCAGGAGAAGAGGAGCAAATATGGGAATCTTGAGGATAGACCACCCCGATATCCTGGAGTTCATTACAGCCAAAACCAGGGAGGGAGCCTTTGCTAATTTCAATCTCTCGGTTGCCATTACAGATAAGTTTATGAGATTGCTTGAGGCAGACAAGGAGTACGAGCTAATAAATCCCAGAACAAGAAAGCCTACCAAAAAATTAAGAGCCAGAGACGTATTTAATTTGATAGTAGCAACGGCCTGGAGGACAGGAGATCCAGGACTGGTATTCATTGACCGAATAAACAAATACAATCCCACGCCTCGTACTGGAGTAATAGAAAGCACTAACCCTTGTGGTGAACAGCCTCTATTGCCGTATGAGTCCTGCGTTTTGGGTTCAATAAATTTATCAAAGATGGTCGATAAAAAGAAGATAAACTGGCAAAAATTGAGGGGTGTGGTAAGAACAGCTGTCCATTTTCTGGATAATGTTATTGATGTGAATAAATATCCTCTGCCCCGGATAGAAAAAATGACCAAGGGTAGCAGGAAAATCGGCTTGGGTGTTATGGGATTTGCCGAAATGTTAATTAAACTGGGCATTCCTTATAATTCCCGGGAGGGAATCCGTATTGCGGAAAATATTATGAAATTTATCACCAGAGAAGCGAGGGAAAAATCGAAGAAACTGGCAGAGATGAAGGGAATCTTTCCCAACTTCAAAGGAAGTATCTGGGATAAGAAAAAAATCAAGGTGCGAAATGCATCTTTAACCACAATTGCGCCCACAGGGACAATAAGCACAATTGCAGGTTGTTCCAGTGGCATAGAACCTCTATTTGCTATATCCTATGTTCGCAGGATATTGGAGAGCACGCAATTTCTGGAGACCAATAGTCTATTTGAAGAGGTGGCGATGGGAAAAGGATTTTATGATAAGAAATTACTGATGGAGATAGCAAAGAAAGGCTCGATTCAACATATGAAAAAGATTCCCCATTCCGTAAGGAGACTCTTTGTGACAGCTTTTGATATTTCCCCTGAGTGGCATGTGAAGATGCAAGCTGCATTCCAGAAGTATACTGATAATGCTGTATCGAAAACAGTCAATCTTCCATATGAAGCTACAGTGGAAGAAGTAGAAAAAGTCTACAAGCTCGCATTTGAACTCGGATGTAAAGGGGTTACCGTCTATCGGTATGGAAGCAAAGTCCAACAGGTACTTTATCTGGGTGCTGTCCCAAAAGAAGTAGAGGGAGAGGAACCTGGATACGTGAGCGTCGATTCGGAGTATGCTGGAGGCTGTCCGGCGCCCTACTGCCTCTTTTAAACAAAAGAAAAAAAGTGACAGGTACTTTTTTCACGATGCCGGAGTGTCAAACGAAAGTTTGACCCACAACTTGGAATCTCTATTGAAAGTAAATGTAAAATTATTTGCCACTGTTCGTAAGTTTTCCCAGAAAGACAATCTGGAAATAAATATCGAGGAAGGTTCCAGCGTAAAAGATCTGCTTTCCCAGATAGGAATTCCCCAGGATGAGCCTCTTCTCGTCATTGTCAATGAGTATACGCAGGGTAAAGAGACGCCACTTCAAGAGGGGGACACCCTTTGCCTCTTCCCGATAATTGCTGGAGGATAAGATGTTTGGGTGGAACGGGAAGATAGCAAAAGTTTACTTAACGGAAAGGAAAACAGAGACAGTTCCATTAGACGAAGAATTCCTCACCAACTATCTGGGAGGGCGTGGTCTAGGAGTAAAATTTGTTTATGATTTAGTGAAGCCTGGTATCGACCCACTCTCTTCGGAAAATATCCTCGTGTTGGCCACCGGACCCCTCACTGGTACCACTTGTCCTACTTCCGGACGATATGCCACTGTTTCTAAGTCCCCACTAACCGGCTCCATATTCGATTCTAACAGTGGCGGGAACTTTGGCCCGGAGTTAAAGTTCGCCGGATTTGACGGATTAGTAGTGTTGGGAAAAGCAGAAGAGCCGGTATACATAGAGATTCATAATGGCAAAATCTCTATAAAAGATGCAAAGCATCTCTGGGGCAAAAATACCCGGGAAGTCAACCGGGAATTATCGAAATTCGGGAGAGTTGCCTGCATAGGCAAGGCAGGAGAGAAAGGAGTAAGATTTGCCAACATAATGAACGACTATACCCACACTTGTGGTCGTGGCGGGTTGGGAGCTGTGATGGGTAGTAAGAATTTAAAAGCAATTGTAGTGAAAGGAAACAAGAAAATATCTATTTCAGACAGGGAAAGATATAAAAAGTATTTTCAAGATATAACCAGGCTTCTCGTAGCCAGCCCTGTATCTTCAAAAGGTCTTAGCGAGTACGGAACAGCAGTTCTTGTTAACCTGACAAATTATATGAGGATTCTCCCTACTGGTAATTTCAGGTTCTCCCGATTCGATTTTGCTGAGGAAATTTCTGGAGAAAAGATAAATTCGGTTTTTCCTATAAAAAAGACGCCTTGTTATGCTTGTCCCATAGCCTGCAAACGTGAAGTCAGGAATACGCAAATGGAAATACCTGAATACGAGACAATAAGTATGTTTGGTTCCTCCTGCAGGATTTCTAACATTCAGACAATAATGAGGGCAAATAGACTCTGCAATGAGTACGGCATAGATACCATTACTACTGGTAGTACAATCGCCTGCTATGCGGAGCTGAAGGGAGAAGAACTAACAGATGAAAAATTATTAGAACTAGTCGAATTGATTGGTGAGAGAAAAGGGATTGGTCAAGAATTATGCGAAGGTTCAATGAGATTTGCCAGAGCCAACAAGAACCCTGATATAAGTATGCAGGTTAAAGGTCTGGAGTTACCCGGCTATGACCCCAGAGGAGTCTTAGGTTTGGCTTTAGGATATGCCACTTCCAACAGAGGAGGATGTCACCTGAGAGCATATATGATTGGTCCGGAGATTTTCGGCAAGCCCAAACTGGTAAACAGACTTACTTTCTCGGGAAAGTCTGGTCTTGTACAGGTCATTCAGAATCTGTTCACCGCAGTCGATTCTCTGGTAGTCTGTAAATTTGCTCTGTTTAGCGTAGGAGAAGAAGAGTGGGCAAATATTCTAAGTGCAGTGACGGGAATAGATTTTGTCTCAGAAAGTCTGCTGGAGATAGGAGAGCGGGTCTGGAATATAGAGAGATTGTTCAATCTGAAAGAGAAATTCAATAATAAAGACGATACCCTCCCGGAAAGGTTTTTTCAAGAGGATGGAGGAGTGGAAGGTAGAAATATTAAGAAAGACGAGTTTCTGGCATCTCTTCTGGAATACTATCGATTCCGGGGATGGAATAGAGAGGGCATACCCACCAAAGAGAAGCTGGCACAACTCAACATTCGATTGTAGGGGCTCAATTCATTGAGTCCTTATTACTGGATTCCTCCCGAGAGGGAGGGTTAAGTATCCGGTAACAAGAATTCTTTTAAAGGAGTCATAATGTGGAGAGAAATTAGCAAATTCGGCAAAAAGATGGTTCAATGTGGATTAACCCATTCCCATTTCGGCAATATCAGTGTGAGAGTGGGAAACAAACTCATAATTACCAGAAGCGGCAGCATGCTTGACGAGATTGATGAAAATATGGTCGTGGAATTAGACCTGGATAAGCCCGGTAGTTTTGATACCATCGCTTCTTCAGAAGCAATAGTACACAGGCATATTTACAAAGAGACTTCTGCTTTAGCCATAATCCACGCCCATTCTCCATTTGCCACAGTGCAATCGATGGTTTCGTCTAAAAACATATTAATCCCTACCGACTGTGAAAGTAAATACTTCTTGCATGAGATACCTATTATAATAGGCGGAGTGGGGTCGAAAGAACTTGCTCAAAACGCAGCGAATGCACTCAAAGACCACAAAGGTGCAATAATAAAAGAACACGGACCCATTGCTATGGGAAAGATTGTCGAGGAAGCATTCGTAACGATATGTTCTAT
>CAYOFG010000082.1:0-5320 GCA_964403285.1 uncultured Clostridia bacterium | reverse complement strand
CCTGACCGAGCGACTCCGATAACTATCCCTTCATCCCCTCTCATTCCTTCATAGGATACTCCACACGGGTATGGTAAATCCCCGTCAGAGTATGAGCGAAACTATCGGCTATCCGATGCAGATTGACCAGAGTTATATCGCAATCGTTCAATTGCCCGTCAATAAATTTATCATTAATCACTTTATCTACCATATTTTTCAATCGTTCATAGGAAGGCTCTTCCACAGTGCGGGAAGTCGCTTCCACAGCATCTGCCAACATGACAATGGCTGCTTCTTTGGTTCTTGGCTTGGGACCGGGATAACGGTATTTTTCCTCTCCCACTTTAGAGGTTTTGTTTTCTTCCAGGGCTTTATGATAAAAATAATAGATGAGACTTGTGCCGTGGTGTTGTTCAATAATATTAATAATCGGTCTGTGCAATTTGTATTGCCTTGCCAGGTCTACCCCTTCCTTTACATGGGAAATCAGAATCAGGCTACTCATGCTGGGAGTCAAATCGTCGTGCTTGCTTAATACTCCCTCTTGGTTTTCGGCAAAATATTCCGGGTTTTTCAATTTTCCGATATCGTGATAATATGCACCCACTCGCGCCAGAAGCGAATTAGCACCAATTAACTCCGCGGCATTTTCTACCAAGTTGCCTACAATTATACTATGATGATAGGTTCCCGGCGCATCCACCATTAGTCTCTTCAATACGGGCTGATTGAAATCGGACAATTCTAATAACTTAATATCGGTAGTAATAGAGAAAAGTTCCTCTAAATAGGGTAATATCCCCATAGTCAGGATAACCGACAGGAACCCATTGCCGATTCCCCAAAGAAAATTCTCTCCCAATTGAGTAAATGGTCTTTGCTTCATTAGCCCAATCATCGAGATAATCACAATATTTGCACCACTTATATGCAACCCTGCCCGGACGAGGTCTCGGCGATGCCTCACGTCCAGGCTGCTGTAGATTCCAGCAACTCCTCCTACCAGAGCGAAAAAGAAGAGGTCAAAACTGAATCTATTAATCAGCGCCACGATAAGACTTAACAGAAGTACGACGACCATCGCCAGATGCGAGTTAATCAGAATCGTAATTAACATTCCTGCCGAAGCTATAGGAACTAAGTAGCTTGATAATTCGGGTGTCACATGGACTACTTCAATAATCAAAGCCATAATAACTGTTATTAAGCCGATAATTGCTAAGGAATTATGGTCGCCCCTATCTCCAACATATCTTCTAATATAGACAGAAAGCATAACCATGATAATTCCGATAAATAAGAAGAGTCCCAGGACATTTTTCCAGGAAAACCCAAACTCTCCCAGAAGAATCCAGAAAAGAATCAAAAATATGGCCACTCCTATGAGCCAGGGCGAAACACGAGTCTCGCGAAAAGAAACTCTCTTTCTTTTCTTTTTCGCCCGGGCTTTCTCCTCAGTTAATTTCAAAAGTCCAACCAAAAATCGCCGTAAAAAACGCCTCCACTTTACCACAACAAGCTCCTCAATCGACCCGCAGGGTCGTTGCGAGGCGAAGCCGTGGCAATCTCCTGCTGAATTACGAGATTGCCTCGTCGCTCTGCTCCTCGCAATGACAACATAGTCCTTGTAGGCACAAAATCAATTTGTCATTAATTATCGTTTCTTTTCAAACTCCTCGTAGGCAGTAATAATTTTTTTAACCAACTGGTGCCGAATGACGTCCGCCTGGGAAAAATATATGAATTTTATTCCTTCTATTTTCTTCAAAATTCCCTGTATCTGAATGAGTCCCGAGGCCCTTTTATCCTCAAGGTCCACCTGGGTAATATCGCCTGTAACTACAGCCTGAGCATCGAATCCCATGCGGGTTAGAAGCATCTTCATCTGGTCAGGAGTTGTGTTCTGCGCCTCGTCTAAAATAATGAAAGCATCATCCAGTGTTCGACCTCTCATATAAGCCAGGGGAATAATCTCAATAATATCTTGCTTTCTGAATCTCTGGAACTTCTCCGGACCAATCATCGAATAGAAAGCATCATAGAGAGGATGTAAATAAGGATTTATCTTCTCATAAAGGTCACCGGGCAAAAAGCCAAGTTTCTCTCCCGCTTCCACAACTGGACGAGTCAGGATTATCCGTTCAACTCTTTCTTCTTTTAACGCTTGCAGGGCACAGGCACAAGCTAAATAAGTCTTACCCGTTCCCGCAGGACCGATACTGAAGACAATATCGTAATTCCGCATAGCGTCAACATAAACCTTCTGCTGTAGTGTCTTGGGTTTAATCTCTTTACCTTTCTCCGAGAGATAAATTACGTCCGAGAAAATCTTCTCCTGTTCTTTCCTCTGGGTTGAACGGATTATATCCATAGCAGATTCAACCTGTTGCGTCCTTAAAACCTCATTCTTGCAGACAATTTTCAACAACTCACCAATTAACCTCTCTACATCTTCAACGTCTCTTAAATTTCCTTTTATTGTCAACGTATTTCCTCGGGCGAAAAGCTCCACCGGAAAGGAGGTTTCAATAAGCCGAAGATTGTTGTCGTATTGTCCAAAAAGAATAATAGCTTCTCTATTACTTCTCAAAGTAATCTTTTTGCTGACCAAATTTTGCTCCTGTTATGTGGAAGAGAGTAGCGTACAAACCTATACCCCCACGGAGGGTCAGTACCTTACCAGACGGTAAGATACTTCGCCTCCGCGTTTTCCTATTAAATTTGTTCATAAGTTGCGTCTGGTGGTGGGAGATCTATGCTTAAGGAATAGCCAGCTTTTGCCCAGGGTAGATTAGATCGGGATCCTTAATCTTGTCCGTGTTTGCTTTGTAAATCCTCTTCCACTTCCAGGGATCTCCGTAAAATCTCGGTTTCTTAGCAATGTTCCAGAGACAATCTCGATCCCTCTGCCAGGTTCCTACCACATAAATTCTTGCCGCTTCTTCTGCCACCTCTTCCACTGCAACTTCTTCTGCAACTTTCTCTTCTTCCTTTGCCTTTGCCAAAGCCTCTTCTCTTGCTGCATTTGCAGCTGCTTCTGCCTCCCAAGCCTTGGAGGTAGCAGTCGCATAGTCGCCTGCAGCGAAGGCACTTCGTGCCTCCTCAAGTAAGGACTCCGCTATTGAGGTATCAGCACCAACCTTCCAAGCAGCATCTATTGCTTTACTAGCAGAAGCAATGGCCTCTTCTGCATCCAACCTAGCCTGATCGACTGGTGGAACTAAAGGCCTTTTGGGGCATCCGGTCACCACTCCCAAGAGAAGAATCAAAAGAACCAGTGCCAAAACTTTCTTCATCTTTTCACCCCCCTTTCGTAAATTAAGATTTTATGAATAAGTCCTTATCAAGGTTCTATTTTTCTAACTTTAAATGCAGTTCCTTTAACTGCCTTTCTGACACCGCTGAGGGAGCATTAGTCAAAGGAGAGAACGCTTTCTGGGTCACGGGAAAAGCTATAACCTCCCTGATGGAACTACTCCCGGTCAGAATCATAACCAATCTATCTAGTCCAAAAGCAAATCCCCCGTGAGGAGGAGCTCCGTATCCTAAAGATTCGAGTAAAAATCCAAATTTCTCCTTAATTTCCTGAGGAGAAATCTTCAATAATTGAAATATCTTCTCCTGCAAATTCCTCTGATGAATCCTGATGGAGCCGCCTCCTATCTCATAACCATTCAGTACCAGGTCATATGCCCGGGAAAGGACTCGGGAAACTTCTTTCGTATCTTTAGGCAGCTCTGTTAACTTTTCCAGAAAAGGAAGAACTTCTTCCTCGGGTGCAGTAAATGGATGATGCATAGCACCCCATCTTTTCTCTTCTTCGTTGTATTCGAAAAGGGGCGGGTCCACAATCCACACAAAAGAGAAAAAGCCCGCTTCCAGAGAAATCTTCTGTCGCTCAGAAAAGAGATAATCCAAATCAAGTGACATGCGTGGAATTAGATTTAAGCGTTCACCAAGAAAAGTACGTAACCTGCTTAAAGCATCATAGACAATTCTTGCTTTATCGGCGACAAAAAGCAGTAAATCGCCTTTTTTGGCCTCAGTCCTTTCAGCAATTTCGTCCAGTTCTTCTTGCTTGAAAAATTTGGCTATGGGTGATTGCAAAGTTTTATCGGTCATTTTCATCCAGGCGAGACCTTCCGCTCCACAATCGCCAGCCATTTCCTTTAACTCGTCGAGTTCCTTTCGGCTCGCTTCAGCAAAACCTTTAGCGTTCAAAGCGCAAACAATGCCATCTTTCTTCAGCGCTTCTTTAAAAATTTTGAACTCGCTCTTTGCAACGATATCTGAAACTTCCTTCAATTCCATGGCGAACCTGATGTCCGGTTTATCCGTCCCGTACTTACGTAATGATTCCTCATAAGTAAGCCGGGAAAAGGGGAGAGAAATATCTATTTTCAGCACTTCTTTAAACACTCGGGCCATCAGTTTTTCGGTTATGGAATGAACATCTTTTTCATCAACAAAAGACATCTCGTAATCTATCTGGGTGAACTCAGGCTGACGGTCCTTCCGCAGGTCTTCGTCCCGAAAACATTTTACAATCTGGAAATATTTCTCTATTCCACCAACCATTAACAACTGTTTAAATAGCTGCGGTGACTGGGGCAGGGCAAAGAAACTGCCGGGATTAAGTCGGCTAGGTACCAGATAATCCCGCGCTCCTTCGGGAGTAGATTTGGTCAAAAATGGCGTCTCCACCTCTATAAACCCATGCTCGTCAAAGAAATTCCTGGTAGCTTTATACACTCTATTTCTTAGCAACAGGTTTCTCTGCATTTTCTGTCGCCTCAAATCGATGTACCTATACTTCAACCTCACCTCTTCAGCCACATCAACCTGGTCACTAACTTCAAAGGGAGGCGTTTTCGCCTTATTCAAAATCTCAACTTCTTCTGGCAAGACCTCAATTTCACCTGTGGGCAATTGCAGATTAGCCGTTCCTTCCGGTCTGGGAGCAACTTTTCCTGCGACGCTAATAACGTATTCCGCCCTCAGCTTCCGGGCAAGGGTCTCCAATTCTTTAACCCGCGCCCCGGAACTTTCCTGGCGACCAAAGACAATCTGAGTAATTCCTTCTCTATCTCTCAGGTCAATAAATATAACCCCTCCGTGATCTCGCCACCTGTGGACCCATCCTGAGAGGACTATCTTCTGTCCAATATTTTTCTTCCTTAATTCCCCACACGTGTGGGTTCTCTTCAATTTAGGCATGTTCAAATCATCCTCCCTTTCGGGAGGACTCACAAAGACTCTGGAGTAGCAGAGCTTGCTCTGCGTTATTAACGCGAAACAAGTTTCGCTACTCCAAACCCCTCCCTTTCGGGAGGACTCC
>CAYOFG010000081.1:0-5595 GCA_964403285.1 uncultured Clostridia bacterium | reverse complement strand
TCAAGCGAAGCTTGAATTTTGATAAGTGCCACGGCTTTAGCCGTGGGTATCTACTCCATTCGAATTCGAGTTCCAAGGTTTCTACTATACTGTGGCGATGATGGATGCTTTCTTTAGCCGCCTTGAGAATTTATTGGTATTTTCTATTCCGTTTGTGGGTTTACCTCCCGAAGTATCTTCTTGTATGACGTTTATTGCGCTTCCTTGGGCCGACAAATATAAACATACATTTAACTTGAATAATAATATAGCCGCTTTAAAACAATACGAGAAGCTTCGCGAGATTAAAGAAAAATATAGAAACCCGATAAGTCATGGCTTCTTCCAGAAAGATAATGCCTCGATTTTTATCCAAATGCCTATGGTAGGAGCGGTCCCATTAAACCTTTCGATTATTAAGGATAATTTACACTTCTCATTAATACCGATATCAAAAGATACATATAGCGAAATTTGCGCCTCGTTTGACTCATTCGAGGAATTTCTTCGTGAGTCTTCACTTAAATATGCTCTTCAATATGCTGAAACCGGGCTTGATGTTGCATTTGATACTGATTCGATAGCCAAATATCGAGCAGCGAGTAAATCAGAAGAAGAATTCGAAATATTTATCGAAGGAATGAGGCGTTTTTATGATATGTATATGAATATGGACTGGTAGATTTTTTTCTCAAGATAATCTAAATAAATTCGTTTTCACCGGATTTGAAAATCTTTTCATTTTGGCTTCTCCCTTTTGCTGAGAATTTCTCTAGTTCAGATTCGTCTTCCTTAATGAGGCGATTATCCGCTCAGCGTCATTTTGAATTCGGCGTGCTCTGCTTCGCCGCTGCCTCTTCTTCTTTTCGTATCTCCTCGTAAAGTTCTTTGTTCAGTTTCCTTCTGATATCCAGAAGGATAAATTCCCCTACTATCATATGAGGCGGCTCTTCCGAGACGAACAGATAGATTTTTTTTCTTAATTTCTTGTCCCTCAAGAGCAATGTCAAACCTTCTACCTCAGCCCACCTTCTTCTCATTTCTCGAAGCAAACCTTCCGCACCTCCGTCATGGGGGCCTATAGGTCTTTTCAACTTTTGATAGATATTAAAAAGCAGGTTCTGATCTTCATCTCTTTTCTGGACGCATCTTTGAATAAAAAAAAGCAATGCTCCTGTTCCTGCAGAAAGAAATGCGCCTAAAACGGTTGCCCAGAATGTCTCTGACATTTCCCCCCTCCTCTTGGATTTTAACGACTTATATTTTCACTTTTCCTAAAAACAAGTCCTCTACGAAAAAATTAAAATCAAATCTTGGCTAGAAGCTCTTCAAAGCACAATCTTGCTTTTGCCTTAAATGGTTCTAAATCCGTATGTCTGACCAATAGGTTCGGATTGTGAGCACCCCAATCTCCTAGTCTCTTAAGATCAGGCATTGCCTCATATGCACTTCTGGTAAGATTAAAAAGCCGATCTTGAACGACATCATCAATGAGTTTTCCAAGATGATAAAAATCTCCATTTGAGTTTGTAGCCCTTTGTGTTGTGCCATTACGAGTATGGGCTTTAATAATTAATGTTTCGAGCAAGCGACGTAGCAAAACACTACAAGCATTGTATGCCCCGTTTCTAAATGCAGTGTTGATCTCAATCGTAATATCTCGGAGATAGCGATCTTTCCCAAAAAATAGATTAGGATCTTCAGGAAGATATACTCCTGGAGTTACAACAAGAGCGAGCTCCAAAGCATAAATCGATGGACGAAGCTTAATCTGCCAATTTGTTTTCAGATCATTTAAGGAAACCCTAAGGGCTTGAACGTCGCCCGGAAATATAGTTACTAACCTGTCTACTTTATTTGAAAATTCCCTGATTGCTCGATTAGCAATTGGACAGTGATCTCTAGGAAAGCTAGCAAACAATTGCGCTACACTTAAACGGAGCTTTGCGAGACTTTCTCTGAATGAGGCCGTTGGTTCGATATCGTATTCTAGGGTTGAAATGCCCGCTGGGACTCTTCCTAAAATTGAAAGCAAATCATCAAGAAGGTCTGCAACTTCCTTAATTTCATGAGGTCCCATTAGTAAATTGTCCCTATCCGCACGTCAAGGATTTACGTATTTCCAGAGCTTTATCTTTCCAACTTGACTTTTCATTCTACGCAAATGACGCTCCCGGACGAGACCTTGAAGCGGACCGCTTAGTGACGTTCTTGGAAGAATCCACCCGTGAGCAATTAATTCGTCTTTTACTTCACCAAGAGAACGTGGGACCGTGAAGAATCCCTCGTCTTTGAGAAGCAAAATTCTACTCTTAGCAGTCCCGGGCGCCCTTGAATACTTTAGCTCCTTCTTACTAGGGGCACGTTTCTCTGGGGGCTCTAATGGGAGAGAGTAGGTGCTAGTAGAAAGCAGATGTTGAAGTATGATTTCGAAAGCCTTAGTTTTTAAATCTCCATCGGGCATATCAGCTACAGCGTCTTTGGCTTTCTTCGTTAGCTCTTTAAGCTGGTCAATATCTTTCATTTTGGCTCCTTTGGCTTATGAAAAATCTAAAAATGATTTGATTGTTGGCCACGAAGGGTTTTGCGATAAAGAATTTCCCTTTTTTCGCCAAAGCTATTGTTTTCCCTTTCGCCATTAAGATCATTGGCTGAGTTTTCGTGAATAATATAACATCCCCTCCAAAACCTGTCAACGACATAACAAGAAAGACATATCGCAATTCAAATTAGATAGCTGGTGTCTACTTTTTGACTGGTAAGCGACAAATAAAGACTTAGAAAAGCTTAAAGCGACTGAAAGTCAAAATTTCTTAAAAATCGGCTAAGTTACTGATAATAAAATTTCATATGGGGAAAATGAAGAGAGCCAGCGAGAGGAATCGAACCGCCGACGCAGGGATTTTCAGTCCCCATGCCGGTTCTGGAAGCAATTGTCTTTTCAACCAGTTAGAAAAAACATCCCTCGACCTATGTCCGGGAGTGTGTCCAGATTATTCCTCTTTCCAGAACATGTCTTTCTTATCGTAGATATCATTGCGTCCGGTTTTGGGACATTGAAAGCTATTACCTTTAATTGTAGCAGTCTCAAAGGATTTCCTGTCCCCGAAGGCAATCGGTGAGGCGTGCTCTCTTCCGCACGATTTGCATCGGAAATAAATACCCATAATCATCCTCCTAATTAAATTTTTCCTTTGCTAAACTTGCCAATCGACCAATGTAATTCATATACATGCGGCTCAAAGCTTCTATTGAATTATCTTCTATTCTATGGCCTATATGAAATTCGGGTGGATTAGGAAAATGAAGGCTGATAACTCCTATGTCATATGGGAGTTGGACATATAGTTTTTCTATAGAACCATCTGGAAATTGTATTTCCCATCCACTCCCACCCAATTGATCCCCAATAAAAAAACCTTTTGCATTTGGGGGAGGAGGACCAAAATGACGTAAGTCTTGGGGCATCCGAAGTTGTTTTATATAAACTTGGGGAAAAAACTCCAATTTGCCTTCTTTTAGAATTTCAGTGCGCAATTTGTAAAAATATCTCATTAGAGGATCAGATTTCATTTCTACTTTATATTTTTCATACCATTCATCGAAAGTGGATTCTGCAGACCGGAGATTTTGTAGAACATTCGTTACTGCTCGACCGAATACGATTAGATTTCTTAAACCTGCCACTTTTCTTTCAGGAGGTCCTTTAATTAGATCTTCTAAACCTATTATAGCGGCTTGTAATGTTTCCTCCACTCTCTTTAAAATCTCTGTTTTAGCTTTTTGCCTCTCTTTCCAATTTGAGTTTTCACTCATAATTCACCCCTCCAATAACTTGACCGCTTTTCTCTTTCTCTCCTGATCTGTGTGGGAATATATGAGGCTTGTCATTATTTTGCTATGACCAAGGATCTCCGAGATTATGAACCGTATTAAAGAAAACGCACCTGCTGAGAATTTACTTCCTCCTTCTGCGTCTATGTCCATATGAGGCGATTATCCGCGCAAGCGTCTTCTCACTTACTGGGAAACCATGCCTGAGGGCCTCTGGCTTCCCCAGTGCCTAGCGCACCTCTGTAAACGACCACGACACGCCGCTCGAATTGGTGATTGAAACGACGCCTCCGGTTGTGAGGAGCGTTCCGTCATAACGGGTGGTGCCCCAGCCGGTCCCTAAGATTACATTGACAAGCAGGTCTCCGCCTACCCACACAATGAAGTTCGAGCCCCATCCCGTATACGTCCCGATGATTCGGACCCGCGACACGTACGTCGGCATGTCAAAGACCATGTCCCCCTGCCCGCTTACAGTCCACACTGCCTTTGGAATAACGCGAAGCTTCTTGGTGCCGCGCCCGTTGCCCGTCTGGTCGAAGAAAATAGTCGCGTCACCAACCCCGACCCCAGTAACCAGCCCGGATTGGGTTACCGTAGCCACGCTCATGTTGTCACTGCCCCACACCCCCGTTCCAGGCTTGGTTGTGTTATCGGTCATCGTGACAGTAGCGGTCATCTGCTCCGTCTGCCCAACTAGAATAGTCGAATTGGGTGAAGTTACCTCGACACTTTTCGGCGTAGGCGTGGTAGTTGTCGGATCCGACGGGCCTGTTGGATTTTTCTTACAAGCAATCAACCCAAGACACACCAGACACACAAAACTTAAAACCAAAAAGCGTTTCATAACGCACCTCCTGTTATTCTTCTCCCAAATCCTGATAGCCTCTTCTGCGTTTTGAGTGAGATTCTACCTGACAACAGCGTCTTATCTGCTCAAGGATTAACTTGAGTTGACACCCGTTGTCTGGTTAAGTATTGGTCAGGCCAAATAATTATTTAGAAGGGAATCTTTTGTTTCTCTAGAACGGCGTCCACATTTTTCTGATCTAGGCTATACCATGCGCCGGTTGCGGCATCAATTATGACGGGAACTAATCCGGCCAAAATATCAAGGACTATCCAGCCAGCACCTACGTGATTTGTAATGCTTTTTGTAACGGCCTTAAAACCTTCCTTCCTGAATTCAATGGTATAAGTCTTTTTTGATTCGAGCCTGAGAGAAATCGGGGTTTCTCCCATTTTAGCGCCATTAACCCAGACTTCCGCTCTTTGAGGATCACTACCAAACCTTACCTCTTCTGATGTGCCCTTAAATATTAAAGCACAACTCGAAGACATAAAAACAAAAGCTGCAAGAATTGAGATGGTAAGAAATTTTCTCATTTTCCCCTCCTTAAAGAGATTAGATTTATTTCGATCCCTGTTTCAAGAAAATAATCCTCTGCTATATATAAGAACCGTAAAAAGCGAATATTTTTATCACTATTTTTTTAAATCTTTTGTTCCCCCCGAGAAATTGCTAAATTCTTTCGCCGCTACCGAGAATAAATATCTCGTCAATCGTCTCTTCTCATGAGGCGACAAATCGCATTAAAGCGTCCTTTTCACAACCGGAAAGCCATGCTCTAGGGCCTCTGGCTTTTCCCGTCTCTGTGCTTTCTTGTCAACTCGCTCAATTCTTCGATTCTCGACATAAACCATTGAAATCCAATTGACGCATAGTTAAACCCGAGTTTGACACGGCTAGTCAAGCAAAAGGCTCGTAACTCACAGTAATCA
>CAYOFG010000080.1:0-5614 GCA_964403285.1 uncultured Clostridia bacterium | reverse complement strand
GCAGTATCGATGATTCCAAGACAATTCGGACCGAGTACCCTTATACCTGAGTTTTTGATAATTTCAACTAGTTCTCTTTCCAGTTGTGAACCCTGTCTACCAGATTCTTTGAAGCCAGCTGAAATAATAATCACTGCACCTATCTTTTTATTTACGCAATCTCTAAGTATAGAAGGAACAAATTCAGCAGGAATAGCGACTACAGCAAGGTCTATCTCCCCTTGCACAGTAAAGATTGTGGAATATGTTTTTATTCTCAAAATTTCTTCTGCTTTTGGGTTGATGGGATAAATCTTTCCCGGAAAGCCGTACTGGAGGAGATTTTTCAAAATACTGTGGCCAACTTTTCCTTGCTCGCGGGAAGCACCGATAACTGCTATTGATTTGGGATAAAAGAGTTTTTCCAGCACTATTTTTATTGGATTCTATTTAAACAGAGAAATGTATCGCCAGCTTATCCTATTTCCTTGTCGTATTTTGTTGTTCTCTGCTTTGCCCATTCCCAGGTATAGTCGTACAGATGGAGTCCTTTACTTATTGCTATTATTTCCCCGTCTTCAACTCCAATTTCCTCTGCCATATACTGTTTCACCAGTTGCAGTCCCCCAAGGTTTGAGGGAAAACCTCCCCATAAATCCCAGGACCTGAAATAAGGTATAAAATGGAGTTTGCCATACCTGATTCTGGTATCTATCAATCTCAAACAGGGAGGGTCTTTTAAACTAATGTCGGAAGGCATTCCAATTTCCATTATTGCCTGATTTGTGCCATATCCTTCTGTCTTGTACATATTTATAACTTCCTCTATCTGGTTAACATTAAGAGGGATCTCTCTTATCATCCTCTTTCCCTCAACATTTTCTTCTATTCTCACCTTAGGATCGACCAGCCTTTCACCATAAGTATAGTCTTCAGTCTCTGTCTTGGCTCCGGTCAAAAGGTATTCCAGGTATCCCTGGACGTACTCCATATTGGTTGGGGCAGGAATGTCTGAACCTTCGGGAATGATGGGTATTATCTGATGCGAGGGTTTCCTGACTCTGAGAGTAACAAAGTCGAATTCGAGCCTCTTCTGTCCCTTGTAGCTACCCTTGGTAATTGTATACACCTGTCCCTTCTCCAGTATTGCTGACAGACACTGAAACCAGGCGTCATCGAGGTCGAAGGCCTCGATATATACTGGCTTTATTCCTTCATTTTGCGTATGTTGATTGACCATTTCAGCACCTAAACGACCTCCGATTTCATCGGAGAACTCCATTGCTTCTGGAGTCCTCCCGAAAGGGAGGAATATCCCCCGATTTAATCGGGGGGACTCCAATAAATTTAATTTTTGCTATGGAAGTATTTTCTTCCAGGCCTTATAATCAAGACCTGTCCTGTCCTGATCTTATTAATATTTCTTATATTATTGTCTCTTTTTATTGCATACACCGTAGTATAGTATTCTCGAGCAATTCCTCCTAAAATATCTCCCCTTCTCACCTTGTAGCGAATGAATCCTCTTCCCGGAGTCAAATCTTTCACCTCGGCGATATTGATAAGAAACTTCTCCTCTGTTCCGACGGGGAGTTTTAACTTGAAATTGGAATAGTTCTTGGGAGTGCACCAAGCTTGTAAAGCAGGATTCAATTTTTTTATCTCATCATCTGTTGTGTCCACACACTTGGCAATAATTTCCAGATCGATTACCTTATCCAAAACTACTTCATCATAGTCTAAAGGCTGTTCAAAATTTAGAGAAAATCCGTAATCTTGGTAATTTTCGCCAATAATTACACAGGCCATAAATTTGGGAACAAAGTTTTCCGTTTCCTCGGGCAAAGCTTCTCTCTCTACTAACTGGTCAAAGTCAACGGCCTTAGAAAATTTTAAATCACTACCAATTCCCCTTTGTCCCCGATTATAAGCGGCGAGAGCTAAATGCCAGTCATTAAACCAGGTGTGGAGGTCTTTGAGAAATTTGAGAGCAGCACGGGTAGACTTTTCCGGATCTCTCCTCTCGTCTATCCAGTAATTAATCATCAATCCTAAATTTCTGGCAGGAATTTCCATTAACTGCCACAGCCCCAGTGCCCGGGCCCGAGAATAGGCACTCACCTTATACAGACTCTCTACTACAGGTAAATAGATCAGCTCTCGGGGAAGGTCATATTCTTCCAGAATTTCAACGATCATCTCTCGGTATCTTCCTGACCTTTCCAGTGCTTCGGCAATTGCTTTTCTTCTTTCTCCTTCAGTATAAAGCTTTATGTATTTCTTTACCAGACTATTTTCAATATCTATAGGTATAATATAATTCCCTTTTATCTCCTCTGCCTCCAGATTTTCTGTTCCTTTCAGTTCTTCTTTAGAAACGTCGAGAATCGTTTCGGAATTTCTTTCCATCTCTTCCAGAAGCACGTCCATTTTGCCGAATAGATTGTCGTATTCCTCCTTCAATTGATAGTTCATAACAGCATCCATACCAGACCTCGACAATTTCTTAAAAGCTCGTTCATAGAGATTCTCTGCCAGATTTATATTCCCCTCTTCGTATGCAATAACTGCCTGATTATAGAGGTTTTCTACTTCTTTAATTACTTGCTTTAAAGATTCTATTTTTTCCTGACTAGGTGAAGGAGAACTATTTACAGATTGAAAAATTAATGGCAGGAGGAAAAAAATAATTATAAAAAGTGAAGAGATAAATTTTTGTTTTATTTTGCTATTCTTATACATTTCTAATATTTTATACTCTTTTTCTTAAATAATCAACCAAAAAAACTACGCTTGCATGTCAAATCTCTCTATTTTAAGTGTTTCCTTCAGAGAATTCATATATTCAAATACCTCTGGATGTACAGGAATCCCTTCCTTTTTTCTCCGATTTTCCATCTCAAATTCTTTCTCCCCGGCGACGTAGATTCTCTCTTTTCCGGGAAATCTCTTAGAACCTTTTATTTCCCTGAACATAGAATCTATCGTCTCCTTGAATTCATCAATTGGACGGAAAAGCTCTATCTTAATTGCTCCAAAGAAATGCCCAAGATTATATCCTCCTTTTTTAGATCGTGAAAGATGCAGACCATAATTGGCTCCGGTGAGGCCGGCGCACAGAATATCTACAAGTAGACCCAGTCCATATCCTTTATGTCCACTAAACTCTTCTCCTATTCCTCCCAGGGGAAGAAGTGCCGCTTTTCTGGCAAATATACCTTGCGTAACCCTTTTGGGATCGATGAGTGTCTTACCTCTTTCATCTATTGCCCAGCCTGAAAGCATCTCTTTATCTTCCCTCTCCAGGACTTCCAGTTTTCCCCTCTGGATAATACTCGTTGCCATGTCCAGGACGAAGGGAAATGGTCTACCTGCAGGTACAGCTACACTTATAGGATTTGTCCCCAGAACAGGCTCCACTCCGAAGGTGGGAGCGACCGAAGAACGAGCATTAGTGAGAGAAATACCAACCATATTTTTTACTAACGCCATTGCGGAATAGTAGCCAGCAATTCCAAAGTGGTTGCTATTTTTCGCACCCACAAAACCCACTCCACTCTTTTCGGCGATCTCCATACATTTCTCCATAGCTCTGTATGCTACCACGTGGCCCAGGCCATTTCCACCATCGATTAAGGCACTCACTGGTGTTTCTTTCAATACTTTTATCCTGGCAACCGGTTCAATGCCGCCTGTCTTTATCCCATCCACATATCTTTTCAGGCGAGAAACACCATGTGAACTAAATCCTTTTAAGTCAGCAGCAACAATAATATTAGCAACTATTCTGGCATCTGAACTGCCCACACCTAATTTTTTGAAAACTTCAGTGACAAAATCTTCTAGTGGTTGTTTTTTCAATATGACCTGCTTTTCCTTTATCATTTCCTTCTCCTTTTTGTAGCAGCAAAGCGTCTCGATTCATCGGGATCGCCCCTGCAAGGCAGAGCTCCGCTCTGCAGCTACACTATTACTGTATAAATAAGTCCAACCATTATCATCAGAAATACTGGAAGGATCAATTCTTTGCGGTAAAGCTTTAACCAGTCAGCCTGGAAATATTCTCTGGTTAGAGCCAGACAAAAGTGGACAGGCGTCAACAGTACCCCCGCAAAACCACACATAAAAGAAAAAGTCATAAGTGACAACTTACCATCAAAAAGTGGCAGAATAACAGGGAAAGTGATGCCCACTGCAGCCATGGTCATTCCTGTTAAAAAACCCACAATGAAAGGGAGAAAAGAGATAACTAAGTACCGGGGAATACCCGCGCTTTTAAAGAAAAGAGGCAGGCGTTCTATTATTCCTGTGGTTCCTAACATTCCTTTAAAAATCATAATAGCAAAGACCATAAGAATCATCCCGTACTTCTCTTCTGCCACAGAGCGCAAAATTGTTCTAATGGAAATCTGATTGCTGATGATTGTGAATACTATTCCTGCAAGAAGAGCGTACAAAACCTTTAGCCTAAAAACAAGAACCAAAACCATTACCAGGATAATTGGCAATAGGTTGAAAAGAAAATGGAGAATTGCTCGGCCTTTCCCGAAAGGAACTTCTCTCGAATTTTCAGTCCTCGATTTCAATTTCCCGGTACCCCAAAATATTCCTATAACAATTGCACTTACTGTTAAAATACTATTACTTGTAATTACGCTGTACAGGGGCAGGTCCAGAATCCCAGCGGCAAGTATGATTCCCGGATAGAGTGGAAGAGTGTACTCCCAGATATGTCTAAACCAAAAATTAAGAAAGGTCTTTCGCTCATTCGATATGCCCATTTCCTCGGTGACTTCCTTTACCACTGGCGCAGAAACCAGTGCGCCACCAAACATGGGAAGAAAACCGATTACTGCAGGAACAACGGCAATAATCCACCTTATGTCTGAAAATATATTTTTCATATTATCTATTATTCTCTTAAAAGTATATGCCGCATTCATGGATACGTTGAATATAATAACAAAAAATAGAGTAGCAGCAATCTCCAGTGTTTCCCTTGATAGACAAGCAGCGTAAAAGATTTTTGAAATCTTTGACAGGTCAAACCTGTAAGCAATACCCAGAAAGAGCGCTGCTACTATCATAGTCAGGGTAAGATTCAATTTCCATTTGAAAAGAATCAGAATAATTGCTAAAGAAACAATCAATATTACTAAGTCGTGCATAGTTGCTGTTCTCCCAAAGAGACTGTAGGGGCTCAATTTATTGAACCCCTACGAGAGTCGAGTAATTATAATAGATTTGTCGATGAAAAATCAAATAAAAAAATCTTCCCGTTTGGGAAGATTGATTATAATACTATAAATCGAAAATATTCTTAAAAGTTATTCTTCAGAAATCTCTTTGGGCTTTTCGCGAAAATCTGCCTTATACTCAACTTTTTCAATAAACATGTCGAACTTATTCTCAATGGTATTATTAATCGTTACGACTTCAAATGGTTTCACAATATAATCATCCGCGCCCTTTTCAAAAGCACGCTCAACATCCTCTAATCGGTCCAAGGCTGTAAATATGAAAATGGGAATATCTTTCGTTTTTTTATAAGATTTGAGTAGCTCACAAACCCTGAATCCGCTCATCCCGGGCATGACCAGGTCCAAAAGGATAAGGTCTGGCTCAAACATCCTGG
>CAYOFG010000079.1:0-5873 GCA_964403285.1 uncultured Clostridia bacterium | reverse complement strand
GAAGGACTCCAGGACTCTGGAGTCCCCCGATGAAATCGGGGGGAAGTAAATACCTCCCTTTCGGGAGGACTCCCATTACATCTGGGAAATCATTTTCTCAAGTTTTTCTTTCTCGCCTGGTTCCATTCTATATGCGTGTTTCTCTTCGGGAAACTTCTTTTCTCTTATATCCTTTGAATATTTTCTAAACGCTTCTGTAATATCCTCACTCAAAGAAGCATATTTTTTCACAAATTTAGGAGTGAATGCTTCGAAAAGTCCCAACATATCACCTACAATCAGCAGTTGCCCATCACAGTCAATTCCTGCGCCAATGCTTAAAACAGGTATCTCGCTTCTTTCCGTGATAATCTTTCCTACTTCTGGCGGTATAGCCTCAAGCAAAATAGCAAAAGCACCTGCCTCCTCAATCGCTTTGGCATCCAGAACTAACTCCATAGCACTCTCGGCAGTTCTCCCCTGAGCTTTGAATCCTCCTAACTGACCTGAACTTTGAGGAGTCAATCCAATATGACCCATTACTACCATCCCTGCATCTACAATTCCTTTAATACGATCAATTACTCTCCTGCCACCTTCAAGCTTGATGGCATCCATGTTTGCTTCTTTATAAAATCTCCCGGCATTATATATTGCCTTTTCTACAGACTCCTGGTATGACATAAATGGCATATCGCCAATAACAAAAGTATTGGGAGCTCCCCGGCGCACAGCTTCTGAATGAACAATCATCTGCTCCATTGTTACGGGTATAGTACCTCCATATCCATAAACAACCATACCCAAGGAATCCCCAACCAGAAGCATATCCAAACCGGCTTTTTCCGCAAAAGTAGCAGTAGGATAATCGTAACACGTGAGAAACGTAATCTTCTCTCCCTCTTTTTTCATTTGCAAAAAATCAATCACACTCTTTTTCTTACCCATCTTATTATCTCCCTATCATCACAGTAATCTTTTTTCTCCTTCAATCTTTTTTATATCTGTAATATCCTGCGTTACTTCCAAACATCCGAGATACTTTCCATCCTTATCCCGGACAGCAAAATAGCGAATGTAGACGAGCCGTTCTTTTATTCGAATCCAAAACTCCGCAACATCCCTCAGGCTATTCCTGAAATCATCCAGAATCTGATTCACCACATGGATGCTCTTTTGTGGATGGCATTGCTGGACTTTGCGACCAATCACCGCTTTTGTTCTCGGGAAAATTCTCTCCCTGGACTGACTGAAGTATCGAACCGTATCCTCATCATCCACAAATGTAACATCTACAGGTAGAGTGTTAAGAATTGTTTCCATCTCCATTTTTGATAAGGCACCAGTTTCCAGGTCAATCATCCCTTCTAATACGGGTTGGGGAACTGGTTGCTCAGCCTTCTCTACAGTTCTCGTTACATATTCGGGAGTAAAACAACAATAGCCGAGTTCGTCGAATTGCTGTCTTATATCTTTCCATTCACTTTCTCCAATAACCTGTAATGCAGCTGGAAAAAGAATATTATTCTCCTTATAAAAATGGTTTGAGAGCATATCACTCAAAGATATACCCTCCTTCTCCAATTGTTCTGCAAAACTTTTAAAACGCATACTTTTATGCGCGCCAAGAAGCTTGTAAAGATTTTTTTTCATCTCTCTTATCTTATCGTGTTCCATCCACATAATCGCGGGAGGTTCAGTAATCCCGTGCTTTTCAACATAGGGAAAAAGGACATTTTCTTCTCGCACATAGTGTTTTTCTGCGTCTTTAAAATGGACTGCAATGTTCTTTAACTGTTCCATCTTTTCACTAACAGAACTAAAATCTTTTGCCCCTTTTATTTCCTTTGCAATATTCTTCAGTTCCCCGGCAAACTGGAGAATAATTTTATGTTCTTCCATAAGAATCTGGACTGGATGGCCCGGGGATAATGGAGCTTTTTCTTTTCCTAATGACTCTCTAAATACAGCAAGGTGGACATCGCAGAGCCTATGGATTTCCTCTCTGGGCATACCCTCTCTTATAAGTTCTTCTTCTATTTGCGCTATATCAGCTGGGCCCACGCCTTGCAGAATGTCCTTAAATTTTTCTTTTAGGTCATCAGGTTTTGCTCCCGCATGCAACTTCTTAATCAAATCCTTTATCGCCTGTTTCTTACTTTCTTTTCTACCAAATACCTCGCTCACGATATTTCCTCTCTATTCTTTTTTAACTTCTTGTAGAGTTCTTCTCCCACACATTCTTTGGCGTATCTACACCATTGGATACACGATTCTAAATCATTATATATCGTAAATCCACATTTGCTACACTTCACCTTAATATCTGTCG
Source organism: uncultured Clostridia bacterium (assembly GCA_964403285.1). Classification (GTDB taxonomy): domain Bacteria; phylum UBA6262; class WVXT01; order WVXT01; family WVXT01; genus WVXT01. The sequence continues at coordinate 3,562 of CAYOFG010000079.1, read as the reverse complement.
AGAAAATTTCTAATTCTTCGCCACACGCGGGGCACTTTTTTATCTTGACCGTAGGCGTCCGTATGTTACCCGCCCCGGGACACTTATTAAACATACCCATTCCTCACTTTCTATCTATTCAAATCATAGTCGAAGATGGATTCCAGTAGTAACCGCGTCGTTCACGAGTTTCACTTTTTGTTCTGTGTATCAACCGGAGAGGGTGGGATTCCTCTTCGATTTCCCCTTCCACTGTAGGGGCTCCGATTTATCGGAGCCCGCTGGCAAATCGGGTCGCATAAATGCGACCCCTACAACTGCTATCTATCAACCGGAGAGGGTGGGATTCGAACCCACGGAACGGTTTCCCGTTCATACGCTCTCCAGGCGTACTCCTTCATCCACTCGGACACCTCTCCAGCAAACTATCCTTTCATTCCTCCTCTTCAGCATTTATGGTAAGGTTCACAGCTGTCGATTTAGGAACACTCTTTCCCGGCCTGGGATTCTGGCTCAAAATGATATCGAACAATTTCTCTACATCGCATACATAATCTATGCTACCTACTTTCAAGCCTGCTCTCTCTAAAATTTCCTTTGCTTCTCCCAACCTTCTGCCAAGAACATTGGGTACGATGACTTCCTCCCTGCCTTTACTGAGAATGAGGTCTATTATTGCCTCTTCTTTCACTATGGAATTGGGAGAAGGAAAGGTGGAAATTACGGAACCCTTGGCAATAGAATCGGAAGACTCCTCGGTTATGCTACCCACTTTAAGCCCCATCTCCGCTAATCTCTGGCGCGCCTCCTCCAGGGGAACCGAAGAGAGATTAGGAATGGATACTCCTTTCTTACCTTTACTTATTATGACGCTTATCTGTGTGCCTCTTTTGACCAGAGAACCCGGGAGAGGACTCTGATTGATAATTGCGCCTTCAGGAATAACAGAGTCTTCTCTTTCCGACTCCACAAGCAAGAAGAGACTTCTATTTTCCAGGATAAGTCTGCCCTGGTCAAGGGTTGCCGTTCTCACATCCGGCACTTCCACCTTCTCCAGAAATGGAATCCCATAAACAAAGAAAAGATAACAGACCACTGCGGAGACAATAAGAGAAGTAAAAAATGGTACGAAGAAAATTTTTGCGCCGCCTCTCATTCTATTCCTCCTTTCCCTTGAGGACAATTATCTCTACTCTTCTGTTCAAATCCCTCCCCGTCACAGTCCTATTTGAGGCAATTGGTCTATCCTCACCCCAGCCTTTTACACTGAGCCGACCGGGGTCGATTTTTCCTGCTTCTACCAGATAGTCATAGACTGCCTTAGCCCGCATCTCTGATAATTTCTGATTCTGGGCGCTACTTCCCACGCTATCGGTGTGCCCCTCAATAGAGACCTTATTGAGAGGATACGCCTGGAGCACCTTTATCGCCTGTTCTACAGTAGCGTAACCATCTTTAAGAAGAACAGCCTTTCCTATGCCGAAAAGGACCTTTACCGAGAAAGTAATCTTTAACCCTCGCTCCTCTTCTTCTACTTTTATCCCCTCCCCAAGTTTAGGTAACGGTATTTCCACGTTTAATTTTTTAGAAGGAGAAGTTCCACTATTCCCGGCAATGTCACAGACGACCAATTTTGCCCTATATTCCCCGGCGGGGACGATTGCCTTATAGTAATCATCCTTACCATCCCAGACAATAGATTGGGGAAGTGACTCTTCCGCCTTAAAAGTTTTCGCTAACTTCCCTTCTTTATTGTATATCTCAACCCCCCAGCTTCTTATCTCATTGGTATCTTGCGCATTAAGTTGGAGGGTTACTTTATCATCTATGCCATCGCCATTAGGAGAAAATGGACCTGTAGTAATAATAATCTCAGCCGTGGGGCGAATAGTATCAACTAAAGTTGGCGTCCATTCAGATCTTGCAGGTAATCTTCCCCACTCTTTTGTCTCTATCTGACAGGCATATAGTCCATCAGGGACCAGCTTGCCTTCTTGATCAGTTCCATCCCAGGCGATAGAGATGGGTAGAATCTCCCCGGACTTTCTTAATATAATCGCACCATCTTTATCTTTAATTTGAAATTTCCACTTTTCTACTTTCTCCAAATTTTCACCCGCTATTACCAGGTCAGTAGTATCGTCTACTCCATCATTATTAGGCGAGAAGACCCCGGGATCAGCCTGTAACATAAGCTTTATCGTAGGTAGTCTTCCTGCCTTACCGAATTTATATCCCAGAGAGACCTTATGAGTTGTTCCCAGAGAATCGTATGGCACCCATGCATAATTCGTTACAAGTCCCTTCCAGTGGAGACCTGCGCCCACTCTCAGTCCGGCTAAATTACTCAAGCCCGTTTTTTGTAAATCATACTTATATCCCACTCTAACTGCAAAAGTCTCCAGGAAAACATGCTCAATCCCTAATGAAAAATTGAAATCCCCCTCTATAGGTTTATTTGCATCCAGGGCAATTGAAAGGTCGACTCTTTCCTGGGAAAATTTAATCTTCCAGGCTAAACCAGCTTTGATATTTATAGGTAGCTGCTCACCCCTAAGTTTTGTTCCCAGGTTCTGCCCCACCAGACCAAAGGAAAAAGTTCGGTTAATAGTGGAAAGCATAATTCCCACATCAGAGGAAAAAGCAGAAGCTCTATTGCGGTCGATTCTACTCTCTAATCCCATTAAGTTAAAGCCAAAACAGAAGGACTTTGATACGGGGAGACCATAAGCCAGTCCTCCATAAATATCGTACACATTAAATTTGCCCTGCTTTTTTCCTTGTATTATTTTATCCATTCTGCCCATATGGATATAAGATACGTTCACCCCCAGAGTCCCAAACGGTAGAGGCTGCAGGTAACCTAAAAATTCGTGGTTTATATTACCCAGCCAGAAAGTGTGCGTTGTCTCTAATTCCGAGTCAAAAGCAAAAGCCAATCCTGCCGGATTCCAGCGCATTGCGCTCACATCATCGGCTAAAGCGCAGAATGCTTCTCCCATTCCTATAGCCCTTGTGCCAATATTCATTTTCAGGAAGTTACCTGTAGTAGTGCCTACCCCTGATGAGGAGAAGACTGAATTGGGAAGATATGCTACGAAAAGAAGAACAATTAAGAAAATAAAACCAGACTTAGCTGGTTTGTTCATGCACGCTCCCTATTTTAAAACGACAACCTTTACTGTCTTTGAAGATTCACCAATTTTGAGATTGACCAGATATACTCCGCTTCCCACAACCCTGCCCTTATCGTTTTTCCCATTCCATACTATGGTAGCGCTTTTTTGTGTACTGTCTTCTTCCAATGTCCTTACAAGTTCTCCATTGATTGAATAGACTCTGATAGTTGCTCCTTCTTCTCTTACTTCGTAGTATATCTCGGTATACCGATCATCAGGGTCTGAGGCTTCCGGATTAAAGGGGTTATTCCATTCAATTCTTAAGACAATTCCGCCAGAAGAACTAAGCTGTCCCTCAGGGCCGACTTCTACTGATGCTTCTTCTACCGGTTGTGAAAGAATATCTTCCGCCACTGAGGGAAAAGAGAAAAGACTAATTATGAATAGATTAATCAGAATAAACC
>CAYOFG010000078.1:0-6093 GCA_964403285.1 uncultured Clostridia bacterium | reverse complement strand
TTTTTACCCTGCACCCCTTATGGGATTCAGGAGCTTTTAATGAGAAGCGGGAATGACCCTTCAGGAAAGCACGTGGTTATCTTGGGACGTGGCAGTTTAGTGGGCAGACCTCTTTCGGTGATTTTGTCTCAGAAAGCAAAAGGCGCCAATGCCACAGTTACTTTAGTTCATACCGGGACAAAAGATATTCCAAAATATACCAAACAGGCAGATATAATCGTTGCTGCAATGGGCAAACCGAAATTTTTGACCAGAGATATGGTAAGCCCTGGAGCTGTGGTGATAGACGTAGGCGTGAACAGGGTAGAAGATAAAGCAGCAGAAAAAGGTTACAGGATTTTTGGAGACGTGGATTTTGATGAGGTCAAAGAAGTAGCAAAAGCCATAACCCCAGTTCCGGGTGGAGTAGGACCTATGACCGTGGCAATGCTGATGGCAAATACGCTGAAAGCGGCGAGGATACAGCATGGGTTAAGCTAAACTGATCCTAAGAATTAAAATAAACCCGTAAGGTTTTCAATAGAAATGAAATTCTGGGTAATTGTAATTGGTCTAATTTTTCTATTTTGGTGTATTGGCGAGATATTCGCATATATGAAACAAAAGCAAATAGCGAAAGAAGAAAACATAAAGAAGAAAGAGAAAGAAATAGAGGAAATTAAAAAAAAATCAGAAGCAATAAAAGCGCAGAATGAACAAGATCGAGAAGCGATAAAAATTATTTCAGAGGAAAAATCGCAAGGGTTCCCTTGGCTCGCTAATGCATTTGCGGATTATTTCTATCTCCAGACACTTAAAGAAGCCGAATACTTAGGACATAAACCTCATCCTGCCAAAGTGTCAGCTGAAAGAGTTCGTGAGATAGCACGTGAACGGAGAATTATTGAAGAAAAGTTTCGTCTTGCACAAGGCGTTATAAATTATTATCAGGATTTATTTCCGTTTTTAGAGGACTTTTTGGGAGATGTAGACGAGGAAACACTTAAAAAGGTCCTGTCTCGACATATAGAAGAACCTATTAAAGAAGTTGGAGAAATCGGCATAGACCCTGTTAGAATATATCTTTCATCTCTGTCTGAGGAAGAGTATCAAAAACTCTCAACTGTAGAAAGAAATCAACTTGCGCTTGATAAATATTGGACTAAGAATAAGAGCAAGTGGCAAATAGGCAAGGATTATGAAAGGTACATCGGTTATATCTACGAGTCAGATGGCTACAATGTATACTATCAAGGGATTCTTGAAGGATATGAAGACCTTGGAAGGGATTTAATAGCTAAGAAAGGGGAAAAAACAATAGTGGTGCAATGTAAAAAGTGGTCTCAACATAAGACAATTCATGAAAAGCATGTTAATCAACTTTATGGAACTGTTGTTAAATATATGATTGATCATCCCGATGAGAAAGTGGGCGCAGTGCTATATACAACTACATGCCTTTCTGACAGAGCGAAGGAATTTGCTAGCCATTTAAGCATTACAGTAGCCGAGGGATTTTCATTTAGGAAATATCCTTGTATTAAATGTAACGTCTCGCGCAGGTCAGGTGAAAAGATTTACCATCTTCCCTTTGACCAGCAATATGACAAAACTATTATAGAAGAAGAAAAAAACGAGTGTTATGTTGAAACCGTGGCAGAAGCAGAAAAATTAGGTTTTCGTCGTGCTTGGAGGTGGAAGGGACCTGTGCAAGAATAGGTCAGGTGTTACCACCTAACATCTGTTGGGGCGTAACTCCCGACAGCACTGAAAAAAGGATGGTGAAAAAATGGATTGGTTGTATAGAATAATTACTTTATTAAGTGTTATAGCTGCAATTCTTGCATGGATAGCAAAGTTGAGGTGGGCTAAAGAGTATATAGCAACCAAAGACGAAACTATAAAAGCAAAAGAGGCACAAATTGAAGTATTAAAAACTCAAATAGAAGGCCTGAAAGAGTTGACCCCTCCGAAGGTCAGAGAGTATTATATAAATGCGAGTAAAATGTTGGAAGAATACATAGAAAAATTGAAAAATCAAATAAGAGAGGCCCAGACTGATATTGAGGAAAAAAACATACAAATCGCAAAGCTCCAAGCAGAGGGAGACAGACAGAGCGAAATGCTGAAAAAACTAGAATATGAAAGAGCACTAATTGAGGTAAAAGCAAAGGAGCTAGAAGCAGCAATGACCCGTATAAGGACTTTGGTATCATTGGAACCTGTTAACTTCATAAAATTCCTTGACGATGTGATTGACACTTACGAAGAGCATTTTCAGAGGAAGAAAAAGAATATAAAAATAGAGCGTCTGTATAGGGGTGAAAAGATTGACTGCCTTTTAGACAAGCAAAGGTTTACACCGGTAGTTCTTAATCTTTTAGAGAATGCTATCGAAGCTATGCCGCAGGGGGGGTTAATTCAGGTCTCGGCAAACGTAGAAACAGATACAAGTGCCGGTGACATTTCTAAGAGAATCGCAAAGCAGATGGTCACGCTTAAAATAAAAGATAACGGCGAGGGAATGAGCGAAGAAATGAAGAATAAAATTTTCACACCATTTTTTACTACTAAGGAAAAGGGTTCAGGGTTAGGACTCGCAGTAGTTAAAAAAATAGTTGATGAGCACCGCGGAGCTATAAAAGTAGATAGTCAGCTAGGAGAAGGAACAACAGTCACCATATCTTTGCCAATGTCTTAATAAACATACAGTGAGGTCAGGTCATACCACCTGACACCTGTATATTTAAGTGGGTGAACTGATTCGTAACCTGTTTAAAGCATTAGGAACATTAGTAGCGGCAGTGTTTTGAGGCGTTTTGGTGTACACCGGGTGCGTTATCTGACCGTTTAAATTCAATCCCACTATTGGCTGGGTTTTAGGTGTTTTGGTGGCGGTTGGTATTTTGTTTCAGTATGTCATTGGTTTGGTCAAAAGAAGGAGAGAAGCTCATAGAGACGCATAGCCTGCGTCTCTACACTTTACCCACCTTGCGGGTACAGCGGAGTTACCGTTGTTATGAACGGAAAAAATAAGTTCCCTCTCCTTTGTGGGAGAGGGTTAGGGAGAGGGTTTCACAGCTGATGGAGCAGATTAAACAGATGTTTTAACAGATTATCTGCTTAATCATTATAATCTGCTGTGAGATATTTGTTCCCGCCTTTCCTACGGATCCAAATTCGGAGAAGGCAAGGTGGGATTACCAATGTAGCGGAAGGCTTCAGCCTTCCACTTAACAACTGGAAACCTAAAGGTTTCCGCTACATGGAAAACCTGTCGGGTCAGTCCCGCCGTTGGCGGGACTACAGACACGGAAACGCGAAAAAGTCGAATACCCATACTTATCATGAAGAAAAGAGGAAAAAATATCAGAGCTGATATTTTATACGCAGTTGCGGGGATAGCCCAGCACGTCCTGGTTAGCAATGAGCATGGATCTATTCTTGTTGATACCGGCGACGGTTTACTCAGGGATTTTATATCGAATCAACTTGATTTCAAACAACTTAATGGAATTATTTACACTCACGGGCATTTTGATCACGCGGGCGGCCTGCATTCACTCCTTGGATACTTGAGGATGACAGGCAGAAAAAAATTACTCCCGATTTTTGCTCCAGAGGGATGCATAGAAGTATTTTCCATGGTAGATAATTTCAAAAAGTGTTACCAGGATACTATTCCTTTCGAACTTTCCTGCAGGGGAGTTAAGTCTTATGAAGCTTTTCAAGTTGGAGAAATGTCCATTAAGGCTTATCCGATGAAACACTGCGGTGGCATAAACGGTTCTGGAATACTTGACCCGATTCCGGCTATGGGATACAGGATTTCGTATAACGGAGAAGTCCTCGCCATAAGTGGTGACACGGGTATGTGTTCATCATTAAAAGAATTAGTAAAAGGTGCAGATTTTGCAATCTTAGAGGCAACCTATCCGAAAAATACCAGAGTAGGCAAGGAATATCTTGAAAAAGTACATCTCTCGGAGGACTTGGCAGAAGAGATCGGAAAGTTAGCAAAGGATTTCATCCTGGTCCATAAAGGAAAAAGATAAATAAGTAGAATGTAATATTTTTTGTCTTAATATACAGGAATTACAATTCCCGCACCAACGAGAGGGAATCAGCGATTAGGATATGAAGAATAATGTGATCATTATTTGTAGAGACGCATAGCGATGCGTTTCTTCACTTTACCCACCTTGAGGGCAAGGTGGAGTTACTAAACGTAGCGGAAGTCCGTTCCCATGGATCCAAATTCGGACAAGGTCTTGAGACTTTAGCCTTCCATTTTCCCCACTGGAAACCTAAAGGTTTCCGCTACATAAAACGTTAACCCAACAGCTTACCTGTATGGGTTGCCCCCAACGTGGGTTCCTGAAGGTTCGCGCTCCAAACTTTTTACTAAAATAGGAGGTATAGATGGTGGAAAGAGTTTTTAAAATCGGAATGGTAATGGTAATCCTGCTTACCACTTTTGTCGGATGCCAAAGGCAAGATCTTTTAAACAAAGTCAAGACTTACGTGGATGCGGCTAACCGGCATGACTTAGAGGCAATAGATGCTATGTTAACTGATGACGTTGTCTTCGAGATGAATGGGACGAGTATTGCGCTGGGTAAAGAGCAGCTTCGAATCGTACACGATAACGATGCAGGGTTTAATACCGAGCTGGAATTAACGGACTGTAAAGAGAAGGGTAATACAGTTACCTGCAAGATTACAGAACGCAATGACTATGTGATAGCCGCAGGTATCAATGAGATAAACTACACCTCTGGAGTCTTCACCTTCAAGAATGGATTGATTCAGAAAATCAGCACCACAATGTCACCGGAATCGGTCAGAGCCGGAAAAGAGTTCGATAAAGGTTTTATAGCCTGGGTCAAGCAGAACCGCTCTGAAAAGTTATCCAAACTGATGACCCCCGCTGGCAAATTCAAGTGGGGACGCGAGAGTGCGAAGATTATGGTAAATTTGGTCAAAGAGTATCAAGCTCAAAAAAAGTAAATTTTTAGCCAGAGGCGGAAATACGAGATTAAATCGACCCACCTTGAGGGCAAGGCGGGATTACTTAATGGTAGAACAGACATTCTTGTCTGTTCGGTCAGACAGGAATGTCTGACATACCGAATGTATGCTTGTGCGGGAAATCCAATTCCCGCACAAACTGAAGAGAGCAAATAAAAAGGTAAAAGATGCCCACTAAAATCAAAATCCTTCCTCCGGAATTAGTCAATAAAATCGCCGCGGGGGAGGTTATAGAGCGGCCGGTTTCAGTGGTTAAGGAGCTGGTGGAGAACTCGATTGATGCTGAGGCGACGGATGTATCGGTTGAGATAAAATCAGGAGGTTTAAAATATATCCGGGTGGTGGATAACGGCTGTGGTATGGTCAAAGAAGATGTTGCCTTAGCTTTTACCCATCATGCTACCAGCAAACTTTCTTCATTTGAGGAATTGAATAGAATTTTAACTTTAGGTTTCAGGGGGGAAGCACTGCCTTCAATTGCTCTGGTTTCACAGGTAGAGGTTATTACAAAAACAAGAGACGCATTGCAATGCGTCTCTACAAAAGATAAAAGTGTATTGCAATCCGAATGGATCCATACTGGATATGCCCCTACAGGTGGAACCCAGATAAAAATTGAGAGTGGGCAGATAAAGAGTATAAAAGAAGTCGGGGCTCCTGAAGGAACATCAATAACTGTCAGAGAACTTTTCTATAATACCCCAGCCCGCAGAAAGTTTCTTAAAAGTTCAAGTTCTGAGACCAAGCAGATAATTGACCGGGTAACAAATTTCGCTTTAGCTTTCCCTCAAATTTCCTTTAAACTCAAAGTCGATAACCGGGAAATAATAAATCTCAAAAAGGTAGATGAGCTTAAAGATAGGATTAGTGATATTTTCGGCTCGCAAATCTATAATGAAATCCTGGAATTGGATGCAGATTACGATTTTCTGCAGATCAAAGGGTTCTTGGGCAAACCTGAATTGGCAAGATCGAACCGGGCTGAACTTTATATTTTCGTTAATCAGAGAAATATTTTCTCCAAGTTACTTTATCATGCCATAGTTACTGGATATAAAGACCTTTTGCCCAAGGGGAAATATC
>CAYOFG010000077.1:0-6128 GCA_964403285.1 uncultured Clostridia bacterium | reverse complement strand
GGGAGGACTCCAAAAAATTATGGAGTAGCAGAGCTTGCTCTGCGTTATTAACGCGAAACAAGTTTCGCTACTCCAAACTCCTCCCTTTCGGGAGGACTCCAGATTTTTCTGATTTAATCCCAGGAAGGCTCTTCTTCCAGTGGAGTAGAAAAGGGCAGTCCCGTTTCTCCTTCAGATATTTTATTGCTCAGGAAATAATCGGTCGGTTCTGTGCCTTTTACGAATGGCAGCAAGGCAGCATCCGGGCAGTCTTCTAAGGCTAAAAGCCCTGTCTTAGGGTCTATCTTCACAAACACGATATTGGGAGGAACGGAGAATTCCAATACAGGAGTATCTTGCAGAGCTTCTTTCATAAATTCTGTCCACATAGGACAAGCTGCCACTGCTCCGCTCTGTCTTTCTCCCAGAGTTTGATTGTCGTCATATCCCACCCATACACCAGTCACCAGATTGGGGACAAACCCGATAAACCAAGAGTCAGTAAATTCATTGGTCGTTCCAGTCTTTCCCGCTCTGGGACGACCTATAATTTTGGTGTACCAGCCAGTTCCTCTCTCGGCAACTTCCTTCAACAGGTGTGTCATAATGTAGGCAGTTTGGGACGATAGGACTGCTTTCTCTTCCGGGAAATTCTCTTCCAGGACATTTCCGCTGGCATCTTCCACTCGGATAACAGCATAGGGATTAGTTCTGATACCCTGGTTTGCCAGCACTGCGAAGGCGGAAGTTATTTCCAGTGGCGTGACTACTGATGAACCCAAGGCAAGAGATAGTGTTTTCTCCAGGTAACTTTCAATACCCATTTTTTCAGCGTAACTGGCTGCAGTAGTTGGTCTGATTCTGTCTAATATTTTTACCGCGCAGACATTAATGGAGTAGGCTAAAGCATCGCGGACTGAAATACGTCCGCGGAAAGTTTCTTCGTAGTTCTGGGGAATCCAGATGTTTTCAGGGTTTATGTTTTTGACAATTTCCGGGTCTATGTCGGAAAGGTCGGTAGTGTTAGAAAGAAGTTTCCAGTTTATTCCATCGTTGTAATAAGCAACTGGAGAATCTTCAATAGGACTCATTACTGTATACCCGTTATCTATAGCAGCGGTATAAATAAAGGGCTTAAACGCACTTCCCGGCTGTCTTTTTGCCTGAACTGCTCTATTAAATTGACTCTCCTCAAAATCTCGGCCTCCTACCATTACCCTAATCTGTCCTGTGGCAGGGTCCAGAGCTATAATAACACCCTGGACTCTTCTCTCCGGGACTTTTTCCGTTTCTTCTAATCCTGTCTGTGGTGGCATTCCGCTTTCTCTCTTTTTCACCTCGTCGAACTCATCCAGTTTCTCTGCCAGAACCTTTTCTGCAATCTTTTGCATTTTCAAGTCCAAAGTTGTGTAAATTTTAAGTCCGCCTTTAAATATGGCGTTAGTCCCATATTTTGGCTCCAATATTTGTCTTACGTACTCCACGAAATAAGAACCTTGAGACATCCCCAATAGATGTTTTTCGAATGGTAGCGGATAGTAATTGGTCTCTTTTTCCTCGTCTTCCGTAATGAATCCGCACTCCACCATTCTATGGAGTACAGTGGCTCTCCGTCTGTAGGCGCGGGCAACATCCACAAATGGGGAGTAGCTGTTTGGGGCTCGCGGGAGCCCTGCCAGGAGAGCCGATTCTGCCAGATTTAACTCTTTGATGTCTTTTCCAAAATAGATACTAGAAGCTTCTTGAACTCCGTAAGCACCCTGGCCAAAATAGACTTGATTTAGATATAACTGTAAAATTTCTTCTTTAGTGTAATCTTTTTCTAACTGCATGGAGAGGAGTAATTCCTTTATCTTTCTTTCAATTGTTTTTTCCCTGGTCAAGAATAAGGCCTTGGCGAGTTGTTGAGTTATGGTACTTCCACCTTCCACAATTTGGCCGTGTTTAAGGTTGGCCAGCATAGCTCTGGCGATAGCATGCAAGTCTGCTCCCCAGTGCTTGAAGAACCTCTGGTCTTCCACAGCGATAACAGCGTTCTGCAGGTCTACGGGAATTTTAGAAAGAGGAACCAGGGCTCTTCTCTCCACGAAAAGCTCGGCAATAACTTCCCCATTGATATCATAAATTCCAGTGATCAGGCTTGGTCTATACTCGTCAAGGGTATCAATAGGAGGTAGCTCCATCAGGTAATGCCTGAGAATTATTATGGATATTAGCAAAATTCCTAAAACAGAGACAGAAAGTATCCATATGGCTTTTTTACGAGATTTGATTTGTAGGCGAATCATAGATTGCTTCACTCCGTTCGCAATGACAGCAAATTGCTAAATTATTATACCAAATTGAAAAAATTTGTAAAGTCTTATGTTTTTCTCTGGTCTCTGAAAAAGATTTGCTTTTAGTGTGTCATTGCGAGCCCGAAGGGCGCGGCAATCTCATTCTTCGATGATAACAACGAGATTGCTTCGTCGTCCCGCACATTTGCTGTGCGGGGCTCCTCGCAAAGACATTCAGAGAGACTTTTTCAGGACTTTCCATTATACTTGACATCGTTATATGATTGTGGTAGAATTATTCACAAAGATTAAACTGAAGGAGGACCTAATGGAAGAAAAGAACGTATTAGAAAGATTAGCGGAGATAAATCCGCAAGCAGAGATATGGTGGGATTCTTCACCGTTAATCTACCAGAGCTGGGTGGAAGAGATGCTCAAAGAGGCAAAAGAGGAAGATAGAGAATTAATGAAAAGACAATTCACCCGACTCTACAATCCTGACAAACCTGAGAAGACGCTATTTAGAGGTGTGACCACAAATCCTCCCCTCTGTCTGAACGTGTTCAAAATTCACGGGGATTACTGGGCGAAATTTGTGGACGGACTTATTGAGAAGAATCCGGGGATAGATAAGGAGAAACTCTTCTGGATGACCTATAAGGAAATAGTCAAAAGAGGGTCCCAGATGTATTTAGGGGTTTTTGAAAAATCGAATCGTAAATATGGATATATCTCAGCCCAGGTAGATCCCCGGGAGATATACAATGAACAAAAAATGCTTGAACAAGCCAAGGAATTAAGAAGCCTCAATCCTAACGTGATGATTAAGATTCCTGGCTCGAAAGAGGGTTATAAAGTTATCAAAGTTTTGACTTCTATGGGAATACCCACGAATAATACTCTTGCCTTTACCATTCCCCAGTTTTTGACTTGTGCTGAGGCGGTGAAAAAAGGAGTGGAGATTGCCAGGAAGAATGGCGTTGACCTTTCCCGATGGAGGTCGGTTATAACTGATATGGCAGCAAGGTACGGAGATCTGGGAGGTCTGGCGAAAAAAGCTGAAGAGAAGGGAATCGAGCTTTCCGAGGCAGATGTGCGGTGGGCTGAACTGGCGATATTTAAGAAAGCCTACAAACTCGTTAAGAAGAGAAATTATCCCAGCAAAATGCTCTTATGCTCTATGCGCGTAAGTCCACCGATAAATGGGAAACAGATTGCCTCCTGGCACGTGGAGAAGATTGCTGGCGCAGATATTGTCTACACCTGTCCGCCAAAATATATTAAAGAACTGATGAAAATCAGTGACAATATCAAGTTCAGAAACTCAATAGAGGAAGAACCTCCCAAAAAGGAGATGGATAAACTTCTCCGGGTTCCTTATTTTGAAAAAGCATATGCGGAAGATGGTCTTACGCCGGAAGAGTTTAATACTCACGCAGCTGTTCTGGCAACCGCAGAAGAGTTTTCCAATGCTACCAGGGGAATGGTCGATTTCGTCAATCAGAGGTTGGAAAAAAAGAGAACAAAATAGAAAAAATTGAATTAAAAGAGGTCCTATGAAAAATAACAAAAAGAATTTAGACGGTATTTTTCTTCCCTTGACTACTCCTTTTTTGAAGGATGAGAGTATTGATTGGGACGGCCTTAAACGCAATATGGGTTTTTATGCCAAGTCCAAAGCCATTGGCTTTCTGGTCTTGGGCAGTAATGGAGAGAACAAATCTCTCGATGAGGATGAAAAGCTAAAAATACTGGAGACAGTTTTACAGTATAAAGCCCCCCACCAGAAAATAATAACCGCTTGCTTTGTGGAAACTACCCGGCAGGCGCTCCGTTTTATCAAGAAAGTTGACTCTATGGAAATAGATTACTTTAATCTGCTTCCTCCTTTCTATTTTCGTAGCCGGATGACCGACGAGGTTTTAGCAGGATATTTCACTGAATGTGCTGAGGGTTCCGCAAAACCAGTTTTGCTGTACAATGCGCCAAAATTTTCCGGGGTGACTCTTTCACCAGAATTGGTGACAAAGCTGAGTGAACACGAAAATATAGCAGGGATAAAAGATAGCGCTTCCAGTGGTATTGAGAAGTTTATTGAGGCAGTTCCCGATGATTTTGTGGTGATGGCAGGGAGTATTAGCTTCTTATTTCCCGCGGTTGTTTCCGGCGCCGTGGGAGGGGTGATTTCCATGGCGAACTTTTTTCCCGATTTAACACAAGAACTCTACCTTTTGGGTAAAGAGAAGAATATGGGAAAAGGAGAAAAACTTCACCTTCGCCTTTCGGATGTCAATAAGAAAATCTCCGGTGCATACGGTGTTGCTGGCGTGAAGGCGGCAATGGATTTGATGGGACTTGTAGGCGGACTTCCCAGAAAGCCTCTTCTGGGACTAAAAGAAGAAGAGAAAGAGAAGTTAAGAAGAGACCTCGAGGAGGCAGGACTTTTAGTGGGAGATAATAAATGAGTCGACAAGGCGTCATACTGGCATTGGATATTGGCACAACAGGTTTTAAACTCGGACTCTTTGACCGGGAAGCGGAACTTATAGAGATGACAAACACTTACTATCCCATCAATGCCTATGATGGTAAAGCCGATTCTGACCCAGAAAAATGGTGGGCGGGGTTCCTCGACTGCCATAAGCGTCTGAAGAGTTCACTGAAAGATGTGGAAGTTATGCCTATGGGTGTGACTACTCCTGGGGCAATGATTCTGGATAAAGAAGGTAATCCCTTGACTCCTGCGGTTCTTTTTATGGATAGGCGCTCTCCTGAACAAGCTCAGGAAATTCGAGATAAAATCGGAGAAGAAAGACTCTTATCAGAGACAGCAAATCTTCCTGTCCCCGGAGGTTGCACTGCCTCTACCATTCTCTGGTGGAGAGACAACCTTCCTGAAGTGTATAAAAAGGGACACGTTTTTGCTCATACCAATACATTTTTCGGCGCTCGCTTAACCGGTAAATTCGGTATGGATGCTTCTACTGGCTCCTTGACTGCTCTGTTCAATACCACCCGACCCGAGAAAGGCTGGAACTTGGAGATTGTCCGAGAGCTGGGGATTCCCGAAGAGAAGTTGCCGCCCTATGTCAATAGCTGGGAAGCTGTGGGAACTCTGAAGCCGGAGATGGCTAAGAAATTGAATCTCAAAGCAGGGATTCCTGTGTTGATGGGTGGGAATGACGTCGCCTGCGCTGATTTGAGCGTGGGATTGTCTGAACAGGGAAAGATAGTCGATATCATGGGCACCTGCGAAATATTAACTACGTGTCTGGAGACGCCTATTGCTTCTCCCAGACATAATATCCGTTGCCACGTAATTCCTGGACGCTGGATAACTATGTTCGTTCTAAATACAGGAGGAGAAGCATTTAAATGGTTTGCCAATGTATTTTGTCAGGATATGAGTTTAGATAGTTTCTTTAAAGATTTCTTACCGCAAGCTCTGAAAAAGGTCCTCCAGCGGGAGAAGAAGGGGGAAGTATTGGACCTGCCCGGTTTTCTTCCTTATTTGTCCGGAGACAGGTATTCTGTGGAGAATATATGGGCTTCCATTACTAATCTCCATCTCTCCCATAATCGTGAAGATATCCTGGCAGGAATGGTCAAGACTTCTATGGAATTAACCGCTCAGCATATTAAAGAGTTATCACAGAAAGTTAAACTTTCCCAGGAATTGATTCTTACTGGCGGTGCTATTAATCCTGTTTTTATAGAAGCAAAGAAGCGCTGGATGGGAGATTTTAAATACGTCATAAAAGAGCAATCTTCCCTGCAAGGATGCGCTATCCTGGGCAAAATGTTCCTGGACGGCGCATTTAAGAAAGGATAATTTCATACCCCGGTGGAAATTTTGCCATACACCTTTGTGTA
>CAYOFG010000076.1:0-6214 GCA_964403285.1 uncultured Clostridia bacterium | reverse complement strand
TCAGCTTACACCAAAAATCCCTATTTGTCAAGTTATTTATGACGCATTACACTAGTATATCTAGAAAAAGGTCTAGTAGGATTAAAACAAAAAAGAAAGAAGTAACAAAACTAAAAGACCTAGACCTTTCTTCAAAAGAAGTAAAGCAAGCGCAGAAAATTTTGGGCAAGAAAGAATTTAAACAAGAATATTTCCCGAACCCAGATATTTCAATAAAAACAAATATTAAAAATTTGAAAACTCGAATAAATAATTTAGTCGGAAAAACTATAGACCAAGATGAAGCAAGCTATTTAATAGAATCTCTTGAATGTTTTGAGGCAAATTGCTATAGAGGGTCTATTTTGATGGCTTGGAATACTGGAACGTTTCGAGTCCATAGGAAGATTGAGAAAGATTTAGGATTTACTTCCTTCCAGAATGAAATTGTAAAAATGAGGACATCTAGCAAAACTCCGACATATTTAAAAGGTAGGCTAAAGGACTGTAATTGCCTTGAGGAATTAAAGCTATATAGTGAGGAAATGGTATATCGCCTTTTAGACAAATGTAATTTGATGGAATCTACAACGGCAGAATTGTTCTATAAGTCTCTAATAGTAATTAGGCATAATTGCGCGCATCCTACCGGTTACAAAGCAAATGATGGAGATGCTGTTTTTATGATTCAATCTGTCTTGGATAGGATTTTAAATAATAAAAATTTTAGTATTAAATGACAAAAATCCTCTTAGTTGAACCAGGATTTCCTATCTCACCTAAAAGTAAGAACCACCGAGACTTTTTGCCCATCGGGCTGTTGAAACTAGCTAACTATCATAGGAATAGGGGAGATAAAATTAAACTTGTTAGAGGAAATCATTATTTTTCTGATTTTTATCCCAATCAGATTGAGATAACTTCGCTTTTTACATATTGGTCTAATTATGTATGGGAGAGTGTAAAGTTCTACAAAGAAAACTATCCGAAAGCCAAAGTGATAGTTGGCGGCATTTATGCGTCGTTAATGCCAGAACATTGCAAAAAATCAGGTTGCGACGAAGTATTTATTGGACTGGATAACAAAGTTGAGAAATTCAAGCCTGCTTATGACCTTGTGGATGTTGATTATCAAATTGTCCATGCTTCAAGGGGCTGTCTTAGGCGGTGCAAATTCTGCGGAACTTGGAAAATCGAGCCGGAATCTACTTATAAAAAGAGCATAAAGGATGAAATTTGTAGCAACAGGATAATATTTTATGACAATAACCTTTTAGCTAATCCTCATATAAAGGATATCCTTGAGGAATTGAAGAATGCCAAGCATAACGGTAGAGTCGTGTATTCTGAAAGCCAATGTGGCATAGATGGAAGGCTGCTTACATTAGAAACTGCTAAATTACTGAAACAAGCGAGATTTTTAAATCCTAGAATTGCGTGGGACCATGGCTATGAACAGCGCCACATGATAAAAAAGCAGATCAATATGCTTGTAGAGGCTGGCTATCCCATGAAGGAAATTTATGTTTTCATGATTTATAATTTCGAGCAGGATTATGATGAAATGTTAAAAAAGTTAAAGCAATGCAAAAGATGGGGCGTCCAAATTGCTGATTGCAGATATAGACCGTTGAATCAGACTTTTGACAATTACAATCCTCGTGAAAGGCAAGTGAAGAAAGATTATTATATACATCCAAAGTGGAGAGATGAGCAAGTCAAGCTTTTCCGAAAAAAGGTTAGGCAACAGAACATTACGATAAGACATGGTTTCAGTTTTTATAGTAAAGAGTTAGAAAGATTAGGAGCTAAGAGAAGGATGAATAGAGCTCAGTAAACTTGCTACTGAATTAATTCAGTTTTCCGAGGTCGAACCTTGGAAATTAATCGATCCACACCTTAATAAAAATTTGACCCCACACCAAAACAAGCCTGGTACAGGGCAGGTCCCAGTGGGCCTTAAATTACACTTCCACTTCCATGACGGGCTCGCTTCGATTCGGCGAAGCGGATCGGGGAAAATCTCGGAAAATAGCCGAATTTATCTTCAATATTTCGGCCCTAGACCGAGATTGTCAGCCAAATTTACCTCAAAAAGCAAAATATCCACTCTTGATTAAAAAATACCCGGAGTCTAAAATACAAAAGTTGTTAATAATGTCTATTAAGGCTTGACGGCTCTGTTAAAGCGGGGACATAGAAATTCTCGAAATTCCTATCCATCCAGGTTCGAACTTTCTTCATTGCGCGGGAAGTCCCATAAGTTTAAGACTTTACGAATAGATTTTTATTTGCTAATCTCAATTTAAACCTGCCATTTATTCATCAATACATAACCATATATATTTAGCTTCACATTTTTATGAACTGTCTTCTCTACGCCCGTGTCTCCACGGACAAACAAGCGCAAAGAGATTTATCCATCCCCGCCCAGATCGAGGCGATGCGGGAATATGCGAAACGAAACGGCTGGAAAGTCGCCGGGCATTTTGTTGACGAAGGGGAATCCGCAAGGACGGCCAACAGGCCGGAATTAAAGAAGCTCATCGAACAATGCAAAGAAAATAGGAATATTGATGCCGTTATTGTACATAAGATAGATCGCCTAGCTAGGAATCTTATCGATTACGCTACAATCAAAGCGATTCTGAAGCAAAAGGGAATAAGGCTTATTTCTGTCTCCGAACCCTTTGATGACAATCCTGTAGGTCATCTTCTTGAAAACATTATCGCCAGCATTTCCGAATGGTACAGCGCGAATCTGGGCGAAGAGATCAAGAAATCTAATATGGAAAAGCTTCGACAGGGCGAATGGCCGCACAAACCGCCCTTGGGCTATATAGGAATCAAAGGAGAGAACAATCGAATAAAGCACATTTTTGATCCCAATAAGGCGGCCCTGGTAAGGCAGGCGTTTGAATTATTTGCGACAGGGAATTATTCTCTCAGAACTCTCTCAGACGAGATGGAAGATCGCGGATTGAAAACTGCGTACGGGAAGAAATACAGCCCCGAGTTTATGAAGACCTTTCTCCAAAGAAGGTTTTATATAGGAAAACTCGAATGGAAAGGGAAAGAATATCGCGGTAAGCATGAACGGATAATTTCGCCTGAATTGTTTTATAGTGTTCAAGAAGTCTTAAAAAGACGAAAAGCCGATTCTGGAGAAAAGGGGAAACTAGAATTTCTTTTAAGGGGCGTTACCTATTGTCAGTCCTGCGGTCAGAAACTGACAGGAGAAATCCATCCCAGGGGAAGTTATTATCGCTGTCTGCCAAATATCCATAATGATAAATGCGATGAGCCTTATACGCCGGTCAAACAGTTGGACAGCCAGCTCGAAGCTTTATATCAGAGGTTGCAGGCTCCAAAAAAACTCTTGGAGTTATTAAAAGCAGAGATGGAGCAAATCGCGCAAAGAAGGCAGCAGATCGCCGAAAAAGAAATAAAGACCTTAAAAAGAGTCATAAGCGATTCGGAAAATAAAGAAATGAAGCTTGTTGACGAAATGTTGGACGGCAAGATAGGCCGGGAAACTTATGAAACGATGCTGAGGAAGTACCAAGATAGACGGCGAGAAGCGGAAGCAAGGTTAAGCCAATTGGAAGTTGATTACAAAGATCCGCTGGATTTCCTTGACAAAGCTATCGTCGTTAGCAGCTCGCTTTCTTATCTCCATGAGCGATTAGATTTTCAACATAAGAAGCGCCTCTTAAAGGCTGTCTTTGAGCGAATAGAGGTCCGAGATCGGGCTATCGTGGACGTGAAACTGAATCCGCCGTTTTCGATTTTGCTCCGAAATGACCTTGAAAAATTGTTCAAAGATAGTCCTTCAGCGGCCCCTCAAAATTGCCTTTTTAAGCAAAAACTCGCCACTTTCAATAATAATTATTTATCAATAAATCCAACATCTTCCTCTTCAAGAGAGATCTGAAGATGTTTGGATTTTTATTTTTATGAGAAACATATTCAAGTTTAAAAAAGACGAATTAGCCATGGTGCTTAAAAGCGCATTATCTCGTGGCCTTCGCCCTCTTTTCGAGGTCTATGTCGAGTTACTAAAAAGGGTCGATAAAAGCAATCACGAAATAAGCTTATTACTTGAAGAACTATCTCGATCTATGGGTTACGATTCTCAAGATATTCAATGTATTCTTGAAGACCTTTCGATGTTGAATCTGATTAGCTTTAAAATAATCGATGACAAAGAAGAAAATTGGAAAATTAAATTATTAATATACTAACTCCATTTTCATTTACTTATGCCCAATGCGATTATTTATTGCCGTGTCTCCACAGAAGAACAGGCAGAACAAGGATATTCTCTTGATGCACAAGAGAAGTTTTGTCGCGAGTTCGCGAGTAATAACAGCTATAGAATAATCGGCATTTATCGCGACGAAGGAAAAAGCGGTACCACATTAGATCGGCCGGCACTTAAGGATGCTCTTTCAAAATGCCAACAGGATAAATCCATCAACGCTCTGATTGTTCAAGAAACTGATAGACTTGCTCGCAATACAAAAGATCATTTAACCATTAAAGCTCTCCTTCAAAAAGCTGGCGTTAAGACAATTTCTGTGGCGCAGCCAATGCTCGATGACAGCCCCGAAGGAAATATGATCGATACAATCTTGGCCAGCATTAATCAGTTTCAATCCGACATAAACAGCAGAAAAACAAAAAAGGGCCTAATAGAAAAGTTCCATCAAGGATGGTGGCCTTGTAGCGCTCCACTCGGATATAAAAACAGCGCTATCGAAGATCCTGATGGGAAGCCAAGGAACGTAATAATAAAGGACGCGATAAAATGGCCCATTCTAAAAGAAGGCTTCAAGTTATATCTAAGTAACAATTATTCGGTAGAAGAAATAAACGATATTCTTTTTAAAAGGGGACTGAAATCAAAGAACGATAAAAAAGTACCTCATAGCGTAATGACGCGTATTTTACAAAATACGTTTTACGCTGGAATTATGAGATGGGCCGGTTTTGAGAACAAAGGAAACCACGAGCCCATGATTAGCTTAATCGAACATCAACAGATTCTTAACATTATGGACGCCCATAATCTCCATAGATGCAGAAAGAGAAAATATTCATTCTTGCTTAGGGGATTTATTATTTGCAATATCTGCGGTCAGAGATATACGGCCGAAAAACATCCTCGAAAGAAAAAGGAATACTATCATTGCTCTGCCAAGAAAAGAAAGCATAGCAATTTCGGCCAAAACGTTGAAGTTGAAGAATTAGAAAGACAAGTTGAAGAAGCGTTTAAAACTATACAATTCAAAAAGGAATTCATAGAATTGATCATGGAGAAATTAAAGAATATCTATTCCCAGCAGAAGGACAACCTCGAAACCAAGAAAATGGCACTACTGAATCAGAAAAAGGCCATTGAAGCTAAACGAGATATCGCTGAAGAAAAACTCATTAGTGGGACCCTATCGGACGAGGATTATGTTCGATTACGAAACAGATACAAGGATGACCTGGGCATCATTCAAAACGAAATATGCATTTTAGATAGCCAAAGAAATATTGATATTGACGTTCTTCATGAAGTAATTAAATTGGCCCGGAATGTTTATACAGCTTATAAAAAAGCCCCTTATGATCTTAAGAGGCAATACTTGGGTCTGTTCTGGGATAAATTCCTAGTTCAGGATAAAAAAATTGTAAAAGCCATTCCATCGAAATTGATAGAAATTCTTTTGGACTCATACAAGGTTATAATAAGGAGTAGAAGGGGTCCCAGCTCGCCAAGTATTATAACTTTGTTAAAGGACATCGAATATCTAAATTTTCTAAAAGAAAAGCTGGATCTAATTGAAAAACTTAAGATGATTGGCTCTGATTCCCGCGAATAATAATTTCATCGAACGATTAGTTTGCCCTCTTATTTTTTATCTGCTTTTTCTTTTTTTTATGCGTATACTGATATTGCCTCCAGAACAAATAAGCAAACTGTTCAGTCGCCACTTCCGATAACTCTGTTTGTTTTTCTCTTGGGTATTTGTCTTCGCGCATAGCGATATTATCTCACGTTTTTTTTCCTCTTCAGAACATAGTAAAATAAATTAAAAATACGGAGAAGGGAATAAAAGCTATTATAGACTAAGGAAAAAGCTATTATTCGTTTTGCTAAACCATATTTCGAGTTTCAAGGACACTGAGACCCGAGTTTGACACGCATAGGCACTTTTTAGGCTCACATTAAATCCTAAGTGGC
>CAYOFG010000075.1:0-6271 GCA_964403285.1 uncultured Clostridia bacterium | reverse complement strand
CTGTTTCAATACCAATCTTCTTCAATACCCTTGCTCTCTCGGGGCCCACACCCTTTAAGAACTGAACCGACATATTCAAATCTTTCATAATAACCACAAAAAAATAACAGGCAAGCTTTTGTAGTTAAAAAGATAGTTTGTGAGGAACATTGCAATTTTTAGCGAGGAAGTCATCTCGGCGATATTTCTACTTAAGCAAAAGCTTGTTTGAGTTCCGACGAAGTCGGAAGGAGTTTGCTTTTGCTTTTGTGGAGAGATGGCTCCCGCAGCGTTAAAAAATTGCCAGAGACGAACAGACTGCTTTTTAACTACAAGATTTTTTGTGCTTTTGATGTCAAAATATTCTTGCAATTATTTTTATATTTTGCTAAACTAACGAAAATTTCACAGGAGGAGACCATTGCCCAGGAAATGCGTAATCTGCGGTAAATCTGTCAGCGCTGGTTCAAATATCAGTCACTCTCACCACAAAACAAAACGAAAATTCAGGCCCAATTTACAGAAAGTGAACATAATTCTGAATGGACGAAAAAAGAAAGCCTACGTATGTACTCAATGCATTACCGCAGGCAAAGTTATAAAATCCGCCTGAAGTCATTACCAATTCAAAAAGGTAAACTCAAAGAACAGAGATAACTATAAACAGGAGACCCGATACCAGCGAGATAATATCTCTTGAGGGCAAAATCTAAAATATACCTGTCTCCGGTAAAACCAAGGCCCCAGGTATAACTTACTTTTCTCTTTTCACTAAAATTCTCACCGAACGTTCCCAGGCGAACAGAAATATTGCGAGGAAGAACATACTCCAGGCCCAAATGGTAAATTGCCGGCGCCTTCCGCTCAGCATCCTTTCTTACGTAGAATCTCTGCTCAAAATCAGAAGCAAAGGTCAAAAATTCTGCCATGTTCATCCCTATCCCTACTCTGAGATTTAATGGTAAGGGGTCGGAACGGTAATCACTCCAGTAAATGTAAGCAGGACCATTCTCCAGGGAAATTCCCATCTTAAGCAATGGTGAATGAGTGTAAATTATCCCCCAATCTAAACCCCACCCATTTCCTGTAGAGATATTTGCCTTAGGTGAAGGGACCTCTCGAGCAATTCCCAGCGAGCCATGCAGATAGCTTATATTCATCCCGAAAGAAACCTTTGGACTGTAGGGAATAGCAAAGGAAAGCGTGTATTTACTAATGTTAATCTCTCGCTCTGAGTATTCTTCATTATTTTCTTCTCTAAAATTCGATAACGGTCGCCAGCTCAACGCTCCCAGACTGCTACAAAAAGATAAATAAGTGAACCACTTCCCCTGCAAGGGTTCTCTGTTTACAACATCCTCTCCTTTCGCCTTACTCCTTGCCAGATCAAACATAAAAGTAGATAGATTGCTCTCTAAAAAGGCCAGTCCAGCGGGATTCCAGTAGGGAGCATCGGCGTTATCCGCCAGAGCAACAAACGCCTCTCCCATTCCGCTCGGCTTTGCTCCTATAGCTATACCGTCGAAAGAATTATACAGAATGGGGGAAGACTCTCTGGCAAAACAGAAAATGGCAGAAAAGAATATTAGAGAGACAATAACAAGAACTTTCAATTCAACCTCCTTAGAATAAAATTTGATAAATTATTTGACTATTTTTTCTATTGTTCCTCCACCCAGAACTACGTCTCCCTCATAAAAGACTACCGCCTGGCCAGGAGTAGCCGAGCGCACGGGCTTTCTAAACCTGACCAATGCTTTGCCCTCACCTACGGGAGATACTATTGCTTCTTCCCCTCGGTGATTGTATCTTATTTTGGCTATTACGTCCAGATTCCTTTTTACTCCATCTTCTGATATAAAGTGTACTTCCTCTGCAATAAGTTCATCAGAAAATAGTTCCTCTTCAGACCCCACGACAATCCTGTTATGTTCAGGATCGATGGAAACTACATAATAAGGTTTCCCATATGCTCCAATTCCTCTCCTCTGACCAACAGTATAACAGGATACCCCCTCATGCTTTCCCAGAACATTTCCCTTAACATCAACTATCTCCCCGGGAAGGGAAGAAAAATGAGAAGACAAAAATTTTCGGTAATCTCCCTCTATAAAACAGATTTCTTGACTTGCTTCTTTCTCAGCTACAGGTAAACGGAATTTTTTGGCAATCTTTCGCACCTCTACCTTCCCGTAACTTCCCAAAACCATCAAAATTTGCGCCATCTGCTCTTGGGTGAAGGTATATAAGAAGTAGGACTGTTCTCCGTTACCTTTTAATCCCTTTTTCAAAAGATATCCCCGGGAATTCTTTTCTATTCTCGCATAATGGCCTGTACTTAGATATTGAGCTCCCAATTGTTTTGCTTTCTCCAACAGGAGCTTGAATTTTATCTCCCGATTGCAGAGAATACAGGGATTGGGAGTCCTGCCTCTCTGGTATTCCCGGCAGAAATGGTCGATAACCTTCTCCTGAAATTCCTTCTGGA
The DNA here is from genome assembly GCA_964403285.1 of uncultured Clostridia bacterium. Classification (GTDB taxonomy): domain Bacteria; phylum UBA6262; class WVXT01; order WVXT01; family WVXT01; genus WVXT01. Next base: position 3,804 of record CAYOFG010000075.1, on the reverse strand, counting down.
AATTTACGACATAAAAGGGAATTTTCAACCTGAGCGCCACACTCCGGGCATCATTGATCCCCTGTAAACTACAACAGCGATTCCCTGGGAACGATGGATGATGCGTTTTTTCACAAAAAGGATAAAGATACATAGATATTCCGATTACATCGTATCCCTCGTCCTTCAGTATTGCTGCTGCAGTCGAGGAATCTACTCCCCCGGACATTGCTATTACTACTCTTTTCATAATTTAACTCTCTCTAAAATACGCAGGCTAAAGCCTGCGACTACCTCTTATTACAACTTGGTAGTCGCAACCTTTAGGTTGCGTGAATATGTGCGCTCCGATGAATCGGAGCGGCTACCAAGTTTCTTATTAGTCGAACTCTACCTGAATAACCCCCAGGGGGCAGGCGGGCACACAGAGGCCGCAGAGAAGACATTTATCCCGATCGAATTCCAATTCCCAGCTATCTTTATTCATCGACAGCGCCCTGGGACTGCACACAGCTATACATGCCCCGCAGGAGGTACATTCCTGTTCATTCAGTTTTATATCCTTGGCCAGCGGCTGAACATCAACCTTTATATCTTCCAGATACTTCAGCCCCTTGTTAATTCCCTCCTTGTTTCCTTCTAATTCCAGTACCATTTTCCCTTCCTCTTTAGGTGTGACCTGAGCGCGCAGGATATTCAGAACTAAATCATAATCCTTGACCAGGCGGTAAATTATCGGTTGGTCAACCAATTCGGGAGGAAAAGTTAAAACTATTCTTTTTTTCGCCATACAAACCTCCTTAACAAATCAGACGTTAATATCTATCGTCTGATATCTAAAGGCTTAAATTTTTCATCCATTGGCAGTCGTTGAATAGGCTCCTGTAATAAGAATTTTCCTTTTTTAATCCACTCTTTCAGAATCTGAGCTATCTCTCTTGCCTTGTAAAGGCTGGAGAGTGGCGCGGTGGGAACTCTCTTCTTTTTTATTTCAATTTCCCCGCTTCTTAACTCTTTATAGCTCACTCTGCCCAGATTTGGTCTTTCTCTTCTGGGAACACTGTAATCAACTATTGTAGTATATATGTCTTCATCAGAGACGGAGACAAAATGCGCCATCTCTTCATCGAGAATGGGGATAGGTATCCCAACTCCCACAGTAAGGGTAACGCCATATCTGTAGAATATCGCTGCTCTTAGAAAATTGCGGCTCATCTCTTTCAAATCGCCTATCAGACACAGAGTCCCAGCAGGTGCCACTGGTATTTTCGTTTTCTCATCCCTCTTTTGAAGGGGATTATGTTGTGTGCCTTCCCAGGCAACGTAACCCTGCGCTCCGCCGAGAAATATTCTGGTTCCTATACCAATAGTGCGATATAAGGGATCGTTAATTAGAGGTGAGAGTTGTGAACTACTACAGTAATTTGCGTTGCCAAAGTTGGGCAAGAGAACACCCATATAAGTATAGATTGTTTCATCGGATGAGTTGGTGGCTACTGCATAATTTTGATAAGCATTCCTGGGATTGAAAAGAATTGCCTGATTGATCGAGTCTAAAGTAATATAAGATTCAAATTCTTTTCTGGGATAACAGTCTGTTCCGTAAGAAGTAGCTTTAAGCTTCACCTTTTTGCCCGAAATCAAATCCTCAATAACGTGTGCTCCACCATATTCCATCCCTCTGGTTTCAGAAAGCTCAGTTGCTCCGATATAGGCATCAACTGCCGCCACCCCCGCATAAGCGGGAACATCATTCAGCCATACCTTCTGCATCTTTATAGGCGGGTCGCTATGGCCGAAATTCAATAAAGCTCCTGAAGAACACATCGGGCCAAAGGTAGCTGTAGTCACCACGTCTACTTCCTTGGCAACCCTTTTTTCTCCCTTTTTTCTCACAAGGTCGATAACCTCTTCAGCAGTTACCACCACTGCTTCACCCTTTCTAATCTTTTCATTAATCTCTGCAAAAGTTTTGGGCATTCATTCCTCCTTATGTAAATCAGCCGTTCACTTCGCTCTCTCTTCTCCGGGGCGCTCACCGTCTTCCGCCCGCGCCTTTCCCTCGCTTCGCTCGGTCGTCCCGATTTCATCGGGACCGGCGTTCCGGGGCGCTCACCATCTCGCGCCCGCGCCTTTCCCTCGCTTCGCTCGGTCGTCGCTCCTTATTCGTCGCGACCGGCGCCCCTTTTTGATATCATCAATTATCATCTCGTGTTTTTTGCAAAATTCGGGCTTGCCGAGCTGGGCATTTATTACCTCTTCCTGCCAGTGTGCATTATAGAGTCTACATTTATTATCTTTACAAAAAGGCTCACCCGATATGTAAAAAAATAGCGCCTGCATACAGTAGCCTTTCATTACTTCTGTCAGCCGCATGTCGTCATAGTCAATGAACTTATCTTTAAATTCTTTCTCCAGAGTAGTTGTATCAATTCCCCATTGTTTCTGTAAATAGAATTCTCTGGGTTTAGCTGGAGCCTCCACGATGCCCGTGGTGGAAATAATGGAGGGAAACCCGTACACGCTTACTCGAGCATGGTAACGACGGTCATTCTCGTCCCAGGTTCCGAATAGTTGGTCTGTAAAAATAATTACCAGACAATGCCAGTTGCGCTCTTCCTCTCTTATCAACTCCTGATATAATCTCTGAAGCTCGAAGCCATCATAAAGTATGCCAAAACTTCTATTCTCTGAATTTTGCAGTCTCCTTTTCTCGTATTCTATCTCAGCAGGAAGTGGCTCAAAAGTGAAATTGGCTCTATGAAGGTCTTGAATTTTACATCTGGCTATCTCTTCAGCCAACTTTCTCAGGGAGTAATCATCCATTACCTTGGTAACTTCAGCAACGAAATCGCCTCTAACCTCAACCTCAGCGCCACCCGAGTTCTCCTTAAGATACTGACTTATCTCCCTGACATCTAAAGCTTGCGTCTTGCTACCGTCGTAAAGGAAAATTTTCATTTCTTCTTGATACCCAATTTTTCCAATACTATCTCTGCTCCTCTCTTTCCAGAAAGAAGCATTGCCCCAAAAGTTGGTCCCATGCGAGGAAGACCATAGGTAGTAGCCACAGACATTCCCACTACCACAAGGCCAGGATAGGCTTCCCCGGTATGTTCCATTACCAGATTCTCCGACCTTTCTATCCACATTGCTCCCATACCTTTTATTTTTATTAGTCCTCTCTCTTCCAGTTTTCTCACTACCGAGGCATCGTGTCCGGTGGCATCGATTACCATTTTGGATTCCAGGGCCACAGGGTCAACGCAGGTAATCTCACGAGGTAAAGCAGATATTGGAGTCCAGTTAACCACAGCACCGCTCACTCTGCCTCCCTCACGCAGCACGAGATCGTCAAAAACAGTCATATTAGCAAACTTCACACCACTGTCACAGGTAGCTCCAATAAGTTTGGAACAAGCATGAGGTCCGTCCGCTACATAAAGTCCCTTGCTTACTTCTTTATACGGCACAGCCAGTTCTTCCAGGACTTTCTGCGCGGGTTCTCTCACTGTTACTTTATTCATTAAGTACCCGCCAATCCAAAAACCCCCACCGAGGTAATTATTTCTCTCTACAATTAAAACTTTGAGCCCACGACTGGCCAACTCCTTTCCCGCCATCAATCCACTGGGCCCACCGCCCACAATAAGACAATCGCTTTCCACATACTGGGAAAACTGCCTGGCAAACTCCTCTACAATAGCTCGCGTAACCTCTTTTTCTCCCACTGGTGCAAATATTTTCTTCTCCATATTCTTCTCCTTTCGCTTCGCTCAATCCGACCGGGGTTCTCACCATCTCGAACCCGTCGCCAAACTTGTC
>CAYOFG010000074.1:0-6316 GCA_964403285.1 uncultured Clostridia bacterium | reverse complement strand
TGCCATCTCTGGCGGGGCAGCTAAAGTAAAATCGGGCCTCCTCCCCTTTCTACAATCTCCATAGAGGGTAAACTGAGAAATAGCCAGAATTTCCCCTTTCACATCGAGAATAGAAAGGTTCATTCTATCGTTCTCATCGGGAAAGATACGCAGGCGGGAAATCTTCTCCGCAAGATATTCAGCATCCTCCTCTTTATCCTCTTTTCCCACACCGATAAGAACTACCAAACCTTTCCCAATTTTATTTATCTCTTTCAGTGATTCATTTTCCTCAACACTCACGCTCGCTTCCGATACTCTCTGAACAATCGCTCTCAATTCTCCCTCCAGAAAGTTATACCTTCTCTATCTCCTCCATTGCCTTATCCACGCTTCCCACAGAAATTACTCCCTCAATATCCCAGGTATTTATTCCCACCACCTTCTTGCCTGTGGCAAGAGCCAGTCCAATCTCAGATAGGGTCCCATACCTTCCGTCCACGGCAATCAAAACATCGGCAGTGCGCGTAATAATCGCATTTCGAGCATGGCTCATTGCTGTGACAATAGGTATATCCACAAAGCGATTAGCTTCATTTTTGTCTTTACCGGGAAGAATACCTATTGTCAAACCACCTCCATTTTTTGCTCCCCGACATGCCGCTTCCATCACCCCACCCAATCCTCCACATATAAGAATATGCTTCTTCTGGGCAATCCTTTTTCCCACTTCATAAGCAACCTCAGCTATTTCCCGACTACAATAATTCCCACCAATAACAGCCACAATCATCTCTCACTCCTATTCATAATAGAGCAGAACATATCGTTCTTATACTCAAAACCATAATCAATAATCCAACCATTATCATCAATGCCCGGGGAGGAAGCCTCTTGCAGACATAAGCCGCCAGAGGAGCAGCCAGGACTCCTCCAATAATTAAACCAACAATTATCTGCCAATGTACTAATCCAATTATTGTCAAAAAAGTCGCCACTTCAGCTACCGTTACGAAAAACTCCGCCAGGTTAACCGAACCGATTGAGAATCTGGGATTATGTCCTCTGGCTACCAAAGTGGATGTTACTATTGGACCCCAACCGCCACCTCCAACCGCATCGAAGAATCCCCCGCATATCCCTAACGGTAATAATTTAGTTTCTACTTCTTTTTCTTCAATTTTTTTGAATGCTTTTCCAAGGATAATTAAACCCATTATAAGCAGGTAGAACGTAATAAAGGGCTTTATCGTTTTTCCCGGTACAGCAGTAAGTATATACGCTCCTAAAATTCCTCCTATTATTCCCGGAATCAAGAGTTTCCGGAAAAGTTTCTTATCCACATTTCCAAATTTTAAGTGCGCCAGTCCAGATGCGCCGCTGGCAAATATCTCTGCAGTGTGAACACTCGCACTTGCTGCCACCGGTGGTATGCCCAGGCTTAGTAAGAAGGTAGTTGAAGTGACTCCGTATGCCATTCCCAGAGCGCCATCAATCATTTGAGCAATAAATCCTACAATTATGTAGACAATCATAGTTGAACCCTTATGAGATGATAGTAAGAAACAACAATGAATTATTCTACTAAACTAAATCCAATACGTCAAACTGATATTTTGGGAAAATTACTAAACCGGTGTGACCCGCAACATTCCTGGAGGGATATTAAGGTATGTTCACTAAGTTCAGGGATTAAGCTTCATTATGTAAAAATTCAGAATTGCAGCAAAGCTCACCCAAAATATATACGGAAGGAGTAAGAAGCTCGCTGTCCTGGAAATCCTCAAGAAATATATAATTGTGAGCAAAATCGCAAGCCAAAGTATAACTATCTCTATAAAACCATAAAGCGGGGATTGTAATTTGAAGAAAAAGAATGACCAGAATATATTCAGAACAAGTTGGATTCCAAAAATAAATAGCGCTATCCTTACTTCTATGTTCTGGATTCCCTTATTCCATATCAAATACGCCGCTATTCCCATTAACAAGAAAAGGGAAAACCAAACAGGAGCAAAAAGCCAGTTAGGCGGGGTAAATGCTGGTTTTTGCAGAGTTGCATACCACGTTGGAATTGAAGCACGAGTGAATACTGAACCAACAATCCCCGCCAATTGGCACACAAAAATAGCAACAATGAGTCTGGAGATATTCGCAATTTTCATAAGATTACGTCTTCCAGCTCTCTCCATCATCCTTTGGCCAGTCTTCCTAGCGACCCCAATGTGTAAATAGCAGATAGACCAACAAGAATGTACACGATGCGGGACAAAGCCGACATCATGCCAAAAATAGCAGCAACCAGGTCAAAATTAAGAAGACCAACCAATCCCCAGTTCAATCCCCCAACGATAATCAATATCAGAGCCACCCACTGTAGTGAATTTAGCTTTGACATCTCATCACCCCCTCTCCCTTAGATTTAGGATAATTTTCCCAATCTTATTTATCTCTAACCCTATTTAGTGACTGCCGCTAGTCTTTCTGTCTTATCGCCAGTTAACTTTCCAAATCTTTCTTAATCTTGTCAAATTCTTCTTTTGTAATTTCACCCTTAGCGTAGCGTTTCTTTGCAATCTCCAAAGGAGTCTCTCTAAACGGACTCTCCAGACCTTTCGATTTTGTCGCCTGGACAATAAGGTAAACCGCCACGCCAATTACAATCAGAAATATTATCCACATAAGTATCCCTCCATAACCATAATCCATCATGTGACCCCATCCTCCCGTATACCAGCCATGACCAGAAGCTACACCTGAGAAAGATAAAATTGTCGTAAATAGTAAAAATAATTTTTTCATTGGTTCACCTCCCTCCTGGAGTCAATCATTACACGTCTCAATATTCTCAAGATTTCACTCCGTAAACTCAACCATTAATTTCTTCACGTCCCACAGGTGCTCTATCTTTTCTACGATTTCTTCCTTGATGGCGGAAGCAAATTGGTGATTGGCAGGCAGGTCAATCACCACCCGCACGGTTCCATCCTTTACCTCTATATCCTTGACCAAATTTGTGCGCACCAGATTCAACCCGCTCACAGGATTAATAACTTTCCTGAGACGTTTACGCACCACATCCACCGTGGTGGGCTCCCGCTCCTTAACCAGGCCATGACGCTCTTCGTAGTTCTGGATAGCCGAGCGTAACCCTTCTACCGCCAGGACCGAGCAGTGGACCTTTATCGGCGGAAGCCCTCCCAGAGCTTCCGAAGCTTGCTTCCAGCTAACCTTCTTCGCCTCATCAAGGGTCTTACCTTTGGCCAGCTCGGTGATGATGGAACCAGTAGCAATGTTAGAAGCGCAACCGTAAGACTCAAATTTTATATCGGTGATGCGCTTGGTCTCGGGGTCAACTTTTATGTAAACCGCCACCATATCGCCACAAGCCGGACTGCCCTCCACCGCCTTACCGTCGGGATTCTCAATCTTACCGACGTTTCGGGGGTGGCGAAAGTGTTCCAGCACTTTTTCACTATACGGGAATTTCATTTCTAATCTTCCTCCTGTTCCTACTTCTTACCCAAAGGACTGATATTCCTTAGCTCCCGTACCACCTCGGCCAATGCCTCCACCACGCCGTCTACGTCTTCCATAGTGTTGTATCGCCCGAATGTGAAGCGCACCGATCCGTGTGCTCTTTCGTGGTCACCACCTATCCCAAGGATAACGTGGCTGGCCTCCAGGGAACGGCTGAAACAGGCCGAACCGGTGCTCACGGCAAAGCCCCGCATATCCAGATGCAGAGTGATCGATTCACCCTCCACTAAGTGGAAGGTGATGTTGGCGTTCTGTGGAATCCTCATCCAGCGGTGACCGTTCAGGGTAGTGGATGGTATCTCGGCAAGCACCCGATCAATAAGGCGGTCACGCATAGTTTTTAGTCTCTCGTTCTCTTCGGGCGTGACCAGTTCTACCGCTTTAGCAAAGCCCACCGCCCCGGGAATATTTTCTATCCCCGCGCGCAGGTCAAACTCCTGGAAGCCACCATCCATCCACTTGGCAATGGGCGTGCCCTTGCGGATGTAAAGACCACCTATACCCCTGGGTCCGTGGATTGTATGAGCTGAGACAGTGATTAAATCCATCGCCACCTTATTAACGTCCAGAGGCACTCTGGTGAAAGTGTGGGTGGCATCGGTATGGCAAAGCACTCCTTTTTCCCGACATATGCGAGCGATGGTTTCAATATCCTGGATTGTGCCAATTTCCTGGTTAGCATGCTGAACGGAAACCAGAATGGTTTCATCGGTGATGGATTCTCTGAGCTGGTTCTGGTTCACAAAGCCATCACTATCCGCGTCCAGATAAGTCACCCGGAAGCCCTGTTTTTCCAGAGTTTTGGCGCTGTGAATGATAGGGAAGTCCTCTATTTTGGAGACGATAATGTGTTTGCCTTTTTTCTCGCCAAGAGCAAGTGCTACCCCCTTTAGAGCTATGTTACTCGATTCAGTGCTTCCTGAGGTGAAAATAAATTCCTTAAGGGAGGCCCCCAGAGCATTGGCAAGAACCCCCCTGGCTTTGTCCAGCGTCTCTCGAGCTTCTATACCCTGGGAGTAACCGAATTCCGATGTGGCAACGGCATAGACATCAAAGTAGTATGGCTTCATCGCCTCCATCACCCGGTCGTCCAGCCGGGTGGCTGCTGCGTTGTCCAGGTAAACAACTTTTTCCAACATATCATCCTCACTATCATATGAATAGAGTTACTGTTGATTCCCTTGCTTCTTGAATATAAGCTCCCACAGCACCATAATCGTCTATCAGGTCCTGGCGCAGGTCCTCTGGTTTTATTCCCATTATCTCCATTGTCATTTCACAGGCAATGATTTTTCCCCCCAGTTCCTTGAAGTCCTGCAGGAGCTTTTCTAAAGAAACCACTCTCGCCTTTTTCATCCGACGCTTCACCATCCACTTGCCGAGGCCCAGGAGATTCATTTTGGAGAGAGACCCTTTTTCCAGTCCCCCTTTCTTGAGACGCTCCAGCCCCCAAAAGGTGAAGTAAAGTGACACTTCCATTCCCATGGAAAGCGCTCCATTGGCTATGATGAGGGCGCTGTATAATTTGTCCATATCGCCACTATGAACTACCAGGGTAGCTTTACCGGCCATAGTTTTTTCTCCTTTTCATCTGCGTATCCTGATTTTCCACGTTTCCCCTTCCTGTTGCACCTCCATAAGTTCCAGCCCCAAAGCCTTAACCGCCATTGGTATCTCTTTCTTGGAAGGTGGATGGTTCCCGATAACCTCCACTATATCCCCTGGTGACGCTTTCCGCAAAGCCTTGCGGGTCTCCACTAGAGGTACCGGGCAAGTCTGACCTCTCACATCTACTTTTATCTCAGCCACTTCTCTTTACCTTTCTTGATCCCTTTGTCAGTATTTTTCTATAAAGTATTATCGCAAGAATTCATACTATCAATCAATAGGTCAATTCCCCTTTTTTCTGACTTTTTTCCACCTGGCTTAAAACCTTTTCCATAAAAAAAATGGGGAAGCAATAATTGCTTCCCCATTCAACATCTATTCTTATTTTAGACTATTTTTACCTACTTCTCACATAATAGTAAAAAACAAGTGTACCCAAGAGGCTTATCACCCCGGCGACAACAAAAACAGATTTTATCCCTAAAGCATCCATAACTACGCCTGCTACTAACGGCGCCGCTATCATACCCACGCTCGTCGCTGTATTGAATAACCCCATGGAAACGCCCATTCCCAATTTTTGACCTACTTCTACTGTTATGGCTGCTACGGAAGGCATCGATGTTGCACCGCCAAGACCCATGATTAAGCTTATAATAAATAGCTGCCCGAAATTACGAGTAATTGGCGTCAGCAACAACGCAATCGCTGCCAGACTCGAACCTGCCAGGACTAAAATCAACCTACTATATTTATCTGCTAACCTGCCAAGAGGACGCTGTAACAAGGCCATAGTGAATACGTGAAAGGAAACTATTACGCCCACCCGTGATGGATTAATATTTATCCCTGAAGCAAAAATGGGAAGAAAGGCCATTATTCCACCCCTTCCCATTCCACTAATAATGTTATAAAGTAGGATTCCTCTCATAACATTATGTTTAATAATTTCCCTAAATGGAACGGGATTAGTCCTTTTCGTTGCCTCCGAAAATCTCATATCCGGTAAGAATACCAAACTTATCAAAAATGCGATTGCCGTCAAACCTGCCATGGCGTAAAATACTGATGCAATTCCAAATGAATCATTCAGAAGACCCCCCAGAAAAGGACCGGAACCCATCCCTAAAAGAAGCGCCATATTAAATGTCCCCATATACCTGCCCTCTTTCCCTTTTTCCGCAATCTC
>CAYOFG010000073.1:4625-6342 GCA_964403285.1 uncultured Clostridia bacterium | reverse complement strand
AAAACTCTGGGGATTTGCTTTATTCTGCCCGGCAATATCGAAACCTGTTCCGTGACATGGTGAGGTGCGGACAAAGGGTAAACCCAGAGTAACGTTAACACTTTTGGTGTAAGAAAGAAGCTTTACGGGAACCTGTCCCTGGTCATGGTACATTGCGATAGCTAAGTCGTATCTGCCTCCAGCAGTATCATAAAATGTTTTATCGCCAGGGAAAGGACCTCTGATATTTATCCCTTCTTTTCTCGCCTCTTCTATAGCCGGGATAATCGTCTCAATCTCTTCCTTCCCCAGAACTCCCCATTCACCGGCATGGGGGTTTAACGCACAGACCCCTACTCTGGGGGAATCTATTCCAAAAGCCTTCATCGCCTCCACTCCCAATCTTATGGCGAGAAGAATCTTCTCTTTACTAAGAGAAGTGGCTACCTCTTTTAAGGGAAGATGCCTGGTCACCAGGACTACCCTTAAATTCCCTCCTACCAGCATCATTGCGAAATCTTTCGTCCCCGTAAGTTCGGCTAAGAGCTCTGTATGACCGGGATAAGAGAATCCTGCATCTTCCATCGATTTCTTACAGAGGGGAGCAGTAACCATCCCTTTAGCTTTACCACTTTGGACTATTTCGATTCCCTTCTTTATATATTCAAATGTTGCCTTACCACACATAGGATCGACTCTCCCTAATCTCAGTCTATCTATGTCTATATTGCCTAAATCGAAGAGGTCGATAGCACCACAGTTAAATTTTGCTTTTCTAATATCTTTGATGGGATTAAGCCTCAGCTCTTCTTTCGCCGCCAGACTTTTCGAAAACTGTAAAACCGACGTTAAAACTTTGGCATCACCAATTACTACTGGTTGACAAATCTTATATGTATCAGGCAGACTCAAAGCCTTGACAATAACCTCAGGCCCTACTCCCGCAGAATCACCCATAGTTATGACAATCTTAGGCGGCATCATTCACTCCATCTGGAGTAGCGAAACTTGTTTCGCGCCGGGTCGACGCAGAGCAAGCTCTGCTACTCCTTGAGTTCTTGCACTACATTTTTGCAGGCTTCGTAGAAAATTCCCACATCTACGGAAAAAGAGATATACTGAACTCCCTGGGTAATCCATTTCTTTGCCGCTTTGATATCATCAACAAATGTACCCACGGCAAGACCAGCTTTTCTGGAGATACTGACTACTTCTCTCATCTTCTCCACGACTTTGGGGTCGTCCACCTTGCCGGGTATATTGAGTGATTGGGAAAGGTCATAAGGTCCAACAAATATGATGTCCAGGCCCTCGACCGACAGGATTTCTTCCAGGTTACTTATTCCCTTCGTTCCTTCAATGTGTGGTATAGTTATTGTTTCCTTATTCGCCTCTTCAAAATATTTGTAACGATCTGAGGCAGAATAGTCGGCAGCTCTCACGAAACGACATACCCCGCGGCTCCCCTGGGGAGTAAACTTAGCCGATTGAACCAACCTTAAGGCGTCTTCTTTATTCCCAATTTGTGGAACCTCCACACCACCGGCACCGATATCCAAAGCCCTGAGTATCAATCCGGGCTCGTTTTCAGTCACTCTTATAATCGGTGTGATATCTACTAACTCTGCTGCTCTTATCAAATTCTGCGCAGTCTCCACCGACACTGGTCCGTGTTCCATATCAATTATAACGAAGTCGAACCCTGCCTTTCCCGCAATCTCCACGGAAGCTGGATCAG
>CAYOFG010000073.1:0-4525 GCA_964403285.1 uncultured Clostridia bacterium | reverse complement strand
CCGATTAGTTTGGCAATCTCATCGGCAGTTATATTTTCCTTTCCTTGAGTACCGATTAATACTACTTCCTCACCGACCTTAACATCCGGTAGGGACGTGATGTCAACCATACACATATCCATACATACCCTTCCCACAATGGGAATTCTCTTTCCCCGAATCAAGACCTCGCCACGGTTTGAGAGCAAACGATTGTATCCATCAGCATAGCCTATAGGAAGTGTTCCGATTATAGAGTCCCTCTCTGCTTTCCAGGTTCGACCATAGCTTACGCTCGTTCCCTTCTTTACTCTTTTTATAAATACAATTTTCGTCTTGAGTTGCATTACCGGTTTTAGGTCTATCTCTCTTTCTGCCCCTGCAAAAGGAGCAAGTCCATAAAGTGATATACCAGGCCTGGCTAAATTGAAATGGGCATCTGAATATCTGAGAATAGCAGTAGAGTTAGCTGCATGTTTATATTTTATATTTATATTATCTCGCTTGAGCTCATCGATAACTGATTGGAATTTTCTAATCTGCTCCATAGTGAACTCATAATCGCTATCTGCGGCGGCAAGATGAGTGAAGATTCCTTCAATAATTATCCCCGGCAACTGTATTACTTTCCTGACAAGCGCTACGGCATTTTCCGCTGAAATGCCGATGCGTCCCATTCCTGTATCTACTTTTATATGAACTTTCACTTTCTTCTTCCGCCGCCTGGCAATTTTAGAAAGCTCCTGGGAAGCCTGAAGGCTACAAATTGCAGGTGTAAGATTATATCTTAAAATATGAGTAAAATTGGACAAGGGGTAAACACTTCCCAGAATAAGGATGGGTGCTGTAATCCCTTTCTTTCTTAGGAATATTCCTTCTTCAATATTGGCTACTCCCAAAAGCTTCGCTCCACAGGATAGGCTGGCACGAGCGATCTCTTCCATACCATGACCATAACCATCAGCCTTAACTACGGGAAGTAAGGAAGTGTCTTTCTTGAGTTTTCTTTTTATCTCTTTGAAATTATGTTTGAAGGCACCCAGGTCGATTTCAGCCCAGGTTGGCCGGAGAAAGGGGAGAGCATAATTGGAAGGATAATGAGATTTTGGCATATTCTATTCAGGTTGTTTTGCTAAATTTTCAAAGGAAGTATATTCATTCAAAAATTTCAGCTTCACTGAACCAGTGGGACCATTTCTTTGTTTTCCAATGATTATTTCTGTAACTCCCGGGGAAGCATTTTTGGCGTCGTAATAGTCTTCTCGATAGATAAAAGCAACCAGGTCAGCATCCTGTTCTATTGCCCCGGATTCTCTCAAATCGGAAAGTTGCGGCCTCTTCGATTGTCTCTTTTCCGTCTCCCGGGACAACTGGGAGATCGCCACAACAGGAACCTTTAATTCCTTGGCCAGATTTTTTAGACAGCGGGTAATTTCCGAGATATCCTGCTGTCGATATTCAGACCTTCCCGTACGGCCAGGCATAAGTTGCAAGTAATCGATGATGATTAGCGAGAGTCCCCGCTCAGCTTGTAGTCGCCGGGCCCTGGCTTTCATTTCTAAGACCGAAATTGCGGGAGAATCGTCGATGAAAATGGGAGCGTTGGAAAGAACGGAAGCAGCATTGGTTAGAGGAGTCCAGTCCTTCTTATCTATGAAACCTGTTCGCACCTTGTGCACACTCACTCTAGCCATTGAACAAAGAAGGCGCAAAACTAGTTCCTCTCGAGACATTTCCAGACTGAAGATTGCCACGGGAAGGGATTCGTTAATCCCTACATTACGAGCAATGCTCAAACAGAACGAGGTTTTGCCCATAGAAGGCCGTCCAGCAACAACTATTAGATTTGAGGCATAGAATCCTCCTGTCTTCCTATCCAAATCTATAAACCCTGAAGGTACCCCAGGAACTTTCTCTTTTTTCTTGTATAAATTTTCAATAGTCTCAATGCTTCCATGCACCATTTCAGAAACAGGAACGAAGCCTGTTTGAACTTTGCTCTGGGTGATACTAAAGATTGCCTGCTCTGCCTGGTCCAGGATTTCGCTAACATCCTTGGTATCAGTATAGCTATCGGTTACAATCTGGGTGGCGGACCTAATTAGATTTCTCAGGACCGCTTTCTCCTGCACAATCTTGGCATAGTACTCAACATTGGCTGCTGTGGCAACACTATCTATCAGATTACTCAGATAGGTAGCACCTCCCACTTCTTTGAGTATCTTTGCCTTTTTTAACTCTTCACCAACAGTGACGAAGTCAACTGCTTTATTCTTATCATAAATATCGATAATCGCCTGGAAAATCGTCTGGTGTGCTTCACTATAAAAACTATCCTTTCTCAAAAAATCTATAGCTTTAGCAATTGCTTCCTTTTCGATAAGCATCGCTCCCAATACCGAGCGCTCAGCTTCCAGATTCTGTGGGGGAATTTTATCTATTAGATTTACCATTTTCTCTCTCCTCTAAAATGTGGCAGCAAAGCACTGTCTTTGCGAGGAGTGTAAGCGCCGAAGTCCCGATTCATCGGGACCACGCTCCTTTTCCCGATTTTCAATCGGGTCTCGCAATGACATCATTATAACGCAGAGCTTCGCTCTGCAGCTACTCCTTTACAACCCAGACTTTTATTCTCCCCGTGACTTTTGGATGAACTCTAACTTCTACTGTATAGACTCCCAATTCCTTGATCGGTTCATCCAGAAGTATATCCTTCTTATCCACGTCTATTCCTTGGGAAAGTAAAGCTTCCCGAATATCGGAAGAAGTAACCGCCCCAAAAATTTTCTCACTCTCTCCTGCTTTAACAGGAATGGTACAAGAAATTTTTTCTAACTTACCGGCAAATGCAACCGCTGATCGCAAAATCTTCTCGTCTTTCTCCTGTTCTTTTCGCTTTTCCTCTTTCAACCTGCGGATATTCTTTTCGTTAGCCTCCCAGGCCAGGTGGCGAGGAATGAGATAGTTCCGACCATAGCCATCGCTAACCAAGATTACATCTCCTCTCTCACCAAGGCCTTTAACTGTCTGACACAGTATAACTTTCATTCTTCCCCCTAATTTCTTTAAAATATTTCTACAATATGAAAGATAGTTTATGGATAACTCTTGCAATTTCGGCCGATAGCTAGGGAAAATTGAAGGTATGACTTTCTATTTCAGAATAGACGAAATATTTCGGAGAGAACGACATCTTCTATCTCGTGGTGAATGGTAATAAACCGATAACTCTTGCTCTCTTTACAGCTCTACATAAGTTGCGCTGGTGTTTAGCACAGTTTCCCGTGACCTTGTTGGATAGAATCTTGCCTCTATCCGTAATGTAACTCCTCAGGAGTCCTGTGTCTTTATAATCAACATAATCTATCTTCTTTACACAGAAACGACATACCTTTTTTCGAAAAGGTCGATACCGTCTCTTCCCGGGATCGAAGCCTCCTCTTCTTCCTCTACTTTCCCTTTCTCCGTTGGGAACCATTTTTTTACCTACCCTTCACCGAGATTGTTTAGCAATTACCGAAAGAAGAATTCAAAACGGGATTTCGTCTTCCGATTCGCTTTCTTTTATTTCTTCGCCCTGGGGAAGTTCTTTCTCTTCAAAAACTTCTTCTGGAGGAGGAGCCTGCTCACTTACCTTGACTTGTCCTTTAGCATCAAGCATCTGCATCCGATCGGTTATAACTTCTGTTACAAATCTTTTGTTCCCATTCTTGTCTTCCCAGCTACGCGTTTCCAGTCTCCCCTCAATATACACATGACTTCCCTTCCTGAGATATTCTCCACACCTTTCTGCCAATTTTCTCCAGGCTACTATCCTATGCCAATCCGCCCTCTCCTGTTGATTGCCTTCCTTGTCTTTCCAAACCCTGTTCGTCGCTATTCTAAAATTTACTACGGCATCGCCATTCGGTGTATACCGCAGTTCTGGGTCACTACCCAGACGGCCAATTAGAATAACCTTATTTACAGTGCCTCTAGCCACTACTAATCCCCCTTTCTATTTAAATATTGCTGGTTGGTTTCTCCTCAAAGCATCATTTCTGGTCGGGCACCATTTATGGTGCCGTTTTTTCGTCACCCTTAAGGGTGACCGACCTCTTTTGTTGGGCTCTCTTTCTCCACCTCATCTTTTGGCTCTTCACTGGTTACTTTTTTCTCTTTCAGTTTTTTCTCATCTACCTTCACGATTAAGTGTCTGATCACTTTATCAGTAACGCGGTAATTCTTTTCCAATTCAGCGACCAGACTTGGCGGAGAATTAAAATTGATGCAATACATAAAACCTTCTTTGTAACCCTTTATTTCATACCCCAGCTTCCTGCGTCCCAATTTATTACAGGAAATTACCTCTCCCTGCCCCTGGGTTATAATTTTCTCAAACTTTCTGGCAAGTTCCTCCAGTTCTTCAGTTGGTAAATCCGGTGGACAAACAAAGATACTTTCGTAAATAGGCATAAGCTATCCTCACTTCGTTCGAATACTTCCATAGGGGCTTCGCCCCTCTGGCGCTGCAAAATGCTCCTGTTCGTCGCATTTTTTCGCTGTC
>CAYOFG010000072.1:0-6392 GCA_964403285.1 uncultured Clostridia bacterium | reverse complement strand
AGCAAAAAATTGTCAGCGAGCGAAGCAAATCCCGAGCACTCCTTGGCGATGAACAAACTATTTTTCAAAATTCTAATCCGCCTTTGCGGCAAGCCTCAGCCAGGCTCTTTACTCTCCCATGGTAATCATATCCACTCTTGTCGAATGCTACTCTCTTAACACCTGAGGCTTTCGACTTCTCAGCGATTAGTTCTCCCACCAGGGCTGCCGCCTGGCTCTTTTTCAATTTCTCAACTTTCTTCTTGATTTCAGGAGAAAGCGTGGAAGCTGCCACAATTGTCTTGCCACACTGGTCATCCACTATCTGGGCATAAATGTGCCGTAAACTCCTGTAGACACATAATCTGGGATGAGATTTCGTTCCGAAAATCTTCTTTTTTACTCTCAGGTGTCTACTTTTTCTTCGCGCCGAACGAGTAATCAAACTATTTCCCTCCCTTAGGAGCACCAGCAGTTACTGCGGCAGCTTTACCTGCTTTCCTCTTGATATGTTCGTCTACGTATCGTATCCCTTTCCCCTTATAAGGCTCGGGCGGGCGGAACCTCCTTATTTTAGCAGCAACTTCACCCACAAGTTGCTTATCAACTCCGGAGACCATAATTTGCGTCTGCTTTTCCACTTTTACCTCAATTCCCTCGGGTAATGGAAATCTTACAGGGTGAGAATAACCCAATTGTAAATTTAATACTCTACCTTCTAATTGCGCCCTGTAACCCATGCCTGTGATAATCAGTTCTTTCCGAAAGCCTTTGGTTACTCCTATAACCAGATTGTTAATAAGACTACGCGCCAATCCATGGAGCGAGCGATGGTATTTACTATTGGAAAGCCTTTCCACAAAAATTTTACCATCCTTTTTGGTAACTCTTATTTTGGGATATAATTTCTGGGTTAGTTTTCCTAAAGGACCACTCACTTCCACGAGATCGCCGCTTATTTTTACTTCTACTCCTTCGGGCACGACAATCGGTTTTTTGCCTATCCTGGACATCTCCCTCACCACACATAACAGATTACTTCTCCGCCGAGGTTTGCCTCCCGGCATTTCCTATCAGTCATCACTCCCTGAGAAGTTGAAATAATCGCTACGCCAAGTCCCCTATATATTCTGGGAAGCTTAGCCCTGCCACAATAAAATCTCCTCCCCGGTCGAGAAATTCGCCTCAAACCTTTAATAACCCTCTCCTGCTCCGGGGTATACTTTAGATAAACTCTCAAAATCCCCTGTTTGCGGTCGGAGATAAACTTATAATTAGCTATAAATCCTTCTTCTTTTAGAACTTTTACTATTTTCTCTTTTAGCTTCGATGCGGGAATATCTACTTTCCCCTTCATCTTCTGATTGGCATTGCGAATCCTTGTGAGCATATCTGCAATGGGGTCAGAAATAGACACTCTATTTCCTCCTTTTACCAGCTCGATTTTGTTATTCCCGGGATTTCTCCCTGCAGCGCCAACTTGCGAAAACATATCCTGCACAGCGCAAAGTCACGCATATATCCTCGCGACCTACCGCAAAGACGGCAACGGTTATATTTTCGCGTGCTAAACTTTGCTGCCCGTTTGGCCTTAGCAATTAAACTCTTCTTCGCCAAAAAACCCTCCTTATGTGAATCTACCTTTAATTCCCAACATTTGAAAATAGTTTGTAAAGAGCTATATGCCCCTAATGCGAGGGGATTTGGTCTAGCGAGCATTAGAATTTTTAGCCAAAAATCGAAGATTGTAGCCGCAAAGCGTAAGCTTTGCTTCTTTTCAGCAGAGCTCCGCTCTGCAGCTACAGAGATTTTTGGCGGTGCTCGCAGAGTAAAAAATTGTTAGCGAGTACCGTTAGAACTCTTAACCTTTCCCCTTATTGGGCAACGGTACGCTATCTCTCTATCTATATTACCCCCTGTCCTGGAAAGACCTCTTGTTCTAACGGCACGAGCAAACCAAATCCCGAGCTACCTTTTGGCGTTAAGAAATTCCTCAAGCGATGAACAAACTATTTTCAAAGATCTATGTCTTTCGAAAAGGCATACCGAAAAGACTTAATAACTCATATGCCTCATCTTTATTTTTGGCAGTGGTTACTATGCTTACATTTAATCCTTTGATTTTACCAACTTTATCTATATTAATCTCAGGAAAAATTGTATGCTCCTGAATTCCCAGATTATAATTTCCCTGACCATCAAATCCATCACAGGAGACTCCCCGAAAATCACGAACCCTGGGCAATGTCACATTAATCAAACGGTCCAGAAACTCATACATCATAGCTCCGTGTAGGGTGACTTTGCAGCCTATGGGCATTCCCTTACGAAGTTTAAAGTTGGAAATAGACTTTTTCGCCCTGGTCACAATGGGTTTCTGCCCTGTTATTGCTGCTACCTCTCCTACTGCTTCGTCTAAAACCTTGATATCCTCCTTTGCTGCCGAAACACCCATATTGATTACTATCTTATCTATTCTGGGCACTTCCATAATATTCTCATATTTTAGACGCTCTATCAGTTGAGGAACAATCTTTTTCTTATATACTTCTCTTAATCGCGCCATCTTGCTTTCCCTATACTATCATTTCTCCGCATCTGCGGCAGACCCTTATCTTTTTACCATCGCTTAAGTGATCTATCTTTACTCGAGTAGACTGGTTACATTTAGGGCAAATCAACTGCACATTGGAAATATGAATGGGAGATTCTTTTTCTGTAATTCCGCCTGGCGAAGTCTGCGTTGCCCGGGCATGCCTCTTTATAAAATTTATCTTGCTTACTACCACCCGGGAAGTCACGGGAAACACTTTCAGGACTTCACCTTTTTTTCCCTTGTCTTTACCTGCCTTTACTATTACCTTATCCTTCTTCCTAATTGGCAACATATCAATTTCCCCTATACTACTTCCGGAGCCAGAGAGATTATTTTGGTGAATCCCTTGTCTCTCAGTTCTCGAGCAATTGGGCCAAAAATTCGAGTTCCCCTGGGCTCGTTGTTGTCGTCCACAATTACTGCACCGTTTTCGTCAAATTTTACATAAGAACCGTCAGGTCGGCGTACCCATTTTTTCACTCTAACAACCACTGCCCTTACCACATCTCCCTTTTTAATCGTAGCGTCTGGCATAGCATCTTTTACCGAAGCACTAATTATATCCCCTATTCCTGCATATCTCTTTTTGGTTCCACCCGGAACTCCTATGCACGCAATTTTTCTCGCTCCCGTATTGTCAGCTATATTTAATCGAGTGCGCAGCTGTATCATGTCAAATTTCCTCTGCCTTCTCCAGGATTTCCAGAACTCGCCATCTCTTTCTCTTGCTCAAGGGTCTGGTTTCGGCAATTCTCACCTTATCTCCTACGTGCGATTCGTTCTTGGGGTCATCTGCCATGAATTTATTCCTTCTCTTTATAACCTTTTGATATTTAGGATGCCTGAACAATCTCTCCACTGCTATTACTCTGGTCTTCTCCATCTTATCACTGACCACTCTGCCAATTTTTGTCTTGCGTTTTACTTGACTTTCTCTCATCCTTTCTCCCTTATTTTTCTTTTTCCTTGGACAGTCTACTTTCTGCCAGAATTGTCTTAATCCGTGCAATATCTCTGCGGATAAGCCTGATCTCCAGGGGATTCTTCAATTGACCTGAGACGTTTTTGAATTTCAACTGAAATAGTTTCTGCGTCGTCTCGTTTAACTTCTGCTCCAATTCGGCTACACTCAATTCCCGCAATTTACTCGCTTTCATCTCTTTCTTACATTAGCCCTTTCGAATATTAAAAATTTTATCATTCTCCCCTTGCCAAAAACGCTGTCTTTATCGGCAACTTATGACTGGCAAGCTTCATCGCTGTTTCTGCCTCAGTCCGTTTGATTCCCTGGATTTCAAAGAGAACCCTTCCCGGCTTGACCACAGCTACCCAGCCGGACGGAGCACCCTTCCCTTTTCCCATGCGCGTCTCTGCTGGTTTCTTGGTAATTGGCTTGTCGGGAAAAATTCTAATCCAGACCTTTCCGCCCTTCTTTAAAGCGCGAGTCAAAGCTACTCGCGCAGCCTCAATCTGTTGCGCTGTCACCCAGGCGGGTTCCAGAGCCTGTAATCCAAACTCGCCAAAATTTATTTTATTTCCGCGTGAAGCAATGCCCTTCATTACTCCCCGCTGAGACTTACGATATTTAACTCTCTTGGGCATTAGCATCCGTGTTCACCTCATCCTTTTCGGTCTTTTTCTCCTTCTCTTCCTTCTCTTCTTTATGAGCAGGTTCGCTAACCTCCTCCTGTTGAGCTTTTTTGGTCAGCTCCTCCTTAAAAATCCAAACCTTAACTCCAATTTGACCATATTTGGTAAAGCTTTCGGCAAAGCCGTAATCGATATCGGCTCGAAAAGTCTGCAAAGGAATACGTCCCTCTTTCAGCCACTCCCTACGGGCTATCTCTGCCCCGCCAAGGCGACCACTGATGCATACCTTAATCCCCCCTGCTCCGCCCTCCATTGCTCGGGAAATTGCCCTCTTCATTACTCTCCGATAAGGCATCTTCTTCTCCAACTGCATGGCAATTCCTGCAGCCAAAACCTGAGCGTCCAGTTCCGGTTTCTTTATAGGGATAATGTTAATAAACACTTTCTGGTCTGTCAATTCTTCTAAGTCCGTTCTTAAATTCTCAATATCAGCACCTTTCTTTCCAATCACCAGTCCTGGCCTTGCCGTATGGATATCCACTCGCAAAGATTTACCCGCGCGCTCGATTCTTACTTTGCTCACTCCAGTCTGATGAAGTTTCTTTTTAATAAACTCCCTTATACGTATGTCTTCGTGGAGCATCTGGCGAAAGTTTTTCCCGCCAAACCATTTTGCATCCCAAGTCTTAATGAAACCGAGACGACTTCCCACTGGATGAACTTTGTGTCCCAATTTTCTACCCCCTTGCAAGAGCCTTACGACTCTCCACAACTATATTTATATGGCAAGTTTTCCTTCTAAAGGTAGCTGCTCGACCCATAGCCCGGGGACTAATACGTTTTAACACAGGTCCTCCTCCAACATATGCTTCTGCAATATATAGATTCGGTTCATTTCCGGGTGTTCGAGTATTAGCCACTGCTGATTTCAATACCTTCTCCACAGCTTTAGCCGCCCGCCGGTGAGTAAATCTTAAAATTTGGTAAGCCTCCAATACTCCTTTTCCTCGAATCAAATCTAAGACCTGCCCGACTTTCCTGGGGCCTAACCTTACAAATCTGGCTATTGCCCTTGTTGCCAACCTAAACCTCCATATTTTAAGTTAGTGACGTGATCTCTTTAGTATGGGCGGAACCATGGCCCTTAAAAAATCTTGTGGGAGAGAACTCTCCTAACCGGTGCCCCACCATATTCTCATCCAAATAGATGGGGATGAACTTCCTTCCATTATAAACCGCTATAGTATGCCCGACAAATTCGGGAGCTATTACCGAACTTCTTGCCCATGTCTTTATTACCTTCTTTTGTCCGGAGGCATTCATCTGTTCAATCTTCTTCAGAAGTTTCTCATCCACATAGGGTCCTTTTTTCGTAGACCTGGACACTTTTACTTTCTCCTTTTCAAAATTAGTGCATCAGATTTCTTCTTCTTTTTTCTCGTTTTGAAGCCCTTAGATGGTTGTCCCCACGGGGACTGAGGTACATTATGTCCTTTGCTCTTTCCCCGACCACCTCCCATTGGATGGTCGACCGGATTCATTGCTACTCCCCTCACTGTCGGTCGAATGCCCAAACGGCGGCTGCGTCCTGCACTCCCCAACTTAATACTTCCATGTTCTATGTTTCCCAATTGCCCAATAGTAGCTCTACAATCGAGAAAGGCAAGTCGAATTTCTCCAGAAGGGAGTCTCAATTGAGCAAATTTGTCTTCTTTAGCAATTATCTGCACAGATGACCCGGCACTTCTGGCCAGCTGTCCACCAAAACCCGGCCTTAATTCGATATTATGAACCATCGAGCCAATAGGCATGTTTCTTAAGGGAAGACTGTTACCTGTACTAATAGGAGCAGAATCTCCACTCTGCACAGTATCACCCACTCGCAAGCCGAGAGGCTGAAGAATATATCTCTTGTCTCCATCAGTATATTCTAAAAGAGCAATTCGACAAGAACGGTTGGGGTCATATTCTATGGCAACAACCTTGGCCGGGATGTCAAACTTGTCTCTCTTAAAATCGATAATTCTATACCTTCGCCTGTGGCCACCTCCCTGATGCCTTACCGTAATCCGTCCAGAAGCACTCCTTCCTCCATGAGAACGCAGACCAACAGTTAGCGATTTCTCTGGCTCGGTTTTGGTAATTTCATCTCTGGCTACTCTTCCTGTAGCGAACCTGCGAGCTGGCGATGTAGGTTTATATTTCTTTATTGCCATCTATCTCCCCT
>CAYOFG010000071.1:0-6487 GCA_964403285.1 uncultured Clostridia bacterium | reverse complement strand
ATCCAGAATCAATCCCAGCCCGGATTTGTTCAAGTCATCCAATTGATTAATTGCAAAAGTGAATTCTTGTATCAGGTCAGCATCAAATGGGTCGCCATTCTCCTGCATTTCCTGAATGTCACTTACTGTCTTGGCTATCTCTCCCAGGTCATCCACTTCATCAATTAATCCCTCTGTGGTCTCTATGCCCACTCCTACAGGAATCTGGATGTCCAGCCCCTTCTGCAGAGCGAAGCCTGCGGGATTCCAGTACTGGGCAATTGCATCCTCAGCTACTGCCACAAATGCTCCTCCCATTCCCAATGGTCTTGTTCCGAGGATTTTAAAGGAACTTGCCAGACCAATCTGTCCCAAAACCACCACCACTGACACTGCCACTGCCAGACTAACAATCTTTCTCATTCCATTTCCTCCTTAAAATAGGGACGGTAAAATAGGGACAGCGACCATTTTTCCATATGTCCCCTTTTTCCATAAACAAAAACCTCCGATTTCATCGGACGACTCCGTAATTATATTACCACAGGTTTGGAAATTTGTCAGTGACTTTTTTCACAATATCTCTACCAGTCAAACTTTCGTTTGACACTCCAGAAGATGGGGATTCTCAGGTTCCCATTTCCCAGGAAGAGAGATATTTCTTCTGCACGCCTGTTAAGCCATCAATTTTTATTCCCATTGCCTTCAGTTTCAAACGGGCAACTTTTCTATCTATACTTTGGGGAACAGGATAGACCTTATTTGCCAAATTTTTGCCTTGCCGGGTCAAATACTCTGCACACAAAGCCTGATTAGCAAAACTCATATCCATCACGCTGGCTGGATGTCCCTCGGCAGCAGCAAGATTGACTAACCTCCCTTCTGCCAGAAGATTTATTCTTCTACCATTAGGTAGGGTATACTCCTCTACGAACTGGCGAATTTTCCTTCTCTTTCTGGAGATTCTCTTTAAACCTTCAATATCTAATTCCACATTGAAATGTCCTGAATTACAGATTATTGCTCCGTCCTTCATACGCCGGAAATGGTTGGGTCTAAGCACACTAATATCGCCGGTCAATGTGACAAAAATATCTCCGATTCTGGCAGCTTCCAGAGCCGGCACTACCCGGAACCCGTCCATCACTGCTTCCATTGCCTTTAACGGGTCTATTTCGGTAACTACCACATTTGAGCCCATTCCCCTTGCCCTCATTGCCACTCCCCTTCCACACCAGCCGTAGCCACAGACAACAAAATTCTTTCCCGCTAACAAGACATTGGTTGCCCGGATTATTCCATCAATGGTAGATTGTCCCGTGCCATAGCGGTTGTCAAAAAAGTGCTTGGTCTGGGCATCATTTACTGCAATGATGGGATATCTTAACACGCCGGAACTCTCCATACTTCTCAACCGGGTCACTCCTGTGGTAGTCTCTTCACTTCCCCCGATTACATTTTTTATAAGAGCTCCTCCACGCTCAGCCTTGGAATGTAAAGTGGATACCAAATCAGCGCCGTCGTCCATTGTTAGGTGAGGTTTATGATTTAAGGCCGCTCTAATATGCCGGTAATATGTTTTCTTATCTTCGCCACAAATAGCAAACACGGGAATCCCGAAGTCTTTCACCAGTGATGCTGCCACTTGATCCTGGGTGGAAAGAGGATTTGAGGCGCAGAGAACTGCGTTTGCTCCGCCAGTTTTTAGAGTATTCAGCAGGTTGGCGGTTTCGCTGGTAACGTGCAGGCAACAGGAGATGCGTATCCCCCTCAATGGCTTTTCTTTCTTAAACCTCTGCCTGATTAATCTCAAAACAGGCATCTCCTTTTCCGCCCATTCGATGCGCAATTTCCCTTCTGGTGCAAGTCTCAAATTCTTAATATCATGATTCATAAGTCCCCCAAATCCATTATTTTGGTGCTGGATTCACCTGTACCGAGCCTGTCGAATGTATTGAGCTCGTAAAAAATGGTCGCTGTCCCTGTTTTCTTAAGCTTCTTTTTTCAGGTCTTTTGCTTTATCCTTTCTCTCCCAGGTAAATTCTTCTTCCTCTCTACCAAAATGTCCATAGGCTGCTGTTTTCTGATATATCGGCCTTAGAAGATTTAGCGTCTTAATCATTCCCTGCGGAGTAAGTTCGAAGTGTTTTTTGACCAGTTCCACCAGTCTCTCCTCAGGCACCTTTTCAGTTCCAAACGTGCAAACATCTAAGCAGACGGGCTCGGCCACGCCGATAACGTATGCTAATTGAACCGTGCACTTTTCAGCCAACCCAGCAGCTACAATATTCTTGGCAATGTACCTCGCCATATACGAGCCAGAACGGTCAACCTTCGTCGGGTCTTTACCGGAAAAAGCACCACCACCATGGGCAGCCATACCACCGTATGTATCTACAATAATTTTCCTTCCCGTCATCCCTGTATCCGATTGGGGACCACCAATAACAAACTTGCCAGTCGCATTAATAAAACATTGGGTTTTCTTAGGGTCATAAAATTCACCGAGAGTAGGAATAATAACTTTTTTTGTGATCTCTTCTTTTGCTTCTTCGGTCATCTTTTCTCCTGTCTTATCCACTACCTCTTCCGTATGCTGGGCAGCGATAACTGCCTTGTTAACCACAACCGGCTTTCCATTCCGGTATTCTACTGTCACCTGTGATTTTCCGTCAGGACCCAAATACTTAATTATACCCTTCCTTCTGACCTCAGCCAACTTGCGCGTCAGCTTATGGGCTAACATAATGGGTAAAGGCATCAGTTCAGGAGTTTCACCGCAGGCATAACCAATCATTGAGCCCTGGTCACCAGCCCCTCCTGTGTCCACTCCCTGAGAAATATCTTCTGACTGCCTGCCAATAGCATTTAAGATGGCACAGGTCTTGGCGTCAAATCCATACTTGGCGTTAGTATATCCAATATTTGCTAATAGGCTGCGCACTAATTTCTGTAAATCGACCCAGCCTTTTGTACTCATTTCTCCTCCCACAACTACCAGCCCTACAGTTATAAATGTCTCACAGGCAACCCTTCCTCTGGGGTCTTGTCTAATGACATCATCTAAGACAGCGTCAGAAATCTGGTCACAAACTTTATCCGGGTGCCCTTCGGTAACGGATTCAGAAGTGAAAGAGAAATTTCTTTTATCCAATCTTTACCTCCTATAAAAAAATAGGGACAGCGACCATTTTTGCAAATAGTACCGTTTGGTCGGGCACTCTTCAGAGTGCCATTTTTGGTGCTCGTCACCCTAAAGGGCGACCGACCCGACCTTGATACTTACTCTCGGATGTTAATTACCGAACCTTCATAAACAGAAATATTCGTAGATATATCCGCATTATTGCCGATAATGCAATTCACCAATTTGACATTTTTTCGCACATGGACACCGTTCCAGAGAATGCAATTTTTCAATCTCACTCCCTTTCCAATTATGCTGTTGTTCCCTATTGTGCTAAATTCTCCGATGAATGCATTCTTATTGAGCCTGCAATTTTCCCCGATTACGCAGGGACCTTTTATTCTCACGCCAGGAGCAATTTGGGTGCCCTTACCTATCCACACGCTCTTATTTTTTCTTTCTCCCGGGATTTCTAATTTTATTTTACCTTCCAGGGCATCGTTCTGCCCCCGGCGATATTCCAGCAAATTACCAATATCACACCAGTACTCCTTCGTCTCATAACCCAATATCCGCTCTCCCCGCTGTAGAAGCTTGGGCCACACATCCCTGGCAAAATCGCAGAATTTTGCCCTGGGGATATAGCGAAAAACTTCTGGCTGGAAAATATAAATCCCTGTATTCACTGTATTACTGAACACGCTACTCCAGGCAGGCTTCTCCACAAACTGCTTAATATGTCCTCCCTTTTTTGTCAGGGCAATACCGTATTCAAAATGGCTATCTACGCGTTTAAGAACCATAGTACCAAAAGCTTTTCTCTTTTTGTGAAAACTTATAACATCGCTTAAGTTAATATTAGTCAAGCCGTCACCACTCAGCACCAGAAAAGTATCGTCAAAGAAATCTTCTACCTTCTTAACACCACCCGCTGTTCCCATCAACTTTTTCTCTTCAGAATAGTTTATCTTCATACCTAATCTTGAACCATCTCCAAAATAGTTACGTATCATTGCTTGATGGGCATGAAGATTTACAACTACTTCTTTAATATTATGTTTCCTCAACAGTTCCAGAACATGTTCCAGAACAGGCTTATTCACAATAGGAAACATTGGCTTGGGGATGTTATAAGTCAAGGGACGCAGCCTTGTCCCTATTCCCGCTGACATAACCATTGCTTTCATAATCTCATCCTCGAGGAATCAAATTCAATAAAAATAGTGTAGTGTAGCCCTTTATGGGCGTATCTTCTACGGGGACAAGCCCCTACACTACCAAAACCATTACGGGCATAAAGCCCTACATTACCAGACGTTTTCAAGCATTATAAAGAATTTTCTTCCCGATTGCAAGCAACTTTTCTGTCTTTCCTGGCTCATCCGTTTCCGCATAGACTCTTAAAACAGGCTCTGTGCCAGAAGGTCTGAGGAGTAACCAGCTATCATCTTCCAATACGAACTCAATTCCATCATACGTTTTTATCTCTTTCACGGGAATATCCAGAAGTCTCTTCGGTGCCCTTTTATGTAGTTCCCGTACAAATTGCTGTTTCTCTAAACCTTCCCATCTGGTATTTCCTAATTCAAAGTCAACCCTCTTATAAAACGATTTTCCAAACTCATCTTCCATCTCTTTCAACAGAGTGGAGAGTCTCTTCTTTGTCCTAGCCAGCATCTCCACAAAAAATAGTGAGGATAATAACCCATCCCTCTCCGGAATATACCCCTGGTATCCATACCCTCCACTCTCTTCTCCACCAATAAAGATATTTTCCTTTAGCATCAAATTCGCCACATTCTTAAAACCGACGGGAACTTCCTGAAATTCTAAATTAAACTTCCTGGCAATCCTCTCGCTCAAATAACCCAGAGAGATAGTCTGAACAACCTTACCTTTCTCTCCTTTTTCCCTTACCATATAGAGAAGCAAAAGAGGAAAGACCTGATGGGGGGTAAGATAATTTCCTTCATCATCAACCACACCAATCCTGTCAGCATCTCCATCGGTCGCCAGACCAATGTCCGCATTTATCTCTTTTACCTTCTCTTTCAATTCTTCCAAATATTCACTTATCGGCTCTGGATTCAATCCCCCAAAGAGTGGATCGCGTACAGTATGCATAGTAATTACATTGCAATTTGTATCTTTAAGCATTTCTTCCATGTAATTACTGCCCACCCCGTACATAGAGTCAACTATAATTTTCAACCCGGCATCTTTAATAAGAGCAAAATCGATAAAAGATTTCAACCTGGCAAGATAAGAAGGAATTAAATCTTCTTCAATTATCAGTTCAGAATTAATAGAATCGGAAACCTTGCTATGATAAAGACTTTTCTCAATTTTTCTTGTGATTTCTTCGGTAGCCGATCCTCCATAGGGAGCCTTAAATTTAATGCCGCAAAACTGTGGCGGATTGTGCGAGGCAGTAACCATTACCCCGCCATCCCACTTCCTCTCGGCTATGGCGAAGGAGACGCAAGGAGAAGGAACAGACTTATCGCTGAGAATAACTTTGATTCCATTTCCGGACAGTACTTCAGCAATCAGCGAAGCATATTTCTCAGCAAGAAAGCGATTGTCGTACCCCACCGCCACCTGTTGTTGCTTGTCGCCTGTCGCTTCTGCTTTTATGTAGTCTGCTATCGCCTGGGCAACGATTCTCACGTTGTCAAATGTGAAATCGTCAGCAATAACTCCTCTCCATCCGTCTGTGCCAAACTTAATTTTTTTCATACGAGAATTACCGATCCCTCCCTTTCGGGAGGGCTCCCAAAGACTCTGCGTTATTAATGCGAAACAAGTTTCGCTACTCCAAAAGACTCTGGAGTAGCAGAGCTTGCTCTGCGTTATTAACGCGAAACAAGTTTCGCTACTCCAAAAGCCCTGGGGTAACTACATATACTTTCTTAATTTCGGGTCTCTTTTTAACTTCTCCACTAATTTCTTAACCTGTTGACCCTTTCCTTTGGGAAAGACCAGAGTAACATCGTCTGTAGAGACAATAATTAGGTTAGATACACCAATTGTAGATAAGAGTCCTTTCTTATTTACCATTATACAGTTTCCCGTATCCATTACAGAAACCCTGCCCGTAATAGCGTTCTTCTTTCTGTCGCGCAGAAGAAACTTATCCAGCGACTCCCAGGAACCCAGATCTTCCCAGAAGAAATCTGCAGGAATGACGAGACTATTATTTGCTTTCTCCATTATCCCATAATCAATGGAGATATTGGGTAATTTAGGATACAATCTATTTATGTTCTTTGAAGAAATCATTTCTAATCTCTGGGAGAGGGAAGGCATATACTTCCTTATTGCCTCCAGAATAACCGACTTCTTCCATACAAACATTCCGCTATTCCAGAAAAATCTGCC
>CAYOFG010000070.1:4984-6568 GCA_964403285.1 uncultured Clostridia bacterium | reverse complement strand
GTAGTGTAGGGGCTTGTCCCCGTAATTTGAAATTTGAAATTTGAAATTTGAAATTAAAATGGTCGCTGTCCCTATTTTTCAATTATCAGAATTCTTTCCGGGAGAAAACGAGAACTGAAAGCCAGGTGGCTACGCTGGCATAAGCCAAACTATAGGCTACCTGCCAGAAGATAGTAGTTCCCGCCAAGGGATTCGGGTAACCTATGTAATCTTTAACATTCAAATATTGAAAATTGGGTAAAAGATAATAGATTGCTTTCAGAAATATTGTGATTTTAACTCCTTTTTCCACCAATACGTGATTCAGGTATTTCAAATGGTCAGTAACATGACCGAGAACCCAGAAGAAGAAAGTCATAGATATGCTGGAAATCGCTGAAGTAGAAATGAGAGAAATAAGAATTGCCAGAGCACTTATAATTATCACTTTTAAAAAAATAAAAGTTACTACCAGTAAAAAGGTGAAATCAAATCTCCAGCCCTTAATGAAGAGAAGAAGCAGAAGCCCCGAGGACATTAACAGAATATTAAACAGGGAGATAGATAGAATACCGGAATAGCGGCCCCAGATATATTCAAAGCGCCTCACGGGCCTCGCCATAATGAGAGAGATACTCTTATTCTCCATCTCTCCCAACACCAGACCAACTGCGGCAAATATGGCACTCAAGAAAGCGAATATTTCAATTGTGCCCAGCCCGATATCCAGAATCACCCTCGTCTCCTCTTCTGGCGAAAGCATAGAGAAGATAACGGAACTAACTATGACCACGAGAGCAAATAGAAAAATAGTATAGAAAATCCTGTGCCTGATGTTCTCTTTAACAGTGTATTCTGCAATGGCAAATATCTTTTTCATTATGCGCCCTCGGAAACAGTCTCTGTGAAAAGGTCCTCCAGGCTACCTTCCAGACCTTTCATCTCTACTACTCGTTCCAATTTTCCTTTATGCAGAATTCCTACCTGGTCGCAGACTCTTTCCGCCTCGGTAACAAAATGTGAACTCAAAAGTATTGTCTTTCCTTCCTCTTTTAACCTGAGAATCGTCTGGCGCATCTTCTTAATTCCCAGAGGGTCTAATCCAGAAGTGGGCTCATCGAGGAGCAAAAGTTCCGGGTTATGGAGAAGAACCTGAGCCATACCTACTCTTTCCAGCATTCCTTTGGAGAAGTCAGCCAAACGGTCGTTCCTGTTCTCCTTAAGGTCTACCAAATCTAATGTCTCTTCTACTCTCTTCTCCCTATCTTTAGTAGAAAAGTCGTAAAGCTTACCATAAAAATGGAGTATCTCGCTTGCCGTAAGATACATAAGGAAACAGGGAAATTCGGGGAGATAACCGATTCTGGAGAGTAAAGATAGGAGGGGAACCCTTTGACCAAAAATATAGATAGAACCTTTCGTGGGAAAGAGCAAGCCTACCAGAAGCTTAAGTAAAGTTGTCTTTCCTGAACCGTTCAGTCCTAAAAGCCCGAAAACCTTTCTGTTCTCAATTTCCAGATTCAGATTTTTCAGGGCATCGGTCTTCTTTACGCTGAAAAGGTGCTTTCTTATATAGACTTTTGTCAGATTTTCTGTTCTTATCGC
>CAYOFG010000070.1:0-4884 GCA_964403285.1 uncultured Clostridia bacterium | reverse complement strand
GGTTCAATCAGGGAAGTTAGACCGGAAACAGCAGCATCTACTTCCTGTTCATAAAACTCAGCAATCTTCGATAACATCGCATCCAGGTTACCTGTCTCCTCGCCCACGGAAATCATCTGGGTTACCATTGGCGGAAAGGCGCCGCTTGCTTTTAAGGGGTCGGATATTCTCTCTCCCTCTCTAATAGATTCTTTCGCTTGCAGGACAGCCTTTTCAATAACTCTATTTCCGGAAGTCTTGGCCACGGTCTCCAGGGCCTGAAGTATGGGCACGCCACTTTTAATCAGCGTCCCGAAAGTCTTGGTAAACTTAGCCACAGCTACCTTTCTTAACAGTGGTCCGAAAAGAGGAATCCTGAGCAACAACCTGTCTATATACATACTTCCTGCCTCTGTCCTATAATATTGTCTTAGACCCACAACAAAAGCAATAAGACCAATAATTACGAAGATAATATAACGTCTGAGAAAATTGCTAACCGCAAGTAATATCTGGGTGGGCAGGGGCAACTGGGCACCAGCCTGTTCAAATATCTTAACAAAAGTAGGGACAACCACTATCAGTAGGAACGAAGTAACTCCACCGGCAACAAGCCCAATCACTGCTGGATAGATCATTGCCGACCTGATCTTACCTCTCAATGCGGCGGCAGATTCCAGGTAGGCTGAGAGTCTCTCCAGAATAACATCCAAAATACCGCCAAGTTCTCCAGACCTGACCATATGTACATACAACTCACCAAATACTGTAGGGTGTCTGCTGAGAGCTTCAGTAATTGATGTTCCTGATTCAATATCCTCTCGTATGCTGGCAACAACTTTTTTGAAAGCTGGATTCTCTATCTGCTCCAGCAGGATTGTCAAACCCTGAACAATGGGGACTCCCGCTCCAATCAATGTGGATAGCTGCCGGCTAAATAGAACGAGGTCTTTCTGTTTCACTCTTTTTTTCAAGAAGTTTATGGTATCCAGCAGGTCCCGGGAAGCACTCTTCTTAATTTCACCGATTTCCAAAACGATAAATCTCTGGTATCTGAGGCGGTCTACAACCATCCTCTGTTCTCTCGCTTCCATCGTTCCGGTCAAGACATTTCCCTGTGGGTTTCTAACTTTGTAACTGAAGAGTGCCATTTCTAACTCACCTCAACCCTTTATTTTTCATCTCCGCCACCACACCCTCTTCTTTCTTGCAAATTCTCTTTAAATCCTCCGCATCCGGGCTACTCGCCAGTGCCTGAGCATAAGTAATCTGCCTGCGCGTGTAGAGTTCGTAGAGGCTCCAGTTCATTGTCTGCATTCCAAATTTTCCTCCTGCCTGCATAGCGGAAGGAATCTGTTCAGTCTTTTCTTCCCTGATCATATTCCTGATGGCGGGAGTAACCCTTAAAACTTCCACTGCCAGGCATCTGCCCTTACCACTTGCCCTGGGCAACAATCTCTGACAGAAAACCGCCTGCAGGACAAACGATAATTGGGAACGAATTTGCGGTTGTTGGTATGGTGGAAAAACATCAACGATTCTATTAACTGATTGCGTGGCATCTGTTGTATGCAGAGTGGCAAAGACAAGGTGGCCTGTCTCAGCGATTGTCAATGCAGAAGAGATGGTTTCCAGGTCACGCATTTCTCCCACCAGAATGAAATTTGGGTCCTGACGAAATACATGCTTCAGCGCATTGCCAAAGGAGGAAGTATCACTACCCACCTCTCTCTGGTTAATTATGCAATTCTTGTGGGGATGAACATACTCTATGGGGTCCTCCACTGTCACGATGTGTCCGCTACGGTGCTCATTAATGTAATTTATCATTGAAGCCAGCGTTGTCGTCTTACCACAGCCAGTGGGACCGGTTACCAAAACCAAACCCACAGGCAACTTAACCACGTCAAAAACTACTGCTGGCAGTCCCAGTTCCTCGAAAGTCATAAAGTAGTTAGGTATTGCTCTTAGAGAAGCACCCACTACCCCCCGTTGTCGGAACACGTTCATTCGCACTCGTCCTACATTTTTGATCCCAAACGAGAGGTCGAGTTCGTTTGTAGATTCAAATTTCTCTTTATGTTTATCGGTTAACAGGCTATAGATTAATCTTTGACATTGCTCTTCCTGAAGCTTATCATATTCTGTGGGAACAAGTTCTCCGTCAATCCTCAAAGTGGGTGGGACATCTACCGTTAAATGTAAATCAGATGCTCCCTTCTCCATCATTAACTGAAGTAATTCATCAATAGATACCAATCATCCCTCCTTTCAAAAATTGGAGTAGCACCGCTTGCGGTGCGTTATTAACGCGAAACAAGTTTCGCTACTCCAATTCCCCATCACCCATTATCTCCCTCCCTTTCGGGAGGACTCCAAATCTGTTATTCGACATCAGCAAAAGTAACCCGCATCACCTCTTCCACCGTGGTTACGCCTGTCAAAAGTTTCTTGATGGCAGTTTCACGCAGGGTTACCATTCCACCACTCTCTCTCGCTTTTGCTTTGATTAAATGCGTCGATTCCCTGTTTAGAATAAGCTCTCTTACATCATCACTAATTTCCATGACTTCAAAGCACGCTATTCGTCCCCGGTAACCAGTGTTACTGCAGTTATCGCATCCCTTGCCTCGATACAGGGTCACTTTCTTTTTACCTTTTATCTCTGCTTCTTTAACTCCAATACTGGAAAGGAAATCGGTGGGAACCTCGTAAGGCTCTTTACAATGCTTACAGATTACTCTGACTAACCTTTGAGCAACAACCATAATTACTGTAGAAGTGGTCAAAAACGGTTCGATGCCCATATTATTTAAACGGGTCACGGCACCGGGAGCATCATTGGTGTGCAGAGTGGAGAATACCAGGTGTCCTGTCAGTGCGGCATTAATAGCGATCTCGGCAGTCTCAGTATCCCTGATTTCACCAACCATGATTATATCCGGGTCCTGACGCAAAAATGACCTCAAGCCCGCCGCAAAAGTTAGACCGATATCCGCTTTTGCCTGAACCTGGTTAATACCTTCCAGGACATATTCCACGGGGTCTTCTATGGTGATGATGTTACGGTCTGGATAATTGAGAGTGCTTAGAGTAGAATAGAGGGTCGTAGATTTACCAGAACCGGTTGGTCCTGTAACCAGGATGATTCCATAAGGCACTTCGATATTTTTCTTATAAATGGAAAGGACATCCGGTTCAAATCCCAGCTTGGTGAGATCAAGACACAAGGAAGAAGCGTCCAGAATACGCATAACCACTTTTTCACCAAAGGAGGTAGGTAGAACAGAAACCCTCAGATCAACTTCTTTATTCACCACTTTAATCTTAATTCTACCGTCCTGAGGTAAGCGGCGTTCAGCAATATCCAGTGAAGCCATAATCTTTAACCGGGAAACAACTGCGTTCTGCAATTTTTTGGGCGGAGAAGAGACTTCATGTAAAACACCATCGATTCTATAGCGCACCCTGAGAATCTTCTCATAAGGTTCGATATGGACGTCTGAAGCCCCTATTTTGACAGCTGCGCCCAAAAGAAGATTAACGATCTTAATTATTGGCGCCTCTTCTCCAGCTGCCTCCAGAGCAATTATATCATCTCCTCCGGCATCAGCCTTTTTTACTATCTCTACATTCCCATCATCCTTTACCGAAAGTTCCATCTCTTTTACGATATCTTCCATAGAGCCTTTAGCTCCATAATACTTTTCAATACCATTCTTGATTTCAGTTTCTGAGGCGATCACTACACTAATTTCTTTTCCCGTCATCAGTCTCAGATCGTCAATGGCAAAGACATTTAAGGGATCACTCATCGCTATGGTGAGAGTTTTTCCCTCAAGGGCAATGGGAATTAGGGTCTGATGCCTGGCGATACTTTCAGGAACACTCTTGATGACCTCTTCGTCAATATCCCCGTATTCTGATAGGCTGACGTAAGATACACCGCACTGTTTACCCAGGAAAGCTAATAAAACATCCTCGGTAATATAGCCTAATCCCATAAGTGTCTCGCCCAGCCTACCCCCCCTGATTTTTTCTTCCTCTAAAGCTTCTTGCAATTGCTCGGCGGTAATTATCCCCACTTCTACTAATAAGTCACCCAACTTCTTTCTTATTGCCGGGCCTTTAGCCATAATTAGCGTAAATCCTTTCTAATTCATGAAAAAGTTAAAGTAAACTGACTAATTTTTAGTATACCACAGCTGATTTACTTTGTCAACAGCTTTCTTCTCAGGCGTGCCTCAATTTGTCGAGGAACGAGTCCCTTTACGTTTCCATTCAGGCTAACCACTTCTTTAACTATACTCGAACTCAAATAAGTATACGCTTCTGCTGGCATAAGGAATACTGTTTCTATATTTGGTGCTAACTTGCGGTTAGTTAATGCCATTTGAAACTCGTATTCGAAGTCGGAGACTGCCCTGAGCCCCCTGATTATAACTTTCGCTCTCTTCTTCTTCACGTAATGGACTAATAATCCGTCGAAATGGGAGACCACCACCCCTGAGAGTCCTCTGGTTACGGCTCTCAGCATATCCATTCGCTCATCCACAGAAAATAATGCCTTTTTGGCAGGATTTTCAATCACTGCCACTATTACCTGGTCAAATAACTGGATTGCTCTTTTTATTACGTCGATGTGACCATTCGTAACCGGATCGAAGCTCCCTGGATAAACGGCAATTTTCTTTTTTTTCATCTTTTCGCTCCTTCTGCATCCCGATTGAAAATCGGGAAAATCGTGCCTCCAAATCCCCGGAGTGTAAAACGAAAGTTTTACCTCGTCAAGCTTTCGCTTGACACTCCAAGAAACGATTGTAGGCACAGATTCAATCTGTGCTAACCTAATTATCCTACGCTTGCCAGCCCAAATCTTCCTCTAAATCTCTGTTTAAACTTTTG
>CAYOFG010000069.1:0-6670 GCA_964403285.1 uncultured Clostridia bacterium | reverse complement strand
AATTTCAAATTTCAAATTTCAAATTTCAAATTACGGGGACAAGCCCCTACACTACATTTAATGCATTGAGGTGAACGACCCGAAGAGAGAAGAATGAAGAAATCTCTTTCTCTAATTATTCTGATTTTGCCTCTATTGGGCTTATCTATTTTCTCTCAGTACCAGGTTGAGAGGAGGTTTGAATTTCCTCTGCCATCCATAGTAGAGGTTAAGCCTTCTTCTTTTATCTATTTCTGGGGAAGTTTGCTTGGTCTTCGGCGGCTCTCTGCCGATTTAGCCTGGATAAGACTCCTGCAGTATTACGGGACTCATGGAGAAGAAGAGGAACATGTTCACCACCTGAACCATTGCGAGAGAGGAGAGTACGAGAAGCTACTCCCCATGTGCCAGGAGGTAGTTCGGCTTGACCCCTATTTCCATTATGCATATCTATTCGGTGGTGGCTGTCTCGCCTTTAACCATGAGCGGTACGATGAAGCCATTGAGATTCTTCAACAAGGAATCAAGAATGATCCGAAATTCTGGAGGTTCCGCCTGTACATAGCAGCAATTGTTTATACCCGGACAAAAGAGTATGACAAAGTTGTTCCTCTACTGGAGGAAGCGATTAGGTATAAAGACTGCCCGGAATTAGTCAAGATTTTTCTCGCCAATATCTATAAAGTTAAAGGAGAATTTGTAAAGGCAATAGCTATCTGGGAGAACATTCTTGCTACGAGCAGAAATGACCAGGTGAGAGCAACAGCTGAGAAGCAACTAAAAGAGAGGGGAATTCCCCGTTAGAAATCGAAGATTTCTAACGGGGTGAAGGAGCCTGAGGTTTTATTATCCTATTTTACCATTTTCATTTTAGGTCTGGGATTTGGCAGTTTTGCCAATGTGTGCATCTATCGCATACCGCGAGGAGAATCAATAATCCGACCAGGCTCGCACTGTCCCAGGTGTGGAAAGCAAATCAAATGGCATGATAATATACCATTAATAAGTTATGTTATTCTCAAGGGAAGATGTCGTTACTGTGGCGAAAAGATATCTCTCCAGTACCCTTTAATAGAACTGATAACAGGATTTCTCTTGCTTCTTACCTACTGGAAGTTTCGTGACGCCCCTATTACGATAGTAATTTTCCTTCTCTTAGTATTGTCTTTGATTATCATTTCTACAATAGACTTTCAAACCTACACTATCCCCAATAGACTCACCTATTCATTGATTATTCTCGGTCTTCTTTCTTCACCTTTCAATTCCTTTCTTAAACAGTATGGCAGGATAATGATAACCAGCTCTGAATGGTTCTCTCTCGTTGTCTCTTCTCTTCTGGGATTCCTTGCAGGCGGCGCACTACTCTATTTGATTGCCCTGTTGGGAAGAGGGATGTTTAAGAGAGAGGCTATGGGAGGCGGAGATATAAAGTTAATTTCTGGAATAGGTGCTTTCCTGGGAGTAGTCAATGTACTCTGGGTAATATTTTTGGCAAGTCTCCTGGGAGCAATAACCGGGGGTACGTTGAGAATTGCTGGGAAATATAAAAAATTTCAGGAAATTGCTTTTGGGACCTATATTTCCTTGGCGGCAGTATTGGTTTTTCTCTTCCAGCCAGGATTTAATCGCCTTTATCTTGAGTTAATTTCTTTCTGTAGATGAGAAAATCTCACATAGCCTAGATTCTATTTCTGTAAACATAGTGTAGGGGCTCAATTTATTGAGCCCGACGATAACGGGTTTGATAAATCAAACCCCTACAAAAGAAAATGATACTTTTTCAGAGCCCAGTGTGAAAGTTGTTGACAATTATTCTCTTTTTAGTATATAATTAGAAAAAATAGAGGAAAATATGGGACTATTCAGTAGCAGTAAAGAGTTAGTAGGTATAGACATCGGGACTCACTCCATCAAACTCGTGGGACTGAAAGGAGCCCCTGGCAGGTGGAGCCTGGCTAAGTATGCCATCAGTGAAATTCCTGCCGGCTCTATCGAAGAGCTTTCTTCTGAAGAGAGAAAGGCAGTAATGACTTCCACTCTAAGGAACATGCTCTCCAGTACGAGAATAAGGACAAGAAAGGTTGCTACTTCGGTTTCTGGAAATGCGGTAATCGTTCGTTACGTGAGATTCCCCCGCATGAGCCCTTCCGATTTGGAAAAAACCATCCAATTTGAAGCTGAACCTTACATTCCCTTCGACATTCGTGAAGTCAACATAAGTACTAACATATTAGGCGACGTTATGGAAGAGGGACAACCAAAAATGGAGACGGTTCTGGTGGGAGCGAAAAAGGAGCTTTTAGAAGAACGGATGGAAATTGTTGAAGGTGCAGGGTTAAAGACTTTAATAATAGACGTAGATGCATTTGCTTTAGAAAACGCTTATGAGATTACCAGAGATAAAGAACGTGCAGAGACAGTGATGTTGCTCAACCTGGGAGCGACAACGTCCAACATCAATATTATAGAAAACGGCATTTCAAAAATTGTGCGGGATATATTTATTGCTGGCAGTAGCTTTACCAGAGCAGTTCACAAGAATTTGCAAGTCGAATATTCAGAAGCAGAGAATCTGAAAAGAAAATATGGTTTAACGCTAACGGGCGCAGAAGAGGAATTGGAAAGTATAGCTGCCAAAGATGAAACAAAAGTCCAGGTTTCCACTATCCTGATGCCCCTTGTCCGTGAACTTGTGGGGGAAGTTCGTAGGTCAATAGATTATTATCAGGCGCAGACCGGAGGCGAAAAGAGTGTGGACAGGATTATGCTGAGTGGTGGCAGTTCGAAGTTAAATAACCTGGATAAATTTTTGAGTGATGAACTCGGATTGCCGGTAGATATAAATAATCCTTTCCGGGGGATCGATACAACAAGAATTCGTGATACAGATTGGCAGGAGCAGGCTCCTGTATATGCTGTAGCTGTAGGGTTAGCCACCAGGCGGGAAGGGGATACCCGATAAGGATGGAATGAATTTAATGTAGGGGTTCGATTCATCGAACCCATAGACGCGGGCTCAATAAATTGAGCCCCTACATTCTTCGATTTTTGGCTAAAAATTCTAATGCTCGCTACACCAAATCTTCTCGCATTAAAGGGAAAGGTAATGGCAGGGCAAAGCTCTGCCGACAGTAGAAATGATTAAGATTAATTTGTTGCCTAAAGAAGTAGAAAAGAGAGTTGCTGTCCGGGAGAAAAAGTTTCTGCTTTCTTTCATCATTATTCTCCTGGTAGGAGGATTTTTAGGATTCTACTCCTTAAAGCTCGGACAATATACTCGTCTCAAGAAAAAAGTAAAGAGAGTGGAGAAGGAACTTAGCCTTTTAGAAACGATAATCAATAAAGTTGATGAAGTAGAGTTGTCCAAAGAAGCTCTGGGTAAGAAATTAGATGTCATTCAGAGCTTGATGGGAAATCGCTTGCTCTATCCCCAACTATTTGAACAGTTGGCAATGATAGTTCCTTCCCGAGTGTGGTTGACCTCCTTAGTAACCAAAAGTGAATCGGACTTCTTGACTATTACTATTGAGGCTTCAGCTACAGATAATTATGCAATTGCCGACTTCATTACTAAATTAAGTGAGGCTGAGAATTTCTCTAAGGTTGAACTGAGCAGTATAATTACCAAAAAATGGAAAGAAGAAGCAGTAATAAAAAATTTTGGCGTTACCTGTGAATACAGGTAACGCATTTTCTAATAAGTGAGACAATAAGATGACAAAACAACAAAAGATAATGTTAGGTATTCTGGGAGTTTTGGTTTTTTTTATGTTTTATAAATATGTTTATGGCCCACTGGGACTTAAGTTGAAAAGAGTCAAGGATGAATTGGTAACAAAGGAGGCAAAACTTACAGTCGCCAGGGCAAGAGCGAATCGTCTGGATCAGCTAAAAACTGATTATGAACTGCTAGAAGATAAGGTAGCAGAAGCAGAAAAAAAGTTACCCAGGGAGAAAGAAATTCCTCGCTTGTTGCGGGACATAACCAGTGCGGGACGGAAGTTTAAGATCGACATTGCGGATTTCCGGCCGCGAGCGGAAGAACAGCAGGAATATTACGTATCCTACCCTTTTCTAATAACGCTGGATACTGGTTACCACAATTTGGCTTATTTTCTGGCTGAAATAGGACAATATGAAAGAATTTTTCATATCAAAAATTTGAGCGTAACACCAATACTGGAAGAGGGAGAAAAACTGAAAGGCGTTTCCGCAGATTTTCAACTATATACTTATACTTTTAGGGAAAAAAAGGAAGAAGAAGTAAAAACAAAAACTAAATGAAGAGCAAGATTGTTACAATTATTTTTGTCTTGATTATCCTGGGGCTCAATGGCTGTCCTAAGAAAAAGGCCGGGAGAGTTCCCACAAAACCTATGGAAGAGAAAGAGATTGCCCTGCCTGAAAAAATGGAGGAGAAAAGACTGGTCGGGTATACATACGGTGGTAAAAGATACAAGGACCCATTTGTTCCTCTTGAGGAAATAGGAGTAGGAATTGAAAGTGTTGGGAGAGGCGTAGAAATTGACCTGAGTAGATTAAACTTGACAGGAATTATGATTTCTTCTTCCTCTAAAGATAACTATGCCCTGATTGACGCTGGTGGAGGAAGGGGCTATGTGGTTAAAAACGGAAAGCTGATAGATAATTATAATAGAGTAGTAGAAGGTGTGATAGCCATAGTGAGAAAAGACAAAGTAATTCTGATTACACGTAATAATGTCATTCGAGAACTTAAATTAGAATCGGAAAAATGATAATTTGTAGTGTAAGGGTTTATCCCCGTAAAAATCACGCCCATAAAGGGCTACACTACGCGCAAATTTTTGGAGAAAAACGATATTATTATTAAAGAGAGGGATAGCGAATGAGAAAACTACTTTTTCCAAGGATAGTATTAATCTTAGCGTTAGTCTGTTTTGTAAGCGCTGGACCGGTTGCCCAGGATGATAACCCTGTGCCTGAGTGGGAAGAGTTGACCAATGTGAATGTTCAGAAGATTAGCGAAACTAAATCGAACATCATAATTACCACTACCGGACCGATAAAATACCACTGTTTCAAGATTACCAAACCGCCGCGGTTGGTAGTGGAGATGACCAATACAGTGCACAACTGGAAGGAGAAGGAGTTAGAAGTAGGCAATTTTTTGCTTAAGAGAATACGTTCCGGTCAGTACCAGAATGAACCGGTTAAGATAGCGCGTGTAGTGCTCGACTTGGAGAGACCGGTGGAATATGAATCCACTGCTACTGAGGAGCAGATTATCCTGACTATTTTTGCTGAAGAAGCCAGAGAGAAGGTAGAAAAGGAAGTGCCAGAAGTAGTGAAGAAAGTAGAAGAAGTAAAAAAACCGAAGATAATAAAGGAGAAAGTAACAGAGATTGAACCAAACATTCAGGATGAAGAGCACAGAAGGTTGGTAGAAAAAATAAGAAAAGAGGAGAGAAAGATAAAGCCGGCCGCGGTAGCAATAGAGAAAAAGGGAAAACCAGTAGCAATAGGAGAGGTAATGGGACCAATTAGTCAGGATACCGTAAGTTTAGATTTTGTTGAAGCTGACATAGCGGAAGTAATTCGCTTTTTTGCCTTGAAAACGGAGATGAATCTTGTCCTGGCTGCCGATGTTAAAGGGGAGGTCACTATCCACTTGCATAACGTACCCTTCGATGAAGCACTGAAGACTGTTCTGGAACAGAAAGGGCTTATAGGAATTCAACATTCTGAAAATGTTATCAAAATTTTGGACAAAACCAAAATGCCGACTTATAGAAAAACGTTTTCGTTACAGAATGTAAATGCAGCAGAGTTCAAAGGTACCATTGATAAGGCATTAACAGAAGAAGAAAAGAAATATACCACTGTGGGTGTAGCTGATGTTACTAACGCCTTAATTATAACTTCTACTGCCGAGGGCATAGAGAAACTTTCCAAGCTCATTGAGGAACTGGACGTCAAGAAGCCACAAATAAGAATTGCGGCAAGAATTATGGAAGTCGATATTACTAAAGGTGTAGATCTGGGAATAGATTGGACGGTGACTAAAACTTTTGCTGGCAGCGACCAAATCGGTGATACAACGGTGACCGGAAATGTGGAAGATATGGCCTCTCCTTTTAGTTTTGGGACGCCGGCAACCTTAAATATAGCTACAATAATGAGCGGAGCAGATCTTGATATCACTTTAAAAGCTCTGGCAAAGAAAATCGAAGCAAAGACATTGTCTAATCCCACACTGGTGGTGGAGACCAACCGTCCTGCACACATTCATGTGGGCGATTCGATACCCTATAAGGAGACTCTGGTTACGGCAGCAGGAGCCACCGAGACCACGAAGCAATTGGAAATCGGCACTACTCTTGATGTGACACCCGCAGTTAGCCCTACGGGTAAAGAGATAAGCCTGGATGTTAGTGTGGCAGTGAAAGACTTTGTAGGTTTTACTGATGCCGGACCACAAACCACGGACCGGTTAGCGACGACAAAAGTCACAATAAGAGAAGGACAGACAGTAGTGGTTGGTGGATTGGTTAGTGAGACGGAAAAGGGGACAGCGTACCAGGTACCTATTCTGGGTGATATCCCCATTTTAGGTTATTTATTCAAGAGGAAAGAGACACAAAAGCGAACATTGGAACTTCTGATTTTCTTAACTCCTCATGTCATGCGCCACTAAAAAGGGGACAGG
>CAYOFG010000068.1:0-6825 GCA_964403285.1 uncultured Clostridia bacterium | reverse complement strand
CCACAGCGCCAGATACAAGTATAGATACTTATCCTCCTAATCCTACAAATAGCACATCGGCTGATTTTACCTTTAGTGGGAACAAGAGTGGGTGTGAATTTTCATACAGGCTGGATAGTGGAGGTTGGTCTGTGTATAGTCCAGCTACAACCAAGAGTTATACAGGTTTAAGTGAAGGGACTCATACATTTTATGTTAAGGCTAAAGATGTAACAGGTAATGAAGACCCAACACCGGCATCATATACCTGGAGAATCGATACCACAGCACCGGATACGAACATAGATACTTATCCTCCTGACCCTACGAATAGCACATCGGCTGATTTTACTTTTAGCGCGAATAAGAGTGGGTGTGAGTTTTCATACAAGCTGGATAGTGGGGTCTGGTCTGGTTATAGTCCAGCTACAACCAGGAGTTATACAGGTTTAAGTGAAGGGACTCATACATTTTATGTTAAGGCTAAAGATGTAACAGGTAATGAAGACCCAACACCGGCATCATATACCTGGAGAATCGATACCACAGCACCGGATACGAACATAGATACTTATCCTCCTGATCCCACAAATAGCACATCGGCTGATTTTACCTTTAGCGCGAATGAGAGTGGATGCGAGTTTTCATACAGGATGGATAGTGGAAGTTGGTCTGTGTATAGTCCAGCCACATCCAGGAGTTATATAGGTCTAGGTGAAGGGAGTCATACATTTTATGTTAAGGCTAAAGATGTAACAGGTAATGAAGACCCAACACCGGCATCATATACCTGGAGAATCGACACCACAGTGCCGGATACGGGCATAACTTCTTATCCTCCTGACCCCACAAATAGCACGTCGGCTGATTTTACCTTTATTGCGAATGAGAGTGGATGCGAGTTTTCATACAGGCTGGATAGTGGAAGTTGGTCTTGGTATAGTCCAGCTACATCTGCAAGCTACACGGGTTTAGGTGAAGGAACTCATACATTTGAGGTAAGGGCTAAAGATGCAGTAGGTAACGAAGATCCAACACCAGCCTCCTATACCTGGGTAATTGAAAGAGTAGAGCCAGTCGGTATTTACCTGATTAAAAGCAATGTGCTCGAAGCTAGAACTCTCGGCTCAATTATTTTGACTATTGAACTGGTTGATTCAGCGACTTCGCCACGGACTGTCATAACCGAGGCAGACAATCCATTTATAATAACTGCTTGTACAGTCAATGGCAAAGATGCTTCAGGCACATGGATAAAGAAAAGTGGGCCACCATTAGTGCTGAACAATGGACAAGCAGAAATCGAGGTAAGTTATGACACAGTGGAAAAGATTCGCTTTAAGGTAAGCGATAATTTGGGGCATGAACCAGGATATACTGACGCTATAGACATCAAGCCA
This sequence comes from uncultured Clostridia bacterium, assembly GCA_964403285.1. Lineage (GTDB taxonomy): Bacteria > UBA6262 > WVXT01 > WVXT01 > WVXT01 > WVXT01. The sequence continues at coordinate 5,446 of CAYOFG010000068.1, read as the reverse complement.
TGGGGGTTGCGCTATGACTTAGAGGCTCCTGAAAGAGTCAACACTGGTGAAGAATTTCCTCTCACAGTTAAATTAATTGATACGGGTGCAGGAAAGCTGGTCACTCCCAGTGAATATGCCAGACAGATAAAATTGGTTGCTTATTCTTCTCCTGAAGGGACGCCAGCTGAAGGAGAATTGAAGATGAAGAGTTTCTATTTACAGGGAGGAGAAAAAACTGTCCTCGAGAGTTATAACCTTGCTCAAGTTATTTATATTGAGGCTTCTGATGCCAAACTGTACAATCCTGAATCTACATTGGGACGCACTGCTGACATTGAAGTTATTGGTGCGCCAAAAACAATAATGAAATTTGATGGAGTCTATAATGAAATGGATGGTTCATTATATCTAAGAACTACTACGCGTATAATTATTATGTCCATATCCGATATCGTAGCAGAGACCATCCTTTACCGGGACAATGGTGCCGACTGGAAGACCTATGTCGAACCATTTACTCTTTCCCCAGGGGCTCATACTATAGAGTATTACGGAATAGATAAGTATGGGCATAAGGAAAGGATAAATCGGAGTAAGCCAATCTATGTCTCTTTCTTTGGCGGAGATGGGGTTATCAATCGACCCAATCCGTTCAAGGCAGGTAAAGAGAATACTTTAATAGAATATGATCTGGAAGAGCCTTCTAATGTAACCATTACAGTTTATGACCTTTTCGGTCAAGAGGTCTGGCATGAGAGCTATGCAGCCGGAGACAACGGTGGTAGGAAAAGTAACAGCGTTCCCTGGGATGGCAAGAACCTCTCTGGAAAAGTGGTGGCAAATGGAGGCTATGTCTGCCGCGTGTGGATCGAGGGAGAGAAGAGGCATATGTTAGGAAAGATAGCTGTCGCTAAATAAAATAGGAGGAGATAAAAAAATGGAAAAGAAGGTTTTTAAACTATTTCTTGTTTGTCTATTAATTTTTGGTATGCACTGGCAACTCGCCAGAGCAGATAATTACTATGGAATGGCAAATGACTATTTGCAGTACGGGGCGGGAGCGAGGTCTTTAGCCATGGGAGGAGCCTATGTTGCCCTGGCAGATGATGCGAGTGGACCTTACTGGAATCCGGGAGCGTTAACCCAGGTTGAAGAACACCAGTTCCTTTCTATGTATGCTCCATTCTTTGAGCAGACTAGTTATAACTTTCTCTCCTATGTTCATCCTCTGCGAAGGCTGGGGACTTTGGGTATTTCGGATGTTCTCCTCCATTCGGGAGGGTATAAAGAAGTCCGCCTCGTGGAAGGGATAATTGGCACGAACAGGTCGATATTCAAGAATACTATAATTATTTCTTACGCGAATAAGGTTCGTGAACGAATCTCTCTGGGAGCAAGTTTGAAACTGGTTCATGAGCGAGTGATGAGATATACGGGGAACGGACAGGGAATAGATTTAGGGATACTTTATCAGCCATTAGACGCGCTGAACATCGGGTTAACCCTGCAAAATGTCTTGCAGCCAAAGGTGACTCTGATAGATGACCCCGATGTGTATGAGTTAAATTTGAAAGCTGGTCTGGCATTGAAGGCATTTTCTAACCGCCTCACCCTGACTGCAGATATTAATAAACTCGTTGATGAGAAGACATACTTCTGTGCCGGGTTGGAAGTTTCTCCCTGGGAGAAGACTTCCTCTCTTTCTTTGAAAAGAGTAGATTTGAGAGCAGGATTTAACCACTTGCAATCATTTACCTGTGGACTGGGACTGAAGATAAAATTTTTCACCGTGGATTATGCCTTTAGTTCTCATGACCTGGGAAATCTCCACAAATTTGCCCTTACCTTTAACTGGGGAAATATCTATAAGGCAAGCGCGAAACCCATTTTGAAGACGGAAAACACCTATGGGCTTGACGCTTTAACCAATGAACTCGAATTTTCTACTGATATTCCTTCAATTATTGTAAAGAGATGGACTCTGGAGGTAAAGGATGAGGAGGAACAAGTGGTGAAGAGTTTCTCCGGGGATACGCGGCCACCGGAAATTATCAAGTGGGATGTTTGTGACGATATGGGCAGGCCAGTAAAGAAGGGAGACTATATCTACGAATTTACCGTGGTGTATAAGAATAATAAACAGTGGATAGACAAGGGACAGATAAAGCTCCAATCATTCTCTTTAGAAGAGATGCCGATGGAAATCAGAGTAAATGGAGAAGAACTGAGTGAGGAGGGAGAGTGAAGACCATCACTCATTTCCTCCCCCGATTTCATCGGGGACTCCAAAGGGGAAAAATTTTCGTTAGACAGGAGGAGAAACAAAATGTTAAAAAAGATTGAGAAAATTTCACTAATCATTCTAATACTCCTTCTTATTCCTTTATGCGTGGCAGGAGCAAAGAGGGAGGAGATGGATGCGGCAACTGAGTATAAATTAGCCAGTTCTGCTTACAGGAAAGGCAATGTAGAGGAGGCAATGAACGGATTCATACAGTTTCTGGAGGAATTCCCTGATGATTTCAGGGCGGGCAGCGCGCAGTTTATGATTGGGCAGTGTCTTTTTGATAAGGGGAGATACAAGGAGGCAGCAAAGGAATTTGGCAGGGCTGCCAGCAGGTCTGGGGGAGACTATGGTCTGTTTATTAATTCCATTTATCGGCTGGGGGAGTGCGAGTTTAACACAGGGGAATACCTGGAAGCAATTGACAATTTCCAGAAGGTGAGGAAAGGGAAGAACAGGAATTTAAGAGCGGAAGCGCTATACGGGATAGCACTTTCTTACCTGGCGATAGAAGAGAAAGAAAAAGCGAAAGATTGTTTCCTGGAATTACTTCTCTTCTACCCCGGGTATAATAACCAGCCTTCTGCACTTATTCCTTTAGGATTAATTTTTATGGATAAAGGGGATGCCAAGACTGGACTGGAATATTTTCGCCGGGTAAAAGACGACTTAGGGTGCATCTACTATTCGGGGTTAGCATTCAGGGACTTGAATAAAGTGATGATGGCCACGGCGCTGTTCAAAGAAGTATTGAGGAAAGGTGTGGAGAGCCAGTGGGTAGATAAGGCGCAGTACCAGATAGGGGAGTCATTTTTCAAATCCCAGCAGTATCCCTTAGCCTCAGAGGCGCTGGGGAACTTGCTCACCCAGTATCCGGAAAGCGATTTAAGGGAAGAGGCATTATATCTTCTTGCCTGCTCAGATTTTCAGCAGGGGAAATATGGTGAGGCAGAGATAAAGTTGAAAAAGTTACTTAAGGAATTTCCTGACAATCCTCTGGCTCTTTACTCCAATTATCTAATTGGTGAGATTGCTCTCAGGCAGAACGATTTTGCCAAGGCGTTGGCCAATTATTCTTTAGCGTTTAATGTGGAGAAGTTATCGATGTATTCTCTATTTAAGATAATCTGGTGCCACGCTGCACAGAATCAGTATGAGGAAGCGATAGTAAAAGCGAGAGAGTTTCTCGAGTCCTACCAATGGGGAGAGTTAGCGGCGAATGTATTACTAATAGAAGGGGTGGCATATCAAAAAACAGGAAGGCATCCACAGGCGATAAAATGTTATCAAGAGATAGTGGACAAATATGGCGGGACAGAATTTTTTGAAAAGGCACTCTATCTAATGGCTACGGCGTACTATGAATTAGGAGAATATCCTAAACTGGTAACCAATGTTCATCAGGCTTTGAAGAATGCACCTTCCAGTTCTACTATTTGGCGAGCCGATACTTACTATATGATTGGGGAGGGATACTATGCTTTAGGGAAATATAGTGAGGCAGTGAGGATATATGAATTGGTGACCAAGAATTTTCCGGGCAGTCGACTTTTAACCAGGGCGTATCAGGCAATCTCTTCCTGCTATGCCCAGAACGGGGAGTATGAGAAGGCTGGTGAGGTACAGGAGAAGGCGTTAGTGATGGCACAGGAGGAGGGGGGAGAGGTGAGCGATTTAACACTTCTGCAGATGGGGAACATCCAATTTAACAAGAAGGAGTATGAAAAGGCAATCTCTTATTACGAAGAGTTTGTAAAGCGCTCACCCGATAATCCCCGGGTAAGTCAGGCGCTATATCAAGAAGGGGTAGCGCTCTATCGGTTGCAATACTTTTCTGAGGCGATAAAGAAGTGGGAAAAGGTAGCCCAGGAGCACAAAGATGATGAACTTGCTTCGCGGGCGCTCTTGCAGGCGGGGAAGACATATTTTGGTTTAGCCAAATATAGTGAGGCTCTAAAGAGTTACCAGTCGTTATTGCAGAAGTATCCTGGTTCGGAGATGGCAAAAGATACTATTTTGCAGATAGGGCAATGTTATTACAACCAGGGCAAGATACAGGATGCAATAACGCAGTACGAGAAATTCATCACGGATTATCCGCAAGACGAGAGGGTGGGGGCTGTTCTGGAGCAGTTACAGATGAGTTACTACCGGCAGGGCAAGTCAATAGAAGAACTGGAGAAACTGATAGAAAAGTTTCCCAAGTCGAGGTTTGCTGCGGATACTTACTGGAAATTGGGGGCAGAGGCATTTAATCGTAAGAATTATCCTTTAGCGCAGAGATATTTTCAGAAGGTAGTTCTGGACTTTCCGGAGAGCACTTCCGCAGGGCAAGCGTTCTATTATCAGGCAGAATGTTATTATCTTCAGGAGAAATATTTTGAGGCAGTAAGTGCCTATGAGAGTTTCGTGCTCAATTTTCCTGAAGACAGATTGGTTTCTCAAGCAATGTTCCGTAAGGCAATCTGCTATTTCAATTTAGGGGAATTTGAGGATAGTGTAAGTGCTTTTAGAGATTTTTCTCTTTCCTATCCTGGAGATCCTTTAGTTAAAGATGCTGCTCTCAATATTGCGCTATGTTACAAGAAAGTGCAGAAACTGAAAGAATCTATTGAGGCCTATGAGAAATTTGTGGCTGCTTATCCGGAGGATGAGAAAGTTGGTTTTGCCTTCCTGCAGATGGGTTCATTATATGAGGTGCTGGATGACAATAAGAAGGCGGTAGAGGCGTATGAGAAAGTACCGGGAGGGAAAAGAGAGAGGGGGGAAGCGGAGTTCTATGCTGCCCGGTGCTACGATAAGCTGAAAATGCCGGAGAAACAGAAGAAAACCTATGAAGCTTTAGTTAATTTTGTGCCCAAGAGTGATGAGTATAGACTGGCAGGGCTGATGCGATTAGCGGAGATTTACGAAGCTGAAGGTAAAAGGGATAAGGGGCTGGTTATCTATGAAGACATTGCGAAGAATAGCAAGAATCCGGAGTGGGTTAGTCTGGCTAAGGACAGGATGGAGGTATTGAAATCAGGTACTGAGAAATCGGGTCCTAAGAAAACGGGTACTAATAAATCGGGTACTAATAAATAGGAAAGGAGGGAATTATGAACAATGTAACCTTTATGGAGTTAATGAAGACCAGCATCGTGGTTATGCCGTTGCTTCTGGTGGCATCTGTTTTACTGG
>CAYOFG010000067.1:0-7206 GCA_964403285.1 uncultured Clostridia bacterium | reverse complement strand
TTTTAGCTGGCATTACGACTCTCAATGCAGGCAATGCAAGATTCCCGGAAAAGAGAAGAGAGATAGCCCGCCGGTTAAACATATCCTATTCTAAAATCACTACCGGCGAGCAAGTACACAAGAATAGCATTGCTATAGTTAAAGAAAAGGACCGGGGCAGAGAGTTTCCCGCTACAGATGGGCTTATTACTGACCTGCCAGATGTTCCTCTTGCCGTATTTGTTGCAGACTGTCCTCCCATATTCCTTTTCCATCCGCAGAGAAAAATAGTAGGCCTCCTGCATGCGGGTTGGCGAAGCACAGTTGCCAATATTTCCTCTCAGGCAGTAAAGATAATTTCGCAGGATTTCGGAGCAGAGGCAAGGAATCTTCTTGTAGTCATTGGACCGCATATTTGCAAAGAGTGTTATAAAGTCTCCTGGTCTCCAGTAGCAAAAGCTTTCACTGAGTGCTTTGAGTCTTGGGGAAGAGAAATTTCAGCCTCGATAATTTCAGAACTTCCCAGAACCTCCCAGGAAAAATTCTGGTCCATCGATTTGGCCAAGGCAAATTCATACCAGTTGCAGCGAGCAGGTGTTCTCCCGGAAAATATAGAGATAGTTTCCATATGTACTTACGAGCATAAGAATTTTTTTTCCTATCGCCGAGACAAAACTTCCACTGGACGCATGATGGCAGTAATCCGATTAAATTTTTCTTGACTTCTCTTTACACAAAATATATCATTAGATATCACGAAAAATCAGAATATATCAAGAGATATAATAAAAAATCACAGAAAAGAGGAGAAAATAGTGCAGAAACTAATGACTATAAAAGAGGTGGCAGATTATCTTAGATTAAGTAAAGTTACAGTGTACAAAATGACCCGCCAGGGTAAGATTCCTGCCTTAAAGATTGGGAAACAGTGGCGTTACAGCAAGTCAGAAATAGATACCTGGGTGAAGCAGAAATCGAATAGCGAGCACCATTAAATTCTGGAACGGAGAACAGAATGAAAAGAATTTCGACTGCAACAGACAGAAGGGTAGCAATAAGAGTTTTAGCAGGGATTCCTGTTAAAGTAAGAGTTAAAGATTTACCCAGTAGTGTTCCGACGAGTTTCTCTGCAGAGACAGCCGATTTAAGTTCCCGGGGGGCTTCTCTCCTTCTAAAGAATTCTTTACCAGTTTCCTCGAGGATTTCATTAACTCTTGATTTAGCATTTCCTCTTCCCCGCTTGGAGACAGATGCCACAGTCTTGTGGAACTATTTCCTGCCGAGAGATAAGAAATTCAATTGTGGAGTGCAATTTTCAGGTTTAAAGAAAGAATATAAGAGAATATTAAGAGAATTTACAAAAGCAAAAAACAATCTTGGGGAAGCAGTGCCTGAACGGAGAAGAATAGAAAGAAGAAAGGGTGAACGGAGAACTACGGCCATACCTGACTATGCTTCCAATCGCCGGCGGGTAAGAAAAAGGAGATCTTTTGATCGTAGACAGGCTCTGATGAGGCGCTTTTTTCGAAAATTAATAAATTCAGTTGTACAATTACTTCTTCCGTTTAAAAAGAAAGATATCGAACCTTAATAGTCATAAATAAGATATGTCAATAAAGGAAAATTTAGAAAGAATTACAGAAAAAATCGGAAAGAAATCAGAATTGGTAGGTCGTAACCCTCGTGAGATGACTCTGGTGGCAGTAACTAAAACAGTAGAAGCGGACAGGGTGGAAAAAGCAATAGTTGCGGGAGTAAATATTATTGGGGAGAGCCGGGTTCAGGAAGCAAAAGAAAAATACAGAAAAGTGAAGAGTAAAGTTGTCTGGCATCTGGTGGGACACTTACAGAGGAACAAGGCAAAGGATGCGGTTAAGATCTTTGATTTAATTCATTCTGTGGACAACGCTAAATTGGCGAAAGAAATTGACAAGCAGGCCAGAAAAACTGGCAAGATACAGAAAATATTGATTGAAGTGAATATATCGGGTGAAGAATCGAAGTATGGATTAAACCCTGAAGAGGTAATTACTTTTCTCAAAGAAGTTAGCGTCCTTCCCAACGTAAAGATTGAAGGACTGATGGCTATGGCACCCCTTGGTGAAAATCCAGAAGATTCTAGACCCTACTTTAGGAAACTAAAAGAACTCTTGGAAGAAGCAAAAGCTAAGAATATAGAAAATGTGGAAATGGTATACCTATCCATGGGTATGAGTAATGACTTTGAAGTGGCTATTGAGGAAGGCTCAAATATGGTGCGTATAGGAAGAGCAATCTTTGGGCCATAAAGATAGAGATGATATGAGCGGGGAAGTTATGGAACGAAATGATGAAAACTGGATGAAAAAAGAGAAAAGAAAAGGAGGAGAGAGACGCCGTGCCGGTGGAGGAAGGCCCCCCTTTGTTGAATGTCGTAAAGGAAAAAGGAGGAAAGATTTATCCGCTATGGTGCCTGAAAATAAAAAAAATTTATGGAGAGAGAAAAAGGTAGCCTTCATTGGCTGTGGAAATATGGGTAGCGCATTGATCTCGGGAACTCTGGGGAGCGGACTGATTAGTAAAGATAAGGTTCTGGTTACTGATATAAGACCTAAGCAACTTGAGTATATCAAAGAAAAAGAAGGAGTCTCTACCACCGAGAACAACAGGGAAGCAGTGGAGAAAAGCGATATTATTGTTTTGGCTGTAAAGCCCCAGGTAATGGAGAAGGTCCTTTCTGAAATTAAGGATGTTGTAACAGAAGATAAACTGATTATCTCCATCGCTGCAGGGATTACTACGGGGTTCATAGAGAAAGTTCTTGGCAGGCAAGTTCCGGTAGTTAGAGTAATGCCCAATACTCCTGCCCTGGTAAAAACAGGTGCCTCAGGTCTCTCACCGGGTAAATATGCAGGCGAAGAGGAAGAAGCTATTGCAGAACAGATGATGCTGAGAGTAGGAATTGTGGTTAAAGTTCCTGAAGAGATGCTCGATGCGGTAACTGCCCTCTCGGGTAGTGGCCCAGCATATATATTCTATATCATTGAGTCGCTAATTGAGGCGGGGATGGAAATGGGGTTACAAGAGGATGACGCGAGGAAATTGGTTGAGCAGACAGTCCTGGGTGCGGTGAAGATGGTTATGGAGACAGGAGAAAGTCCTCAGGTCTTGAGGGCGAAAGTGACATCGCCTGGCGGAACAACTGAAGCTGCATTGAAGTATCTTGAGGAGAAAGGATTCCAGAAAATTTTGATTGCTGCCGTAAAAGAGGCTGCCATAAGGTCAAAAGAGCTAAGCACAGGTTAAGGACGTAACTGTCCCGATGAATCGGAACGAATAAAGAGGGGATATGCTATTTCTAATAAATATCCTTGGTTATTTGATAAATAGTTTTCTTATTATCCTGTTTGTTGTGGTTTTGGCAAGGTTCATTCTGACCAGGCAAGGCAGAGATTTAGGCACAATTTTTTTGGGCCCAATCATTAAAGACTTTTCAGAAACCATTTTCAATCAAGCGCGCAAGTTTGTTTCCATTGAGGAAGAATCTACTCTCTCCATTACCCTTCTGGTGATATTTGTCCTACTCTTTTGGCTGGTGGGTTCTTTTGTAATAAAATAAGAGATGATTAAGACAATCTGGTGGAAAAAAAGCAAAGTCTATATCTTAGACCAGAGGAAATTGCCTCATAAAGAAGAAGTAGTTGAGTGTAAGAACTACCAGAAAGTTGCCCTTTGTATCGAAAAGATGTCTATCCGCGGCGCTCCCGCGATTGGTATCGCTTCTGCTATGGGGTTGGCTCTGGGAGCAAGAAATATAAAGGATAGAACGAAGGATGGATTCTTCAAAAAGTTAGAAGCTATAGCAAATCGATTTCTACGTACTCGACCAACCGGAGCAAATCTCTTCTGGGCAATCGCAAGGCTCCTCGGCTTAGCCAGAAAGAATCATAAAAAATCTTTGGAAGAAATCAAACGTATTCTTGAAAAAGAAGCCATAAACATACTGAAAGAGGACATTCGATTAAACAAGCGAATTGGTAAAAATGGACTGAGGTTAATTAATAAGCCGGCCAATGTTCTTACCCATTGCAATGCAGGTTCCCTGGCTACAGGAGGTTATGGAACAGCCCTGGGGGTGATTAGAGAGGCTCACAGCAAGGGAAAGATAAAGAAAGTTTTTGTCGGCGAAACACGGCCCGCACTACAGGGAGCTCGCCTCACTACCTGGGAGCTTGTTCACGATAAGATTCCGGCTGTTTTAGTTACCGACAATATGGCCGGGCATCTTATGCAGAAGGGCGTTGTGGATTGCGTGATTGTGGGCGCCGACCGTATTGTTGCAAATGGCGATGTGGTTAACAAGATCGGCACCTATACTCTGGCTGTTTTAGCAAAGCATCACCGTGTTCCTTTCTATGTTGCCGCTCCTTCCTCTACTATTGATATGAAGACTCGTAAGGGTGAGGATGTGGTGATTGAAGAGAGGGATGCCAGAGAAGTTCTGGAATTACAAGGAAAAAGAATTGCTCCCAGGAATACGGCTGTTGTCAATCCTGCTTTCGACCTTACGCCTCATAGGTTGGTGAACGCTATCATAACCGAGAAGGGCATTATCAGGCATCCCAATAGGAAAAAGATGGTCTCACTTTTCAGTTCAGGAGATTGAAAAATGGAATATAATAAGACGATAAACCTTCCCCTTACCCAGTTTCAAATGAAAGCCGATTTGCCAAAACGGGAACCCCAAATACAGAAAACTTGGGAAGAAATGAAATTATACGAAGCTATCCAGGAGAAGAATAAGAATGGTACCAGGTATATTCTCCACGACGGTCCACCTTATGCTAATGGAAACATCCATATGGGCCATGCCTTGAATAAAATTCTTAAGGATATAGTCGTTAAGTTCAAACTGATGGAAGGATGCAACGTTCCCTTCGTTCCTGGATGGGATTGCCATGGATTGCCTATTGAATACCAGCTGTTGAAGAGTCTGGGTATCAGGAAAGAGGAGATAGACAGGGTCGAATTTCGCAGGAAAGCACGCGCTTATGCGCAAGAGTTTGCTTCCATTCAGAAAGAAGAGTTCAAGCGATTGGGAATTTTTGGTTATTGGGAAAGTCCCTATTTCACAATGTCCTACGATTATGAGGCAAAAATCATTGAGATATTCAAGCGTCTTGTCGGGCAGGGCTATATTTACAGAGGAAAAAAGCCAGTCTATTGGTGTGCAAATTGCGAGACAGCTCTGGCGGAGGCCGAAGTGGAATATTCCAATCACGCTTCCCATTCTGTTTACGTGAAATTCCTGGTCAAGATATTGGGAAAAGATAAGGAAACTGAATTTGAACTTCCTGTCAAACGCAGACTGAAGTCTGCTACTCCTACTTCCGTTCTCATCTGGACAACGACTCCCTGGACTTTGCCCGCTAATGTAGCTCTCGCCTTTCATCCACAATACGAATATGCCTGGGTAAAGGTTTCTCCTTCAAATTCTTCTTTGAGAGAAGAGATAATAATTGTGGCTAAAGAATTAGTATCGAATCTGATGGAAAAATTTGGCATCAAAAATTATAACATCTTGCAGGTTTCCCCGGGCAAAGATTTAGAAGGAATTGTCTGTTCTCATCCTTTTATGGAGCGGGATTCTCTCGGCATCTTAGCCGATTTCGTGACTCTGGAAGAAGGAACGGGGATAGTCCACATTGCTCCCGGACACGGGCAGGAAGATTACCGGATTGGGTTGAAATACGGACTTCCCGTTTTAGCTCCTGTAGATGTTAAGGGGAAATTTACTGAAGAAGTTCCGCTATTTTCCGGGGTAGATGTTTTTTCTTCTAACAAGCTAATTATAGAAAAAATGCAAAATTCCTCTCACCTTCTCCTTGCGGAAGAGATTGTCCATACGTATCCCCATTGTTGGCGCTGCAAGAAGCCGATTATTTTCCGGGCTACAGCACAGTGGTTCCTGGATGTGGACAAAAATAAGCTCAGGGAAAGGATGCTAAAAGCAATAAGAAAAGTGGAATGGATTCCCAAAATCGGCAAAAATAGAATCTCCAGTATGGTGGAAACAAGACCAGATTGGTGTCTTTCCCGCCAGAGGTATTGGGGAGTTCCCCTTCCTATTTTCTATTGTAAAAATTGTGGGGAACCGCTAATGTCTGAAGAGAGCATAGGTGCTGTTCGGGATTTGGTTCTCAGGGAAGGGAGCGATGCCTGGTATATAAAAAAGGAAGAAGAGATTCTGCCAGGAAATATACAATGCCCTAAATGCAAGAAAAGAGAATTTGTTAAAGAGAAAGATATTATGGATGTCTGGTTCGATTCCGGAGTCAGTCACGAAGCTGTTCTGAGAGAGCGAGAAAACCTATCCTGGCCTGCAGACTTGTACCTCGAGGGCTCAGACCAGCACAGAGGTTGGTTTCAGACCTCGTTAATTACTGCTGTTGCTCTGGAAAAGACAGCTCCCTACAAGGGTGTTTTAACTCACGGGTTTGTTGTTGATGGTGAAGGCAGAAAAATGTCCAAATCGATAGGTAATGTAATTGCCCCCCAGGAAATTATCGAAAAGTATGGCGCTGAGATTTTGCGGCTATGGGTTGCCTCGGAAGACTACCGCGAAGATATGCGCATTTCTTCAAAAATTCTGGGTCACCTTGTCGATGGTTATCGACGCATCAGAAACACTTTCCGTTTCCTTTTGGGAAACCTGAGTGATTTCAATATTTCGAAAAAAGTAAATTACAGACAGATGTCGGAAATCGATCAATGGGTGCTGCATAAATTGCAGGAATTGATTTCCCAGGTGGCTGACGATTATGAATCTTTCGAATTACATCGAGTTTATAGAACTATCCACGATTTCTGCACCAGAGAGCTCTCCTCGTTCTATTTAGACGTGCTTAAGGATAGATTGTATACTTTTGGCAGGGATTCCCTTCCCCGAAGGTCAGCTCAGACAGTTCTTTATGAACTGGCAGCGAGTCTGATTAGGCTCACTGCACCAATTCTCTCCCATACTGCGGAAGAAGCCTGGCAGATGATGCCAGAGGTTGACGAGCCAAGCGTCTTTTTGACCAACCTTCCCCGGGTGGAGAAAAAATATTGGAACGGAGGACTGGCAAAAAAGTGGGAGAAGATTTTGCTCCTCCGGAAAAGTGTGGTGAAGGCACTGGAGATCGCCCGAAGAGAGAAGATTATCGGGAGTTCTCTGGAAGCAGAAGTAGATCTTTATACTGGAGAAAG
>CAYOFG010000066.1:0-7319 GCA_964403285.1 uncultured Clostridia bacterium | reverse complement strand
GTGATTTCTTTTAGTTCTATAAGTTTTACGAGAATATCGGCTGCTGAATCAGGCCTGCCTTCATCAAAGCATCTCTTTACCGCATCCAGACATCTTAAGGTGGTTTGGACATAATGACTAAGTGTCTCCTTTTCAAAAGAACCAAGATTATCAATGTACTTGAGAAGTTCCTTCAATTGGTTTCCATCACGCCTGTGGAATCTATCTCGTTTATACTTTCCTTCTCCTTTTTGTTCCGTCTCCTGGGTTCTCTGCGGAGAAATCAGTCTCTCGTAAGCAGAGGTAGGAACAACCTTGTCTAACTCTTCCTCAATAAATTTAATATTATCTAAAGCAACTTCGTAAACTCTATTAATTTCCTTGGCTAATTCATCCAGACGGACACTCATAATCTCTGGTTTTGTTTTAATAGGCTCAATCTCCGAGCTTAATTTCTCAATTTCTCTATTTATTCGAATTATTTCTTCATCAAGCTTAGCATTGCTTAATTTAGTTAACACTGATAATTCTTCTAAAGTTTCTCTATTCTCTCTGGGTTTTCTTAAAATGCCAAGTAATTTAGTAATTAAACCTCTACCAACTTTACGCCAATCTTCTTTTGAATATTTTCTGAAATATGTTCCAAGTGATGCTCCCATCCACCTAAGTAAAGGTTCAATCTTTTCTGGCTGATTGATTGCCTTTTTATTAAACAGAACATCTAAAATGTTGGTAATTAACTCTGATATCTTTTCGTAACCTCTGGGTTTGACCTCGTCTACTCTGTTTTTAATCCATCTCAATCTTTTAATATCTAAAATTCTGCTTCTTCTATTTTTTAATTCTTTTAGGTGCTTCTCGCCATCTGTCATAAGAGACTCTCTGATTGCTATTTCCTCTTTTTTCTTCTGGCTAATTAAATCTGGTAGGTTCCTCGTCAGTAATGTAATCGTCTCATCAAACTTCTTATTAACTTCAGATAACCCTAATCGCTTAATACCTTTAGCATTTCTTAACTCTACAAGTGCTTTCTTATACCATCTTCTCTTAAGAAAATTGGCTACATTCTTCAATGTATCCTTCAATCTTTCTATATCAAAGAATAGCCCACCAATATTTAACCGACTCATCGAAAGCCTATAATCTTTACAAACTGCCTCAACAATAGCCCATTTTTCATTAGTTGAAAGTGACTCGGCATTTATCTTTTCGGCATTAATAAACTGTGTGAGCTTTTGGAAAATTTTACTTTTTGGCTTAAACCTGGGAAGGACATCTTCAAACTTATTAGCTTGAACAATACTGATAAAACCACTTAAAGCAAAAAAGATAGGATTATTAATTCTTTTCTTGGTTTTGGGGTCTTTCACACGGAGAGGAACTTGGGAGAGGAGGTAAAGCTTTAACTTTCTAATTTTTGGTGAGCCCCTAATTATCTGTAATTCTCCTATATGTTTCTGATAAATTCTCCTAAAGACATCTTCTTTGGTTTCTAAATTTGGTATTTCTTCAATAGTCGCATAAATCCATAGATTTCTAAAATGAGCAACAATATTAGAGACTACTCTCATTTCTTTGAGTATCTTCTCCACTTCATCTAAGTTATAAAGCGCCTCTTTAGTTAGTGTATCTAAAATATTTTCAGAAAGAATCTTTACTTCAAGAAACTCAAAATCTTCCAAGACAGGGTCCTTAAGAAGTGCCTCCATTTCTGCTTTCAAGAATTTATACTGCTTAGAATCGACCGATACTCTGGATTCATTAACCTTACGATATAAATTACTGATTCTTCTATTTAGTATATCTCTCAACTCTTCAATATAATTTTTCCTTATATTTTTAAGGATAGAGGTAATTTCTGCTTTTCTCAATTCAAGTTGTTCTATTGCGCCAGATACAAATGCTTCCGCTTCTATATAATTTTCAATCTCCAACTGGCTTAATGCTTCTTCTATATAAGCTTTAGCCAACTGTTTATGCATATCTTTGGCTAATTTAAGACCTTTAATTTCTTTCTCTTTGTACATACCTCCTTCTAATACTGTGGTTAATTTATTTACTATTCCAACTCTATCATAGTCAATCTTTTCTAATTTTGTTTTCATTTCTTCTAAAAGGTTTATGCAATCCCTCATATTTTTATAATCCATTGCTTCAGAATCCGTAACCTCATCTAAGAAGAAAAATGCTCTGGTTAAAGAAGGAAGATTTCTTTCTTTATCTTTCGTGCTTCCCTGGAAGAAAATTGCTATGCTACCATCTTTTTCCGGTCTTACCCTATCTCTTGGCTTAAATTCTAATCTCTTGCTTAATAATATATTCTTTTCTTTCCCTATCCTCGTAACAGCAGCCATTAAGGTCCACTTAGCTCTCTGAGTATAACCCGCTTCCATCTGGTCAACTGTTTCATGCAATAATCCCCTTGCCTCAGGACGAAAATCCAGGTCCAGTATTTTTCTTGGAATTCCTTTCCTTTCATCTATTGCTATATTATTAATCCTCGTTGTTAAACCTCTAAGTTTATTTTCTGCTTTGCGCTTTTCTTCGTCATCTCCAACTTTTATAGCCTTAGCTCTCTGTTTTGCCCCTGACAACAGTTCAATGTTTATTTTGCCCAATTTCTCATAGAGTCTCTTATTTTTGTACCACTGCCTGTAAAATCTTTCATATTGTCTAAACTCATCACCAGGAGTAATCCCTCCCCCCCTTGAAGCTTTTCTTCCTGCCCTGCCACCAAAAGGAAGATCTTTCTGCCCGGAACTACCGTCAAGAAACACAGGAGTTAGACCCCAACCCCAGAGTAGAGGAGTGGGCAACCGCCCCGCTCCTTGATACCCTGAAAGCCTCAAGCGTTCTTGAGATGTCACCACAGACACATCTTTAGGATAATACTGGAGCACTCTAACTGGAATAGCTACAGTTTCATATTGACTTTTTTGCTGAAATTTTATATAAGTTGAATGAGAAACGATATCTTCAAACCTACGAAGGAGGTGTTTTAATTGTCTAATAAAGTAACTCTGGAATTGAATCCAAATGAAGTTGAAAAATTGGTGGAGAAGCTTTCTATCGAAGATAAGATTAGATTGGTGCGCAAGCTTGAAAATGAAACCTGGAGTAAAAGACTGGATGAAGTTGTTTCCCGAATAAGGAAACGTTTCAAACAGGCTCCTATCTCTGATAAGGAAATTCGGCGAATTTGCGAAGAGACGCGCCAAAGGCTTTATAATGAAAGAACTAAAAGTCGTAATTGATACTAATGTATTAGTTAGTATTCTTAAGGGAAGTCCCTCCCTATCTTCAGTATATACTGCATTCAAATTAGGTCGGTTTAAATTAGTTATAAGTGCCGGGGTTCTGAAAGAACTTGCTGCGGTACTATATCGACCTCGACTCCGGATAGATCCTAAAGATATCAGAGAACTTTTTAGATTGATTAAAATGAAGGCCATACGTGTCAAGCCCCGGACACAATTTACTAATGTCTGCCGTGACCCCAAAGATGATTTAATTTTAGAACTTGCTGTGGAATCGAAAGCAGGTCTCATTGTTACAGGCGATAAAGACTTACTTGATCTTAAATCCTTCCATGGCATTCTTATCATTAAACCAAAGGAGTTCCTTAAAAGGTTAAGCAAATAGGAAATAAATGAAGGCTCCGAATCTTTAGAAACGCCACTGCCAAAAAGATGGAACTCGCCATCTTCATAGAAAAACTGTCTCATCTCTGCAAGCTCTATTGCTCGGTTAAACTCTATTCTAACGGTGGGTTCATATCTGGGAGTAAGGGCCATATCATTTATAATTTCTATTTCTTTTAAATCTGGATTTTCAGCTTTGCGTTTACGAAGCTCAGCGAGTGTTTTTTCGACCATATCTTCTTTCATGGAAGAGATTTCTTGTCGAACCCGAGATGGGGAAGTCGGGTGGCTTGTGTCTCGTCCACGGCGAGCAATGAATTGTTCGTACGTCCTGCCTGTTATTTTTACCTCACCCGCTTTGAAGCGCCTTAAAAATTCCCTTGCGTCCCTATTGCCATATACCGCGTAAGTTATTACCCACTTCGGAATATCTTTGAATTCTTCTTCACTTCCTATCATATCCACCTCTTGAAATACACCTCTTAAGTATTTTATTGTCTTGTTTGGGTAATTTAGACACGCACGCATTATTAAATAATTTGGGCTGTTCGGAAATACCCGTTTTAATGCGGCTATTTCATCCGCAGTATAGAAATTTCCGAGAAGTCCTTTTCGGTTTCCTAGAGATATAGATGCTTTTTTATAACCGTCTATGATTGAGACGATTGAGCCGGCAAGTCTCTCTACCGAAAAGCGTTTTCTATCCAATATTGAGTTGACTTCTCGCGGCGTTAGAATATCTCTGTATACAAGGCTTTCAAGAGATTTCTTGTCATATCTGAGCAGGGCATTTGCAGCAATTGAAGCGTATATCTCCTTTTCGGGTAAATCTGGTGCAACCTCTCTCAATGATTCGTATATTTGTTTTTCCAGGGCTTCTTTATACTTTCTCTCTGTGGCAGTGAAATTCCTGTTGAATTTATTTCTGATTACGATGGGAATCTCCCCTTGAAGGGGAACGTGGCGAGCAGGCTCTGGTTTTTTCTTTATATGGCGCGTTAAGAAATCTTCCAATTTATGGGGAACGCATAAACAAACCTTTAACAAGGTGGCATACGGTAAAATGTCTTCACCTGCTCGTTTTGATGCCTCTTCTGCTCTATTCAAAATGCGTCTCAACAGTTCTCTCGGATTCTGCAGATTCAGAACACACGCCTTTGTAACAATCCATTCGGGCACGTCTCTAAATTCCTGCTCATCCAACATTTCTCTTCTATTTTTGTCTATAATGTCTAGGGTTTCCACCATCCGATTAGGTAATCTTCTGCAAAGACCAAAAAGGTTCGATGTTCGTATGTAAGGGTGAAGTTTTTTATACAATTCTAACTCCTCAACAGTGAAGAAATTTGAAAAAAGGATTTTCTTCAAGTTTTCGGTGATATTGATTAGAGAATAGTTATCCAGTATAGAGATAATTTCCCCTGCCAATCCATTTGTGGGGAAAAGTTGACGGTTGCTTATTAAAGAAACTTCATCTTTTGTTAGAATACCTCTTTCTGCAAGGCTCTCCAACGATTCCCTGTCATACCTCACCAGCGCGTTCGCTGCAATTCTTGCATACTCCGCCATCTCTTTTTCATGAAACGCGCCAGTAGAATCTTGCGCAATATCTTTAAGAGATCGACATATTTGATTTTCCAGATTACCTTTGTATTTTATTTCCTCCCTTGGCAGCTGGCGTGTTCCTTGATTGCGCACAATAGGTATATTTTTAATATCCATAGGCTGAAAAGTACCATCACCGATTTTTCTTTTCGTTTTTAACTCGATTCCGTGCGGTCTCAGTACTTTTTGTAATATTTCTCTAATCTGGCTGATTCGTGGTTTTCTTGCAAAAGGGATTAGTCTATTCTTCATCTCATCCACTATTCTCGGGTCAAGGTCTTTCAGCGTCGCTTCTAGGACTGCATTTTCGCCGATTCCATCTCTTCTTATAAGACCTGCTTCTACAAATCCTGCTACATTCCGTGCAACCGTCAATGGACTCAAGCCTAACTCTTCTGCTACCTCTTTCACGGTAGGTCTTCTATGTCTAAAGTACTTGTAAAAAAACTCTATGAACCTGGCTGGTGAGTAGAGGGGAGGTTCTTTGCGAGACAAGTTATTTTTGCCTTCGGGTGGCTGAATTGAAATTCCCACTATTTCGAATGACTCTTTTCTCACTTTAATATAGACTTTGTTAACAAAGGCTTTGTTTCCACCTAACTTCTTCTTCCAACTTACAAAAGGCACTTTATATGAATAATATTGATAATCTTTGCTTTCCCATTCCGGACAAAGTTTTGCTTCTACTGCTGCCACTCGGATAAGTTGTTCTCGCTCAATGGGTAGAAATTTAGACAATAATGGGCTCTTAAACATAGCCATAAAGTTACCTTTGCAAATCCTTAAAGGCTTATGACTATGTCTATTCCAATGCATCAAAACTTCGCCACTCAAAATCTCCGACTCTAAAAGCAATGGTGTTGTCCCCCTCCAGGCAGTAACACCAGGGCCAAGGGTGGGATGAGCCTTAACAACATTACCATTTTCATCTCCGACAACCTCAATACGTATGTATTCTCCCGAATCTCCAATCGGAAGATAAACCACAAATAACTCTTGCGGCCACCACTCTAACTTAACCCCAGACGGTAAGTCGCGGATAGAAGGCACTTCCTTAGAACTCAAAGAAGCTAACGCCTTATCCAGCAATTCATTGACATCTTCTCGACTGAGTTCTCTGGGGAAATACGTCCTATAATAAGTCTCCCTACCTTGCAAGAGTCTTTCTGGAGTGAATAGATGTTCTTCAAGAATACGTCGTTTTACTGCCGGCGGGTACTTTTGAGGACAATGTATCTCAGGCGCATCAGGGTTGGCTATACGATTAAACCAATACAAAAAACCTCGAGGGTATTTATCTTCCTTGGGAGACAAAGCTTTTAAATGTTCCTTGGCAAATCTTGCTGCCGCTTTTTTATCTTGCAGAACTTGCAGAATAAGGATTTTTAATGTCCATGCCCCCAGGACACGAGACTTCCATCTATAGCCAACAAGTCCGTCGGGCCTAAGTTTGATAATCTCTTCAGCTGCAGCAAGGGCTTTTTCAATCTCTCCTAAGGCGAGGTGAGCGCTACACTTATAAACCCACCCATAAAAATCATGCGGTTGAAGTTCTATAAATTTATTAGCGGAATCGAGGGCTTGTTGAGATTTATGCCAGGCTAAATAGATTTTACAAAGCATCCTATAAGCTCTTGCTTGAGAAGAGATGACAAAATTGTGGTATTCAGAAGAGTATTTTTTAGTCTTCTTGATGGTAGTTTGTGCCGATTTTTCTGCCTCTTTAAAATTCCTCAAATCAAGGTATGTCAAGGCAATTTCGCATATAACCATAACTTCAAAAACATTTTGCCTTCCCTTCCCTTTGCTATATTCTTTTCTTAGCTCAAGCAATGGACTTAACCGCTCGCTGGCCTTCAACGCCCTTAGCTCTTTAATCTTCCTCTGCACGCTTTCGACGCTCCCTGGTACCCAGTCTTTCCGGATATCTACTTTTTCTTCTCGCTGAGTCTTTTTGCTCCGGAGGAAGCGTATCCCTCTCCTTTTGTTGCGTTTTTCTCCTCCAAACTTTCTGTGCGGGGTAAGAAATACCTTTTGTCCACCTTTTATAATAGTCCCGCTTGCGTCCTTTTGTTTTTGGGCAAGCTCCTCCTC
>CAYOFG010000065.1:0-7392 GCA_964403285.1 uncultured Clostridia bacterium | reverse complement strand
GATAAGCTCCAAAAAGTTACCGAATTATTGAGCTAGTACACCTGTCCCCTTTTTCCCTTTTTCTTAAGGTATAAATTATGGAAATGAGAGCGAAAATAACAGTTAAGGGCGTTGTTCAAGGAGTCGGTTTTCGTCCCTTTATTCACCGATTAGCCGAAGAGTTTGGACTTAGAGGCTGGGTAAAAAATACTACAACTGGCGTGGTTATGGAAGTGGAAGGGAAGAAAAGAAATGTAAGGGAATTTTATGATGAGATTACTTTACGTAAACCCCCTCCAGCTCAAATAATAGAAAAGAAGATAATATATCTAACTCCTCGCGGCTCTCAATCTTTCACTATCAAGGAAAGCACTTCCCGGCAAAAAAAGGAAGTACTCATCTCCCCGGATATAGCCTTTTGCCAAGAGTGCCTTAAAGAATTGAAAGATACTTCCGACCGGCGGCACCACTATCCTTTCATCAATTGCACGAATTGTGGGCCAAGATTCACCATAATTAAAGATTTGCCTTATGACCGTTCTTTTACCACGATGAAAAAATTTCACATGTGTCCTATATGTCAGAATGAATATGAGGATATATCCTGGAGACGATACCACGCAGAGCCGAACGCCTGTCCCCGGTGCGGGCCGGAGATAGAACTTGTAAAGAGTCAAGAATCTGGAAGGAAGTCGATGGACTCTGAACATAACCCTAGAGGGTGGGAGGCACTTAAGGCTACTGTTCAACTTCTAAGGAAAGGGAAGATTGTGGCAATAAAAGGACTGGGCGGGTTCCATTTGGCCTGCGACGCTAAAAATAGTATTGCGGTAAAGAAACTTCGCCAAAGGAAGGGACGTCAATACAAACCCTTTGCTATTATGGTTTCAGATATAGAGACAGCGAAGAGACACTGTTTAGTGTCTCACGTAGAGGAGGAATTGCTTTCCCACTGGCGGAAGCCCATTATTCTTCTTAAGAAAAGAGAGGAGTCAAAAATCTCTGATTTGGTGGCTCCTAATAATAACTGCCTGGGAGTGATGCTTCCCTACACTCCATTGCACTATCTATTGTTCCGTAGCATCTCTTCTTCTCCATCTGCTCTGGTGATGACCAGCGCCAATCTCTCCGACGAGCCAATCGAAGTTAGTAACCAGGAAGCAATCGATAACCTTTCTCATATTGCAGATTACTTCCTTATCCATAATCGGGATATCTACAATAGATGTGATGATTCGATTGTGGAAATATTTTCCCAAGAGCCTATTCTTATCCGTAGAGCCAGGGGCTATGTTCCTTCTCCACTGGAACTGGGTTCAAAAGTAAGCTCTATACTGGCATGTGGCGCTGAATTGAAGAATACCTTCTGTTTGACCAAAGAAAACTATGCATTTGTCAGTCAGTATATAGGTGATCTAAAAGATCATAAAACTCTCAAGTACTATGAACAGATGCTCCTGCGGTTTAAGAAACTGTTTGACATTACTCCAGAAATAGTTGCCCATGACCTCCATCCAGACTATCTTTCTACACAATACGCTCTGGACATTGCTCGTCGAAGACCTAAAATTATGCGCGTTCCGGTTCAACACCATCACGCGCACATCGTTAGCTGTTTAGCAGAAAACAGAGTGAAAGGGAAAGTTATTGGCGTGGCTTTTGATGGAATTGGCTATGGCGCAGATGGGAATATCTGGGGAGGAGAGTTTCTCGTTGCCGATTCCAGGGATTTCCTGAGAATTGGTCAATTAGAATATCTTTCTTTGCCTGGAGGAGACAGGGCGGTTGATGAACCCTGGAGAATGGCAATAAGCCTTCTGGTGCATGCTTTTGGCAACAGGATTCCCCGCATAGATTTTATAGATAGGTGGAAAAAGAAAATACCAATTATTAGGGGAATGATAGAGAAGAGAATAAATTCTCCTTTGACTTCAAGTATGGGGAGATTTTTTGATGGCGTTTCTTCTCTTCTGGGAATATGTGACATTAATACTTACGAAGGTCAGGCGGCGATGGAACTGGAAAGTGTGGCGCAAAGGCTTTCCCGTTCTTCGGGGAATTTGCTAACTAAAAATTATAAATATGAAATAAGAGATGAGAAAAGTAAACTTATCGTTGAGCCGGCGTTGATTGTTAAGGGGATTGTTAAGGATTTGCAGAGGAATGTCCCCAGAACAGTTATTGCATATAAATTTCACAATTCGATTGCCAATATAGTAAAAGACGTTAGCTTAAAGATTAGGAAAAGGACAGGCATTGGTAAAGTCGCCTTCTCGGGTGGTGTATTTCAGAATAGATTACTTTTAAGCCTTGTCCTCAGGAAATTGACAGAGCGAGGATTCATATGTTATTATCAGAAGAAAATCCCTCCTAACGACGGAGGAATCTCTCTGGGTCAGGCAATAATAGCTAACGAAATAGTTAAAAAACAGATGTAAAAAAATCTGGAGTCCTCCCGAAAGGAAGGAGTTTATTCACTCCAGAATTTTTGGAGTAGCGAAAACTTGTTTCGCGTTAATAACGTAGAGCAAGCCAACGCACCGCAAGCGGTGCTACTCCAATTTTTGGAGTCCTCCCGAAAGGGAGGTGAAAAATGACTCGGTGAAAAGAAAAATGACTCTGACCCCTTTTTCTACCTTTTTCTATTATTGGTAGTGTAGGGCTTTATGCCCGTCCCGATAAATCGGGACGCCCATAAAGGGCTACACTACCGACACTTTGGGAAGTGAGGATGGGAAAATGTGTTTGGCTATCCCGGCAAAAGTATTAAAAATAGAGAATAATCTGGCTCAGGTGGATATGGCGGGAGTGAAGAGACAGGCCGACATACGTATGATAAGTAATCTAAGAGTGGGAGAATACGTCTTAATCCATGCGGGATTTGCTATTGAGAAGATTGGAGAGAAAGAAGCAGAGGAGACTCTACAGCTTTTAAGGGAGATGGCATGAAGTTCGTTGATGAGTTTAGAGACAGAGCTATAGCAGAAAGAATAATCAAAAAGATAGAGGGATTCGACTCCTTCAAAGCCAACCTTATGGAAGTCTGTGGTACTCATACAATGGTGATATTCAAGCAGGGACTGAAAGGGATGCTTCCTAAGAATGTAAATCTCCTGTCAGGTCCTGGCTGTCCCGTCTGCGTCACTTCTCAGGAAGATATTGATAAAGCAATTGTCTTAGCCAGGGATAAAAAGGTGATAATTACCACCTTTGGCGATATGATAAGAGTGCCCGGAACGAATTCCAGCCTGGAGCAAGAAAAAGCCGATGGCGCTGATGTGAGGATTGTTTACAGTCCCAGCGAAGCTCTAAAGGTTGCTAGGGAGAATCCTGCCAGGAAAGTTGTCTTTTTGGCTATTGGTTTTGAGACCACCTCACCTCTTATTGCTGCCTCCCTCCTCGATGCGCAAAAAGAGAAAATCGATAATTTTTTTGTCTTCGCTACGCACAAGCTGATTCCTCCAGCAATGGAGGCCCTGTCGAAGTCAAAGGAGTTAAACATAGACGGTTTTATTTGCCCGGGGCACGTGAGTGTTACCATAGGGAGTGATGCTTACAGATTTATAGCCGAGAAGTATGACGTTCCCTGCGTGATTGGGGGGTTTGAACCCCTGGACGTTCTGCAATCTATATATATGCTACTGAGACAGATAAAAGAGAAGAGAGCTGAAGTGGAAATTGAATATTTTCGCGCAGTTCACCCGCAAGGCAATAGAATTGCTCAGCAGTTGATATCTGAAGTGTTTGAAGTAACCGATGTTAGATGGCGCGGGCTGGGAATTATTCCTAAAAGTGGTCTCAGGCTGAAGAAAGAATTTTCTGACTTCGACGCGGAAAGAGAGTTTCAACCGAAAGTAAAGAGGAGTAAGGAGAATCCAGATTGTGCCTGCGGGCAGGTGCTCAAGGGAGTAAAGAAACCTACACAGTGCAAATTATACAGGAGAGTCTGTACTCCGGAAAAGCCTTACGGGCCCTGCATGGTCTCTTCCGAAGGGACATGTGCAGCCTATTACAAATATGGTTAAAAAATTTGAACACGATACGGAGAAGATTTTACTGGGGCATGGAAGTGGTGGGAAGCTTACCCATCAATTAATCAAGAGCTTCGTGAAGAAATTCCGAAATCTGCCGCTGGCGAAGCTCGACGATAGTGCTGTAGTAAAATTCAAGGGCAAACTTGCCTTTACTACGGATTCCTACGTGGTAGACCCCATATATTTTCCCGGTGGTGATATAGGCAAATTAGCGGTCAATGGTACTGTTAATGACCTGGCTATGGTAGGAGCAAGACCTCTATATTTGACTGCAGCAGCAATTATTGAAGAGGGATTTTCTCTCTTTGAGCTTGACAGGATTATCGATTCAATGAACAGGGCTGCCAGGGCAGCTGGTGCAAAAATAGTTGCTGGTGATACTAAAGTTGTGGGAAAAGGTGGTGCGGATAAGATATTCATAAACACTTCCGGCATCGGGTTGATAGATTCAGGGGTGGATATCTCTTCGAAAAATGCACGGCCTGGCGATAAGATAATCTTGAGCGGCACAATCGGCGATCATGGAATTGCTATTTTGAGTGCCAGAGGAAGGTTTGATTTTCGGACAAAGGTGAAGAGCGACTGTCAGCCATTGAACGCGATGGTGTCGGAAATCTTGAACGTAAGCAATAATGTTCACACTCTACGCGACCCAACAAGGGGTGGATTGGCCACATCTCTGAACGAGATAGCTGAACAGTCGGGAGTGGGGATAGAGATTGAAGAGGAGAAGATTCCCATTAAGGAAGAGGTTAAGGCCGTTTGTGAAATGTTAGGTTTCGATCCCCTATATATTGCTAATGAAGGGAAACTGGTAGCTTTCGTTTCCCAAAATGATTGCGTAAAAATTATGAATGTTATGAGAAAAAATAGATACGGAAAGGACGCCCGAATAATTGGAACTGTGGTTTCCAGTCATAAAGGTAGGGTAGTGGTGAAGACGAGCGTGGGAGGAGAGAGGGTCTTAGATATGCTTACGGGTGAACAGCTTCCAAGAATCTGTTGAAAATTTTCTGTAGCAGTTGAGGTGGTGGGTAGGGCATTGAATGGTCTGGAGGAAAGAATCAACAGGCATCTCAGGAGAAATAAAAGAGATTCCTGGCATATCGATTATTTACTTGAATACTCAAAGATTTTGGGTATAATATACTTAATTACATCACAGGTTACGGACTGGAGCGAAGCGTAAGGAGGTAAATAAATGGAACTGGTAATTCCCGTTATGACTTTGCAAGATGCCCGCGCAGCAGTTGAGGGTGGGACCAGACTGATTAGCGTAAAAAATCTTCATGAGGGTTCTATGGGCGCCAATCTCCCTTACACAATAAGGACTGTCAGGAAAAAGATTCCCAGGAGAATTCGCCTGGGTGCCACTGTGGGAAATTTTCCTGGCTATATGACCTGTACAGCAGCACAAGCAGCTCTGGGAGCAGTTGTATCAGGAGCAAGAGACCATGTTACTGTGGGACTGTACAAAGTGCCTTCTTACAGGGAAGCAGCAAAAATGGTCAAAGCAGTGAGTGACACGATAAAGAAGTTTGATAAGAGAGTCGGTGTGGCAGTGTGCAGTTTTGCCGATTATAAAGAGATTGGCTCTATCTCTCCTAAAGAGACTCTCGATATTCTCGTCGATTCCCAAGCAGATATAGCGGTTATAGATGTTGCGAATAAAGATGGTAAACACCTTTTCGATTATATGTCGATTGAAGAACTACGGAGTTTTGTGGAGGGAGCGCATAGTCACGGGCTGTGGACGCTCTTTCTTGGCTCCCTGGGAAAGGACGATGTGCCAGCGCTGCTTCAGACGGGAGTAGATATAATGGGAGCTCGTAGCACCGTATGTCGTGAAGGTAAATGGTATTACGAAATTGAGAAAGAAAAAGTCAGGGAACTGGTCAAGACAATTGAAGAGGCGGAAGGGAAAAGCTGGATAGAACGCTGGTGGGAGAGGAGGCAGAAGAGGAAGAAAAGGCTGAGGGGAAAGACCTGTGGTCCAGAATATATGATTGAGAGTTCAAAGTCTAAAGCTTAAGGTATATCGTCAATATGTCCCTGATACTATTCCTGTTTAGCGTAATACTGATTAGTCTTTCTGGAATTATGATGCCTGGTCCTGTGTTTGCAGTGACCTTATCCAAGGGTTATGAATCTCCCGTTGCAGGAATCGGAGTATCTTTGGGGCATGGAATAATTGAACTTCCTTTAATAGCTGTTATTTATTTTGGCTTTGCTAGATTTTTCCATTTGGAATTGGTTAAAACTATCGTGGGTATTGCTGGAGGGTCGATTCTTATCTATATGGGTTCTGGTATGTTCAGAATCCGTCACCAGATAAACGAAAAAAACTACAATCTTTCTCAAGGCTCTATTATTGCCGGCTTCGTCACCAGCGCTTCTAATCCCTACTTCTTTCTCTGGTGGGCAACAATTGGCGCAGCCCTGATGACTAAGGCGATAACATTCGGATTAATAGGAATTCTTCTTTTCGTTTTGGTCCACTGGCTGTCTGATTTATCCTGGTATTCCCTGGTATCTTTGGTAGTTTATAAGAGCAAACACTTGTGGAGCAAAAGGTTACACGGGATACTATTCGGGTTATGTGGCGCGATACTAATCGGCTTTGGTGGTTGGTTCATATTTTCTGTGGTTATGTAGGGGTTCGATTTATCGAACCCGAAGAAATGGGGCTCAATAAATTGAGCCCCTACAATTGGAAGAGGCATTAGAATGAAAATTATCGGGATAGTAGGATATAAGGGAAGTGGTAAGACATATCTGGGCATCAACCTCTCAGAAGAATTGAGAAGGAGAGGATACACTGTAGCCATTGTCAAACACGCGCAAGGCTCACTCGACATTCCCAATAAAGATACCGGTCTATATAGAGGACATTGCGACCAACTTATAGCCATCTCTGAAGAAGGAAGAACAGAATTCTTTGCGGGCAAAGTCAATTTTGAAGAAGTAGTTGGCTCCCTGGATGTTGATTTTGTAATCGTGGAAGGTTTTAAGGAGAAAAAGAACTTTCCCAAAATTGTGTGTTTGAGAAAGAAAAACGAGGAGAAAGAACTTTTTCTTGGCCTGGAAATTGGACTGGTGGGAAATGGGAATTTCCATCCTGATAAAGACATTTCCACCATAGCCGATCTGGTGGTAGAGAAGGCATTCAAGTTGCCAAACCTCAACTGTGGTGATTGCGGATTTGCTACTTGTTACGAGCTGGCAGGAGAGATTGTGAAAGGCAAGAGGAAAGTTAGTGACTGTACTCGTTTGGAGCAAGATGTAGAAGTGCGGGTAGCTGGTGAGAGAATGGAACTTAATCCTTTTGTATCTGACATTTTGCGAAAGACAATAAAGGGGTTTCTCTCTGTCTTGAAAG
>CAYOFG010000064.1:0-7453 GCA_964403285.1 uncultured Clostridia bacterium | reverse complement strand
CCTCCCTTTCGGGAGGACTCCAGTCCCGATTTATCGGGACGGGGACAAGCCCCTACACTACTAATTGCACAGTTACTGTATCTCCCACTTTCAATGATTTAGCATTCTCCGGGATAACGGCAATGCCGTCACACTCAATCATTGATTTAAGAATTCCCGACCCCTGAGGACCTGTGAGAGAAGCAAAATATTTCTGATTCCGGTAATCCAATTTCACCCGGAGGAAATGTCTCTTATTATCTTTTTTCACTATGGGAGTTTTTAGAATAGCAGAAATTTCAGGTAAATCTACAGCTCTATCCACGAGCTTCATCATAAGGGGACGCACAAATTCCAGGAAGGAGACCATCGAAGAGACAGGATTGCCCGGTAAACCAAAGACCGGCATCCGACCGATATGTCCAAAACTTATTGGCATTCCCGGTTTCATCGCCACTTTCCAGAATCTCTCTCTATACCTCAGAGAAGAGAGAGCCTCACGCACAAAATCGAAGCTCCCCATAGATACCCCGCCGGAAATAATCATCACGTCAGAATTGAGCCCCTTTCTCATCTTTCTCAACAGTTTAACCTTCTCATCGCCGGCTATTCCCAGAGGAAGCGGAACACCACCAAATTTTTCCACAAGACCGCTTAAGGAAAATGTATTTATATCTCTCACCTTGCCCGGACGCAGTCTCTCACCAGGTTCAATGATTTCATTACCGGTAATTAATATGGCCATGACTGGTTTTTGAAAAACCCTTATTCTCTTCCTCCCTACAGAAGCGAGCATCCCCAATTCGGCTGCACCGACGGCGGTGCCTCTGTTCAAAACCACTTCTCCCTTTCTCACATCTTCTCCAGAATAGCGCACATTTTTACCAGGCTCAATCTTCCCAAGTATTCTCACAATTCCTGAAGAAACTACTTCCGTATCCTCTACAGGAACAACACTATTACACCCTGCTGGAATGGGAGCACCTGTCATTATAGCCATAGCCTCACCCCGTTTTAATCTCTTGTTAACAGATTTCCCGCAGGCTACGACTCCCACCACTGGCAACTCTTGAAGAGCGCTTTTCAGATCATCTGTATTTACTGCGTAGCCATCCATTGCCGAATTATCCGTATAGGGAATATTATTTTGAGCGATTACATCTTCAGCAAGCACTCTTCTATGCACGCGAGAAAGAGACACCCATTCCCATCCCATCGGTTTAGTATCTCCAAGCACTATCTTTAAAGCCTGTCCAAACTTCAACATTTTATTTCTCCATCTTCCCAATTACTCTTTCTCAACTGACATTTGAAAGATAGTTTGTGAAAAGATTTTGGAATTTTAGCAAAAAAACGAGAACAATTTATTCTCCTAATGCGAAGGGACTTGGTGTAGCGAGCATTAGAATTTTTAGCCAAAAATCGAAGATTGTAGGGGCTCAATTTATTGAGCCCGTGTATGCGGGTTCGATAAATCGAACCCCTACAAGCAAAAAATTCTCAGCGAGTACCGTTAGAACTCTTAACCTTTCCCCTTATTGGGCAACGGTACGCTATCTTTCTATCTATATTACCCCCTGTCCTGGAAAGACCTTTTGTTCTAACGGCACGAGCGAACCAAATCCCGAGCATTTTTCTCATCACTCTATTCCTTTCTCCAACGCGTCAGTAATTGCCTCAATCAATCCCTTGCTGGAATAAGTTGCTCCACTAACCATATCCACGTCAATATTCTGCTTTTCCAGTATTTCCTGGGGGATTTTCTCTCTAATCTTGGACCAGTATTCTATTACCTCCTGTTGCTCCAGAACAGCTATCTTTACTATCTGATGATTTTGCACAGTAACCATCGCTATAATCGGCCCACTAAAACCCTTTCCTTCGCCAGTGTAGATTCCATCACGAGTATATTTGAGAATTTCTATTTTCTCTAAATATCCCAGGAAATCACCATATAAGCCAAACAGTTTCTTGGCTCCTTCAAGTACTGCCCGGGAAGAAATAGTTGCTGCCGTAACTGCCTCTATTTTCCCCTGGGGATCTCCCTTTGCAAAGCCCAAATTCTCTGCTTTCAGTTTAATAAACTGTTTACTAAACCAACCCTCCATAATCTTGGATCCCAATCCAGGAGTCTCAATCTGATTCAATATTTTCAGCCCTGTTATCTCTCCTTTCATATTGAATCCTATAAGCATTTCTATTTGCCCAGAATAACCCTGCGTCTTTGTCCTTATACTCACTCCCACACGCTTTCCTTTCTCATCATAGCCGATAAAGTATTCTTGCTCTCCAATGTTTACAAGTTCGAACTTACTTGCCTCAGGCAAAACTTCTTTCCGCGCTTTCCTTGCTTCCTGTTCAGCATAGGCATCTATTCTAGGCTTTGTGTTCTTATAAGTGATACTAAGTGCCCAAGCTGCCAGGGACGCTACAACCGTCAGTAGCAAACCTTTTATTATAATTCTTTTCATGAGAAATCCCGCAGTGTAGTAGCTCCTCAACTACCGAAGACTTTCGGTTCAGTCATTTTATCAATTATCGGAGTTAACATATTCATAATCAGAATAGAGTAACAGACTCCTTCAGGAAATCCTCCGGTAAAGCGAATCAATACAGTTAGAATCCCGCAACCTGCACCGAATACCAGCTTACCCTTCCTGGTCAAAGGAGAAGTAACCATATCCGTAGCCATAAAGAAAGCCCCCAGAATAAGACCACCAGCCATCATGTTGAAAATGGGGTCTCTATTAAATAGAAAAGACGTTATGCCAACCGTTACAATATAACTTACTGGAATGTGCCAGGTAATCTGCTTCCTGTATAGAAGATACAATGCTCCGACTAACAAAGCTAAAACAGAAATTTCACCTAAACAGCCAGCCCTGTTACCTAAAAACATCTCTAAATATGATGGCAGCTTCTGGTCTAACTCCATCTTCACTATTCCCAGAGGGGAAGCAGTGGTCACCCCATCAAAAGGCCTCGTCCAGGTAGTCATATGAACCGGCCAGGAAGCTAATAACACAGCTCGCGCCACCAGCGCCGGATTGAATGGATTGTATCCCAAACCTCCAAAAATCTGCTTTCCCAAAATAATTGCAACAAATGCACCTATTGCCACTAGCCACAGAGGAGAAGAGGGAGGCAAGACAAAAGCTAAAAGCATTCCCGTAACAACAGGGCTTAGGTCTCCAACTGTAACCTTCTTTTTCCACAGCCTCTGCCAGAGAAACTCACTTGCCACAGAAAAGAAGACGCTCATGGAAACAATAATAAGTGGACGCCATCCAAAAAAGATAATGGAAGCAACTAAAGCCGGAGAAAGAGCAAAGATGACATCAGACATTATTGCCCGGACATCTTCTCTTGCTCTGATATGCGGTGAGACAGAAACAACTAACCTTTGAGAAATAACTTCTTCCATTTTCCCCTTCATAACTACGAACAATTAAAAATAGTTTGTGAAAAACTTCAGGAATTTCAGTCAAAAAATGAGGACGGTCATTTCTCTTTCAAGCAAATCATTGTTTGACGACCCCCGATTTATCGGGGGAGGAGTTTTGATTTGCGCCCTGCAGAGTCCGAAATTTTTTGGCGTCAAAAATTCCTTGGTTTTGAACGAACTATCTTTTAATTGCTCTCCTCAACTCTTCCTTCCCCCACTTAATATACTGGACCAGCGGAATCTTTGCCGGGCACACATAAGCACAAGCCCCACATTCCATACAATCGAAGGGACTATATCTCCCTGTGCTCACCCAATCTTCTTGCTTCACATGTTGGGCTATTACTGTAGGCATCAGGTTCACCGGACATACATCAATACATTTGCCACAATGTATACAGTCTCCTTCGGGAAAGATTTCCGCTTCGCTTAATATTAGGATGCCAGAAGTGCCTTTAATTAGTGGTACGTCGAGAGTATACTGGGCTATACCCATCATAGGACCACCAGCAATTATCTTCTCTGGATTTCCCAGTAATCCGCCGCAGTGGGAGACTACATCAGCAAAAAGTGTCCCCAAACGAACCCATAAATTTTGTGGTTGTTTAATGCCTGAACCAGTGACTGTAACAACTCTTTCAATCAGCGGAATCCCTCTTTTTACCGCCTGCCTTATGGCCAGGGCTGTCCCCACGTTATCAACCACTACTCCCACATCGAGTGGCAGCTTACCCGGAGGAACTCTTCTCTTTAGAACGGCATCAATCAAATGTTTCTCCGCACCTTGAGGATATTTTACCTTGAGCACTGCCAGCTCTATACCGGGCTCTCGCCTTAGCTCCCTTGCCAAAAGAGAAATGACATCGGTTTTGTTGGCTTCTACTCCTAAGATTCCTCGATCAGCATCGACTGCTTGCATGATTATCCTGAGTCCTTCGATTATTTCTCGAGAGTATTCAAGCATCAACTTATGATCGCAAGTCAAATATGGCTCACATTCACAACCATTCAGTATCACAGTATCTATTTCGCAATTTTCTGGAGGGGTGAGTTTAACATGGGTGGGAAAAGCGGCTCCTCCCAGCCCCGCTATTCCAGCATTCTTAACAATTTCTCTTAGCTCTTCAGGAGAGAGGCGAAAATAATCTTCATGCGCTGTCAAATCACTCACCCATTCGTCTCTCCCATCAGATTCAATTATAACCGAAGGCACAGTATGTCCCAATGGGTGTGGCCATAGCTTGATATCCATAACTTTCCCGGAGAGACTACTGTGAACAGGTAAAGAGATGAATCCGTCACTTTCTCCAATGAGTTGTCCTGTCTTAACTTCATCGCCAGCTTTCACGATCGGTTTTGCTGGTTTACCCGTATGTTGAGAAAGAGGAATCACCACTTTCTTAGGCAGGGATGCCCTTCCCAGGGGTTGACCAGAAGTAAGTTCTTTAAAGTAAGGAGGATGAACTCCCCCTCTAAAACTAAACAACCTCTTCATTTTTCTACCTTTTTCAATATAAAGCGAAGGGATTTGGTGTAGCGAGCAAACTAAATCCCGAGCGCACTTATTCTTCTCTGATGACAAATCCCTTACGATAACCTGCTAAGAACGCCTCCACACACGCAGGGTCCAATTGTGTACCTTTCACAATCTCCATCTCCTCAAGTGCTGCCTTATCTGAAAGACCATTCCTATACGGGCGTTCAGAAGTCAAGGCATCAAAAGTATCTGCCACAGCAAGTATCCTTGAAATCAAGGGGATATCTTCGCCTTTTAAATTATCGGGATAACCTTTTCCATCATACCTTTCATGATGGTAACGGATATTGCGAACAAGTTCTTTCAATTGTGTAATGGGAGAAATTATCTCCGCTCCCAGGACAGGATGGCGACGAATGTGTTTCCAATCTTCATCTGTTAACTTATCTTTCTTTCTTAAAATCGAAATGGGAACGCCTATCTTACCCACATCGTGGAGTAGCGCAGATAATTGCACATCTCTTTGAGTTTTGTCGTCCAGACCCAACTCCCTGGCTATTAAAATTGAGAACCTCGTTACTCTCTCGGAGTGGCCACGAGTATAAGGGTCCTTGGCATCAATAGCTGCTGCCAATGATTTTACGGTAGAAATATACATATCTTCCAGATCTTCGTAAAGTCTCGCTCTCTCTATAGCCACAGCTGCCTGAGCCGACAGTGGCTTAAATAAAACCATATCACTCTGGTTAAAAGTTCTATTACCTTTCTTATTAATAACCTCCATTACACCGATAGTTCTCTCCTTAACCTTAAGGGGAACACAAATTAACGATTTGGTCTCTTGCCCTAAAGTCTTATCGACTTTTTTTGAAAAACGGGTATCCTTGGAAACATCCTCAATTAATAGAGGTTGGTCGTTCTGCGCAACCCAACCGGCTACCCCTTCTCCCATATCCAGACTTAACTTCTTTACCTCCTCTTTTTTTGCTCCGCTGGCTGCCACAAACTGTAACTTCTTCTCTTTCTCATCAACCAGAAGCACCGAACAGCCCTCAGCATCCATTACATTCATTCCCAGTTCCATAATCGTATCCAGGAGAGGATCCAATTGCATAGCTGAGGCTATAGCTTCAGTAGCTTTTAACAGATTATCTAACTCCACGACTTTTCTTTCCCGCTCGTTAAATAACATTGCATTCTCGATAACCATCACTATTTCATTGGAAAGAGAGACAATAAGTTTCTGGTCCTCCGCGGTAAAAGATACCACACCTTTATCGCCTTCCTTTGCTTCCATTTCTGAAAGTTTTTTATTAAATACTTCTAAGACTCCTAACGTTTCGCCTTTCCTTTTTAGGGGAACACATAAGGCATTTACCACTGTACACCCTATAGCTTTACCTATTTCATCACGGAATACAGGATACTCCGAAGCGTCAGAAATAATCGCAGGTTCACCTACTTTCAATATTGCCCCCATCACTCCTCTATTCAGCTTCCACTTGGGTTCTTCTCCCAATTCTTCTCCGGGATGACCGCCAATAGTGACGTGGGACGATAATTCTCCTGTCGTCTGGTCAATGAGAATAATAACTCCTGCCTGGGCATTAACCAGTTCAATCGTCAGTCTCATCACCTCGTCCAAAACCTGTTCCAGGTTATTGGCTAAATAGATTAATTGAGTAATTCTTTGCAAAGCTTCGAATCTAAAGTTCAACCGATTTATAGTCTCTTCCAGGAGAGAAATATCTCTTTCCATCGCTGTCCCTCCAATCCTGTAACGCGCAGAGTTGTTTCAACGGAGATGCAAGTTATTCTTATGATTTTATCTTTAAAATTAACATTATTCCAACTGCTATAACAGTATTGAAAATTAAGTCGCAGAAAGAAGAAAGACGAAATCGTTCTTCCCTTTCCTTTTTCATGATGACATATCCACCGTGAATTATCCAGATTCCAGGAATTGCAAGATAATAATACCCTTTCAGTAACATTAAACCCACTATCAGCATCCTCTCCATAGCTTGAATATATTTCTTAGGTGAAGTTAAATCAACTTTTTTCCCACCGTAAAATAAATTCTTGATATAGGAAATTAAAATACCTCCGCCAAATCCGATAGCTATAAAGACAATTGCATATATTATCACATCATTATCATTGTATAGAAAAACCAATTTTGAAAGACCTTCTGGTACAGTCAATCTTGCCAGGCCAAACGGAAAGAGCATACCCAGAAAACCTATATGTAGAAATTGGTCAAGGAGAAATACCCAGGTATTATCCAGGTGATACTTTTCAAAGACCAATACTTTGAGCCAGTCTTGTATGGCGTGAACAAACCAGAGGAAGAATATAAATCCCCACATTCTGGTTAGATTCCAGTAAGGCCAGGCTAAAAGAACCGCCAGTAACCCAAAAATGCCACTGTGCGCAAAAGAGCCTAAGGGAGATTTGGTCTTGAACCGATATATGCTTGTAAATTGCAAAGGAAAGTCAGCAATTACATGAGCCAAAAGTAACCTATAGAATATAAACATTTATTTAACCCT
>CAYOFG010000063.1:5570-7646 GCA_964403285.1 uncultured Clostridia bacterium | reverse complement strand
ATGATAGCACGGCGAGCTTTTTTGTGTTCGGGGTCCAGTTTCAGAACTATCTGCCATTCTTTCAACGCCTGAGAAAGGTCTCCGTGAGCGTAAGCTACCAATCCATCCTGGTAATGCATAGCAATTAACTCTTCTTTTTCTGCGTCTGTAGTACCGGTCTTTTCTAATTCCTTTACATATTCTTCAATTTCTTCCTGGTATTCAGAATATCCCATCCCTTCTCCGGATATCTTCAATCTCTCTTTGGCTTTGGCAATATATCCTGTGGCGCCATTGTGCGAAGGGTCCATCTTTAATACCTCTTCCCACTGCCCGATGGCCGCTTTGAACTCTCCTGCCAAATAGTAGTTTATCCCTTGTCTGTAATAGACCTCTATTTTCTCTTCCCTGGCATTTCTTGCCTTGCCTTCCTTTCTTTTTTCTCGAGAGCTTACCTGGGCAATCTTATCTCTTGCTTTATTTAAATACTCTTTTGCCCCACTATGCGTGGGGTCTATTTTCAGCACTTCTTCCCATTCTTTAATCGCCTTATTAAACTGCCCCTCAGCATAGTAATCAATCCCTTGAAAATAGCGCTTCTCCACAGTTTCCCGAATCATCCTCGCTTGTTCTTCCTTCCTTATCCCATCTGCTTTCTCTTTCACTTTGACAAGAAGCTCTTGTGCTTTCCTGTGTTGAGGATTAAGTTTAATGACTTCTTCCAGTTGTTTAATTGCTTCGTTAATCTTACCATTATTGTACTGGGCTAAGCCATCGCGATACAGAACTTCCGCTTTCTCAAATGCTTCTTCTTCCTGCTGTCGTTTCCGGGCAATATTGAGAAATTCTGAAATCTCTTTGTTTGATGGGTCAATCTTAACAGCATTTTCCCATTGAGAAATCGCTTTTGCCCACTCACCCTTGATATAGAAGATTATCCCCTGTGCATAATACAACTCGCCAACACTCTCAAATTCTCCTTTATTCACAATGTCCAGGAGCCGCTTTTCAATCAACTCAAGATACTTCTTTGCCTCTTTATGTTCTGGTTCTATTTCCAGCACCGCATTAAATGCCTCACCAGCCCGCAAAAACTCACCCCGTTTGTAAT
Source organism: uncultured Clostridia bacterium (assembly GCA_964403285.1). Classification (GTDB taxonomy): domain Bacteria; phylum UBA6262; class WVXT01; order WVXT01; family WVXT01; genus WVXT01. The sequence continues at coordinate 6,556 of CAYOFG010000063.1, read as the reverse complement.
GTTTTATTCCCTCATCATAACTTTCTTTCACTTTTTTCTTCCGTTCAGCAATTACGGTCCTGGCTCTATTCAGAATCTCTATCCTATCAGATTCCCTTTTGGCCTCCACTGCCTCCAGGAATTTCCTTCCCGCTTTCTCCAGATAATATTTAGCCTGTTTGTTATTGGGGTCTAAAAATAGAGCCTCTGAGAAATTTTCCATAGCCGATTTGTAGTCTCCTGCATCGTAATCTACCAGGGCCTGTTTAAAGTATTTTTCAGAAGACACGTCCTCGGTAGCCGAAATTTCCATAGGAATATAACTCAAGGCCAACAAAAGAAAGAAGGCTAGGAATAGTATCTTATAGCTTAACCTATGAATGTGAAATCGACTTCGCCTAGACATATTTAACTCCTGGGTATAAAATTAACCATCATAATCCATTACATATTTTACTACAAGAATGTTACACTGGTGTTACAGAATTGTTACATTTTTGTTAATTTTTGGCAAGCATTTTTTAGGCTGGATTAATTTTGAGGAAAGTGGTGGTGAGAAAAAAATTGTACCCGTAGGGGACGGACTCTGTGCCGTCCCTTTTTTCGGGCGATCATCCCGATACATCGGGATCGCCCCTACATTGCTGCAGAGCTACCGCTCTCCAGCCACGACTAAATCGCATTCCACTATGGTGGGCTCTTATCCATTTCCAGACATCTTATCTTGTTTAACAGATTATCAAAATCTATCGGTTTCAATAAGTAGTCTTCCGCTCCCATCTGGATTCCTCTCTTCTTGCGAGTTTCGTCAACTACCGATATCATCATTACCGGAATTGAATTTAGCGCTTCCTCTCTCTTGAGAGCTTTCAGCACTTCAAACCCATCCATCTCAGGCATAAGCACATCTAAGGTAATTAGGTCTGGAGGACTCGCCCGAGCCTTTTCCAGAGCCTCTTCGCCGCTTAAGGCAAGGACTGCCTCATATCCTTCTGCTTCCAAATTAA
>CAYOFG010000063.1:0-5470 GCA_964403285.1 uncultured Clostridia bacterium | reverse complement strand
AGCTACAAATTATGCCTGAATTTCATATATCCACTTTTGAGCCTCAAATTCCTTAAGACGCTCCTCATCCACTACTGGCGCTGCCCGCAGAATAATCGTCCGTTCCCTCTCTATTTGATCCAGTAGCCTTTTTGCTTCCTCTGGACTATATCTCGAATCTATTAACCTTCTCAGCCACTCAGGAACCTTACCCTCTATCGCTACAGCCACTCCGTCTTCTGTAGATAATCCTTTTCCCTCTCTCGCTGACTCCGGCACCATCCAGAGAACCTCCCTCATCATCTCTTTCGCCACATCATTTCTCCAGTTATTCTTCTTATCGGTAATAATCCTGATCCCAGTCGCCTCCACATCTGCTCTACCCACGAGCCTCTTGTTGATAATGGAGAGTACTGCCGTCGTGCTTATCTTAGGAGTTCCTGATATACGTATTATTCCTCCCGCTCCTCTCAGTTCTCCCTCATCAATTATCAAGTTACTATCTATTGCCCTGACTACAACCTCCCGCGATAGACCGGCTCCAATCATGAAGTTCGTTAACATCTGCTTTATGACTTCTGTCTTTACATCTCTTGTGCTGGAAACAAAGACAAACCCTGCCTTTTTGAGATTCCCCTTTTTCTCTGCATCAATTATCCTCTTCATAACTTCAAGTACTGGCATACTCCCTGGCGTAACCTCAAGCTCCATTTTCATCATAGACGGAGTGCCCTCTCTGACCGACTTTATATTCAAGAGATTCTCAACGTGAACTACGAATAAGTTCTTTGGACTGTCCTTGCCCTCCTCTGGCTCAACTCCGTGCTTCGATAATGGCTGAGCCGTTGCTCTCCCCGAGTCGTCGGCTTTAGCTCCGAAGGAGTCCGACACCTCTTCGGAGTCCTGTCGGACCGGCGATGACTCTATGTCCTTCATGGCTGGGCTGATTCGCATAGCATAACCGGCCACACTAGCAAATTCTACAATATAGAATAAAGCGCCAATATCTTCTTCGCTTCTTAAAGGAAACTCAAATACAGGATAGCCTGCCTTCTTTAATAAGCCTACTGTAGGGGTTCGATTCATCGAATCCCGATTGGTAAATCGGGGCGCCATAAATGTCGCCCCTACATTTATGTATATGAATGCTGTATTATTTCCATAGCTTTCAGGACTAGTCAGCTCTTCTCCCAATATGGGAATAATTCCTTCACCTTCTCTTCCGGTAAGTGAAATCAGTTCTCGCCAGCCCTTGCCGAATCCTTGCAGTTCCTCAGGCAATACCAGAAATACCCGCTCCCGCCCCGCTTTCCTCATAACTTCCTGCAAGAAGACCAATTGAGCGCCCGGGTTATCCTCGGGTTTCTTCTCTCCACACATCGAGATACCTCTCTTAACACCCTTAAGGAATTCCTCTATATTCACACCTCTTAATGCCAATAGAACCAATAACCCTTCGGCACGATTAAATATCCTCAGGGACTCTATCTCCTCTGCTTCTTTGGCAGAAGATTTCCTGTTTTCCCCTATCCATATAAAATGCTCACTAACTTTAGATTCTGTCTCCCCAACAGGAATTCCCCGTCTCCTGTAGAATTCAGTCAACTTCGCACGCACATATTCATATGCCTGCCCTGGATAAGAAACCACAAATAGAGTCTCCTCCGGACTTATCTCTCCTGCCTCTATAGCCCTTACTGTTTCTTCTTCAATCACCTCTACCCTATCATAATTTCCTCTCACCTCTTGAACAGATTCTTCAATTCCTCTCACCCTCACTTCCATCTCTTGGACGAGGGGTGTCCATTCGAGTAATGGGTTAATCTCCATATTGTTCTGGTAAGGGCTTTCCACCCCTGATGTCTCCCTTGCCTCTTTCCTTCTATTTAATTCCTCAACAATTCCCATTATCTCGGTAACCCTTTCCGCCGGCAACTCCTTCCCCAGCGCCTGAAAAGCAGCCCATCTTAACCTCATTTGTTCCCTCTCTATCTCTACCCCAGGGCTCCTAACCTCCTGCACAACTCCCAGACCCAAAACCTCAGGCAATCTTACTGTTGCTACTTTCACTAAATATTCCCTTACAATACAGACCTGGCGATAGAATTCCCTAACCAAATCCGTCATCCACTCAATCATCTCGTCCAATCCAATAACTCTATGCCTCACGGGAATTCCCATAACCCTTGCACCAATACCGATAGCCACCCCGCCAAACAAAAGCATCCCCATAAATGCACCCAAGCTGGCTAAGGATAGCAAACCATGTTGCGAGGAGCCAAAACCAGCTTGGAATTGATGAGTGTGTGTGCTAATTTGCGGCCAGAAATAAGCTGCGATTACCGATAAAATGATGATTATAGTAGCGCCTATGACAGGAATATATGCAGTGCCTCTCCATCTCTGGTCAAATCCGGGGCCTGGATTTACTTCTTTACTCTCATCTTGTGAGGTTGGATTTCCTATATCTCTTCTTTTAGCATAATCAACATTACTTATGATTAAATCTCCATTGTCTTCTATCTCTAAATAGAGTGGAGGATAAGTTTCACTCGGTATAACTCCGGCCTTTTTCCCTTTAAGCCTCGTTTCTATATTTCCCCGCAATTTAATATACGTATCCTTCTCCATCCTTAATTTTAGGTCAGAGCCAAATATTATTAATTCATTGAAACCTCTACGCGGTGCCCGAACCTTAACAACAGGATAATATGCGTTTCCATAACTCTGCGAAAGAACGTAGAGGACTTCAGGCAAATCTTCAAATGTCTCGCTGACAGAAAGGGTTGAGCCTTCAATCCCTTTACCTTGAACAATGTTTTGTATCTTTTTCCTATCCGGAGTTATATCCTCTTTTCCCGCTCCCCCATCATCTGCAGCCGGCTGATGGTGATACATCTTTGTCTGCCTGCCAAACAGAGAACCAAGTTGGCGAAGCCTGCTTTCTATCTTTTCCGCCATATCATCAAGCACAAACCGTGCATTGGTAGCAAAGACACCACGTTTGTAGTGCGGATTCTGTGGTAGGTCTCGGGGTGCCTTCCTGATTGGTTTTCGCTTTTTCCCTTGTGGTTCCTGCCACATTAATACGATACCCTCACGTCTCAGCTGCTCAGCTACATCTATGTCCGTGTCTACCTTAAATAGACGCAAGTGTCGTACATACTTTCCATATTTCATATTTCTTAGCCTTTGTTTCAATGCCTGCCAGATTTCTCCCGTTGTGATAAATCTCTTGTCCTCTTTTTGCGAGATTATTCTCGCTGTTTTGATGGTTTGCTGATATGTCTCACAAAGAGAACGTATACTCACAGGAGATCCCGGGTACAGCTTTTCTCCTTGACAACAAAGTTGCCTGCGCCTTTTTTCCCTTGTTTTTGAATCAAGATAAATGCTCCCGGGGAGTTCTATTCCACTTTTAGCTAACTCGGGCAAAAAGCCAGCGCCCTTACGCTCTCTTAACTGACATAAGTAATCATAAAGCGAAACTCTACTTACACCCGTGCGCCTCCTTAATTGTTCAATGCTAATAGGTTTATTAGGACTCGCATCATGAATGTTTAGTGCTGCGCTTATAATGCGTTGACGAAGATTATCTTGATCGAAAGCCGGCAGAGAAGCAAGCGCTGTATCAGCCCTCCCATGGATTCTCAAATAACCTAAAATCTTTCTTTCATCCCAAATAGCCAGCCCTGCTTGTTTATTTAATTCTATAGATACCTTGGCAAGAGTAGGATTCTTCATTCGGCTTGCGGCAGAGGTCATAGCCTGGACGAGCTCTTCTTCAGAAAAGGAAACTTCAGAGAGTCGCTTCCTTAACTTCCTGGGGGTATAAAAATATTCATAGAGGGCAATCTGTTCTGCTAAGGTTAATTGTAATGGAAGCCCTTCAATCCAGGCATCCATAGTATCAAAATAGCAATAGGGACGGAAGCTAAAGGGCATATCATACTTCATAGGTTGATAAGGCTCTCTGCCAAATGTATAATTGGGTCTGACAAAATTATCATCACCGGAAATATCATAACGCAGCCATTGGCCATCTATGCAAACTTCAGCGAACACCCGTGTCCAATACCCGCTATCAACCGTTCTCAATTTGTTATACAATACTGGATAGACATTGCGTAACTCATCAAAGATACTTCTTCTCATCCACACCAGCACGAAACAAGCGGGAAAGCCTGCTGCACGCAGAAGAGCAACTTGCGCATTGGTCTGATGCATGCTGGTGCCAGCCTGTATCGTAAAAATCGTATCAAATGCAGACCTTTTCCGATAGACATCAGTGTAAGGTGAAATGTTTGCCTGAACCCAGCGGCATATACTTAAGGCTTTTTCGCGGTCGGTTTTTGCACCGGCTTGTTTTATAATCTGAGCGGCCTTCTCTTTTATTGCCGGTTGATTCCAATTGCATAAAGTTGAAACACCCATACAGTCTATTATTTGTACCTTTTTATCAATGGGGTCGACGAGCAGGCGATAATCATCATAGAAAGGTAGATACCAGCTAATTTCTCCCTTTGTTCGGCGAGGAACAACTTGCCCCCTTATATACGCTATAGCGAGTAGGTCTTTCTGCATTTGGGCAACTCTTACACCATCGGGATATAATACAGGAATCGCTTTTGCAGCGTCTAAGGACTTGATATTTGCGCAAGCCTCTTTATCAGAAACAACCCCGCCAGGCAGAAAATCTCTGATATAGGCATGCGGTACCATCCTCCTGGCGAGCTTGCCCTTAACCCCCTCTATGCCTAATGCTTGCGACGATCTTATTATCACACTATCAAGACCTAAACCCTGACGCCTTACCGCTTCCTCCTTTACTGCCTGAATACCTCCCATATAATCAATCACAGCCTGTCCAATACCCTGTAAGGTAAAACCATAGTTACTCAGAGGTACATTGCCTAACCCGCGGTACTGCTTTGATAAGGCAATGACCTGCCGCCTTTTCTCAGAGATCAATGGTTCTAATTCCCGCTCCTCTTTATTCAATAAGGCGGCCTTAAAAGCCTCGGCATCGCGTGGTGGTATTTCCGCTCGAGATTCGGCTATTTTAGTCATAACCATTTCTACGTCCTTATCGTCTGCAAAATCACCCCAGTCACAAATAAGTAATGAAGCCACAGGCATCTCATTGTAAAAAAGCGGGTCAAGGTTCGTTATAGTAATATCTCCATCATTTGAAACCACCAACAGAAGAGCCAGGCTGGGATAATAACATTCTCGCAACAACAATAACCTCTCACCTCTGAGTCTCGCCCTGATAATTTTCAGTAATTCATTATAGATATGTTCTTCTAACCATAAATCTGTATTTGGTAACTTGGTGCCGTCATGATTGACTATAATAATCCTGCTTTTTCCTTTATGCGGCTTTAACACCCTTACCCCTGCACTGAAAGGCGCTATTTCAGCATGCGCCAGTAAGTAAAGCTGCTCGGGTAAATTTTCTAACGTCTCTCGCACTTTAAGAGAGGAATCA
>CAYOFG010000062.1:0-7860 GCA_964403285.1 uncultured Clostridia bacterium | reverse complement strand
TTTCTTTCTCTTTACAGATTGTTTTCGCTCTTCCCGCAAAAGATGTCAAGCCGATTCCTAATCAGTTATACTATCCGGCAGTCCATGAACTCTTGAGGCAAGCAGAAAAATCTATTCATATAGTAATGTTTGAAATGTTCTATTACGAAAAATATCCGGAAAGCCTGGAAAACCAGTTAGTTCAAGATTTGATAGATGCTCACGAAAGAGGAGTAAACGTAGAAGTAATTCTGGAACAGGGCACCTTTGGAAAAATCACCAGAAGAAACAAAAGGGAGGGAGGATTTATGCTCTCCCGGGCTGGCGTAAAAGTATATTTCGATTCCCCCTTCAAGACCACCCATAATAAGTTCATAATAGTAGATGAAAGATATACTATAATTGGTAGTACCAACTGGAGCTATTATGCATTAGAAAAGAATAACGAAGCTTCCGTCCTCATAGATTCCACACCACTTGCTAAATCTTTCCTTGAAGAGTTCAACAGAATCAAATCCGAATGTCCTGTTATCAACAAAGAATAGTAAAAACCGTCGACAAGTAAGAAGTCGTATAGGTTATGCTTTTTTGTTATCACCATTTGTGAAATCCAGAAGAGAGAATTTTGGAAAGGAGCGAAATGATGTTTTATAAATTTATGAGAAGAGGGAAAGGTCTGGCTGTTGCGGGGCTGATTGTTTTCCTCTTCTCCTCAATAGTGGTGGGCACAGAGAAGAAAGAAAGAGACCTGGACGCTATCAGTGTTACGAGAGTTGAGGTGCAACCAGTTGGGAATAAAGAAGGAGTAGTGGGAATTGCTAAAGTTATGCTCAATGAATGTATTGTCGTGCGAGAAATAAAAGTGATGAAAGTTGACGAGAAGACAGTATTGAAGTTTCCTGAATACATAAGCAGGAAGGGAATTGTCTATCCTCAAATAAAGTTTCTCACGGAGGAAGTGAGAAATTCCGTGGTAAAAGCAATTGAGACAGGAGAGCCTTCTAAAAATAAGGTTGAACAGGTCTCTTTCAAAGTTACGGATTGGTTCAGGTTAAGGGGAGCAGGGCAGAGGAAAGCTAATGTGGAAGTTACCTTCAATAATGCAGTCGCTGTCTCCTGTGGAATAATGGAAGGTAAGAGAGGTCCATGGATTGCCTGGCCAGCGAGGCCACCGGAAAAAGGCAGACATCAGTGGATAAAACAGATATATATTTACGATAAGGGAATTAAAAATGATGTAGAGAAATTATTATTGACCAAATACGAAGCAATGTTACAAGAAGAAGAGTGGTAGTTGAGAGAATAAATCGCATATAAATAGGGAGCCCATTTATTAGAATCCTATGAGAAAACTTATTATTTTAAAATTGGCGGGGATTCTTTTTTTATATATTAATCTTGCAGGGGCTGGCGAGTTAACTATTGATGGAGGATTCGAATCCGGGACTACGAGCCATTGGAATGAATGGGGATTAAAAGAATGGTCTGTAGTCGATTCGCCTGTGCGCAGTGGCTCATTTGCAGGCAAACTTTTCGACGTTGGCACTGGTTATGGATATATTCAAGAGAAAGGAATCATAATTTCACCCGGGGAAACTTATATTGCTTCCCTCTGGGTCTATGACAATGACCCGGATGGTGAAGTCACAATCAGAGTATACTGGTATACTTCTTACGACGGTAGCGGAAGTTCTATTGAAAAAGCGCAATCCCCGCCTTCCCTTGATAGTCCTTCCTACCAGGAGTTGACTACTGGGGAAATTACTGCACCTGTAAACGCTAACTCTGCTAATATAAGAGCTTGGGTTTCCGGTAGCGGCGCCTGCGGAGAGAGAACCTTCTATGTGGATGATGTCTGTTTCGTGCTTGTGATCCCAAAACCTGATTACCAAGAGAAACCTACCACAAAGACAATCGAAGTCGCTGATTCTCCCTTTTTTCCTTATAATGACATAAGTGGTAAGCCAACTGCGGGAAAAATAAAATATAATGTGCCAGATGGCTCAAGAATTACTTTGAGAATTTTTGATGTCAGGGGGAAGTTGGTTAGGGTGCTGATCGACCAAGAGGTGGACTCTGACGGGGAAGGCTCTGTAACATGGGACGGCAGTGATGATACTGGAGAAACAGTCGTGCCAATTGGAATCTATATCTGTCACATTGAGGCACTGAACGAAAATACAGGAAAGGTAACTAAAGGAACAGACACGATAATAATAGGAAGAAAACTTAAATAGAAACATGGTAAGAAAAACTTTTCTTGTAATTTTTGCTTTTTTGGTTTTCTGCTTCTCTGCCCTTGCGCCCGGCTATGGGGCTTTTGAGGAGAAGGGAGCGGGGGCTCGTCCAATGGGGATGGCAGGAGCGTTTACGGGTGTGGCTGACGATGTTAATGCTATCTACTGGAACCCTGCTGGACTGGCAGTTGTGGAAAAATTAGAGGCTATGGGGATGACTACCCGACTTTTCGGACTAAAAGACTTGACATATTATCTATTCGGGGGAGTCGTTCCCACTAAGAAAATGGGGGGTTTTGGATTATCCTATTCACAGTTTGGTTGCTCAGAATATCGAGAGAGCCAGACTATTTTTTCTTCCGGGCAGTCTTTGGGTGGTGATGTATATTTTGGTTTCAATGTGAAAATTATGAGTTTAAGGATTAAAGGAGCTAGCACAAACTCAGATTATGGTAAGGCTTCGGCTTTTGGTCTGGATGTGGGAGCCCTTGCCGATATTAGTTCTAAGTTTAGATTGGGAATTATGGCGATGAATCTGAATAGTCCCCGGCTTGGTAATTGCTCAGAGAACTTAGCCCAGAGGATTATGTTGGGGACATCGTTTCGGATTCTTTCCCGGTGCATTACTTCTCTCGATTTACATCTGCCATTGAGTTCGATAATGGTTGAGCCCGAGGTAAGAGCTGGTTTGGAAATCCTGGTGAATAGAAATCTTGCTTTACGCGCCGGGGTAGAGAACGATCCCGCAAGATTTACTGGAGGTTTTGGCCTTTGCTGGAAAATATTCAAATTCGATTATGCCTTCTTGAGCCATCCTTTCCTGAATAATCAACACCAGTTCTCTTTATCTTTCCATTTAGGTAACCAGACCATGCAAAATCAATCAGCATTCTAAACCCCGTTAGAAATGGATGTTAGAAATTCTCTTGGAGGAATTTCTAACGGGGTAAAGAGTGCCCGACCAATTATGGTAAGAATCGCTGCTATTCTATTGGTTTTGTCTGCAATTTCAATTGCCCATCTGAGTCCATCAGTAGTGGCTCAGGTTCCATTTGAAGAAGATGAAGCGGAGACACTATCTCCGGGGGCAGTGGATAAGGAAGAGCTCGCTGAATTGAAAGACCATCCGCTCGATCTAAATAGTGTTTCTTTCGACCAACTATTGAAACTTCCTTTAATCGATTCGCGCCTGGCAAGAGCAATCATTCTCCACCGCGAACAGAGAGGATTCACAGAAGTAGAGGAACTTAAGGACGTGCCAGGTATGAGCGTTAAGATATTTGAGGAAATAACTCCCTATATTAAGGTTGAACCAATAGGAGTGCCTCTACCCCTTCATGGTGATTTCCGATGGAGAATGAAGATGGATAAGCCGGATAGTGAAGCATATCTTAAGGCTGACCCCAAATTTCAGAATCCCCCATATGTTTATAATCGCACGAGACTAAAATATGGAAATCACTATGAAATTGGGTGGATTCTTCGTCACGGAGACGCCCAGTCAGATAGCGGTTCGGAACCGGCGATTAGTTTTCATAATCTCTGGAAATACTATTTGACCAAATACTGGTTGGTAATGCGAGAGGCGTATTCCTTTGATAAGATAGTCATTGGCGATTATAAGCTTGAGTATAATCAGGGACTAATTTTTTATTATCCTCTGGCAACAGAATTGACGAGACCAATAAAGATTGAATCTAAAGGTGTTGAGGAGGACAGAGGGACAGCACCGAATACCTATTTCAGAGGGGTGGCGGTAAATAAGAGAATAAAAAAATTCAACCTGGATTTCTTCTATTCGAATAAGAAGCTCGATGCAACCTTGAATCCGGATGGCACGGTGAAAGAGAGCCTGATCGCTATCAGGGAAAATATGGGTTATATCACCAGTGACAGGGAACTGGAGAGAAACGACAATTTGACCGAGGAACTGATTGGCGGTAGAGTAGCGTATGATTTTTTAAGAGATTCACAGATTGGTTTTATGGGTTACCAGAGTAAATATAGCCCTATGATCAACCCACCAGAAGACAAAGGATACTATCTATTTCGAGGAGAAAGAAACAGAGTTTTCGGGTTTGATTTTAATACCTGGTACAGAAACTTGAATTTTTGTGCCGAATATGCCAAGTGCATGGGTCACGGGGAGGCATGGTTGATTCAGCCCATGCTCAAATTAGATGCCTTTACTCTATGGATGACTATCTATAAATATGATACAGACTACTATAACGAACATAGTAGTGCCACCACTATAGTGGGACGTAGAGATGAAGATTGGAATGAGAATGGAATATTCCTGGGCGGAAAGTATGAGGACAGGGAGAGGGAAGTGCAAGTCTATTTTAGACCGGTTCGCCATCCCTGGAGAGAGAATAATTTAATGCCCACAAGGGATAAAGAGTTCTGGTTCAATATTAGTCAGAGATTTTTAAGGAAGGTGGAACTATACTTCAGACAGTGGGACCACTGGTATGATGAACAGATAGAAAATAGAGATTTATACCAGAGTTGGAAGAAGACGAGAGTGCAGGTCACCTGGAATCCGGACGGCAGAGTGCGGCTTAGGGTGAGGTGGGATGTGAGAAAAAATACAATCTATGAGCTTGAACAAGTGGATAGAGGGCACTTAATTTTTGGCGACCTCAAGTACAATGCGACTCGTAAGTTAAAACTTGAAGGGAGGCTCATCTTCTTTGAAGCTGAGCCAGGAGTTGCTATGAGCGAAATTGAGTTCTTATGGCCAATGGGCTTGACTCCGTTTCATTGGTGGACTTATGGTAAAGGTGTAAGATACTACCTAATAGTAACACAAGAAATCACTAAGAACACCAGGCTATGGATAAAATATGAAAATACGCGCTATTTGAATGATTATGGGATAAGCAGGCCGGAAAATAAGGAAGAGTTGGATGACGTAATCGGAAGCAGAAGGCATGTGTTCAGGTTACAGTGGGATGTGAAATGGTGACATAGTCAGAAACTTGGAAAGTAAGTGGGTTACAAAAAAAGATGAAAAGAGAGAAAATTATTCTTGTGTTAGTTGCTAGTTTCTTTCTTCTGGCTTCGAGAGTTGGCGCGCTAACATATTTAGGAGTTTCTCATTTAGGAGACCCTGTTTCTGGAACTGGGGCTCGTTCCCTGGCAATGGGAAGAACATCGATTGCCAGTGGAACAGATTCTTCTTCTTTCTTTGTGAATCCTTCCTGTCTCGGGATTCTGGAGACGAAGGAATTTTCATTAGCAATGGGAATAGCCCCGGTTGTGGAAAAAGTGGCAACAGAAGATGAATTGACTTATTTTAATGCCCAGTGCTATTTTCAACTCAATAGTGCTGCGGTTTCCTTTCCAGTCGGAAGAAAACTGAATCTGGCTTTGGGGCTCGCTCCTTTATATGATAACCATTACCAGCATGAGAAATTCATCTTTGATGTCGACTCGCCTGGGGAGAAAATTGGTTCAGCCAGTATCAATGGTGAAGGGGCCCTCTATGCCTATAGTGTAGGAGGAGCATGGAAGCTCACGCGATATTTATATATAGGCGGAGCTGTTAATATATTGAATGGAAAGAGTAGTCTTAAGACCAGGTCCACTATTTACGCTTCTCCTCCCACTGCCATTACTGAGCTCAAATCGAATCTTTCCGGTTTCAACTTCACACTAGGGGGAATCCTTTATTTCACCGATGAGTTTAGAGCTGGATTTGTTGTTAACACAGGGGGAGTAGTCAATGAGAGATGGAAAGCAGATTATCCTGCGTTGACAGAAGAAGGCAAGACAGAGCTAATATTTCCTCTGTCTTATGGCCTTGGCGTAGCCTATACTTTCATTGATGAAAACTCTTCCACAATAGCGACAGAGATACTCTTTAGCGAATGGTCGGGATTTAAATCGGGAACCAATTATCAGGATACCTTTGAATTTCGTGTTGGCGCAGAGCACTATCTAAGAGATGCGCTTTGTTTGAGATATGGCTTCCATTTTCAACCCTTTTATGGTAGTAAAGAATTTCAGATGGTCTCCTTTACTGGAGGGCTGGGATACAAATTTAACAATATAGTATCTTTCGATTTTGCCGGGGAGTTCGGCAAAAGGAATTATTATGGTGATGCTGGCTTCTTTGAGGAGCGTCAGCGAATAGATGAGACGGTAATGAGGATACTGGTAGCCATAAGAGTTCTATATTAACAAAAAGAGTACTTGACTTTTCATAGGGCGGTGTGATAGATTTAAGATTAATTGAGTCCATTTTGAAAGGAGGTTACTATGAAATTTGTAACTTTTGAAGAAGGGGGAAGGTTAAGAGTAGGTGTGGTCGTAGAAAAAAATGTGATAGACCTGAATGGAGCATGCGTCAGCTATTTATCAAAGGTTAAAAAGGTTACCAATCCCGAGGAGATCGCCTGCCGGACTGTTCCCGTTTCTATGGTTGAATTTATTGCAGCGGGTGAGCCGGCGCTGAAAGCGGCGAGAGAGATGATTGATTATGTTGAAGGTCAAAAATTCAATGTGCCGGGCGCTGTTTTTCCCCTGGGAAAAGTGAAATTGAAAGCTCCCATACCGAGACCACCTAAGATAGTCTGCATTGGCATCAACTATGAAGACTATCGCAAGCAGTTAGGTTATCCGAAGCCCGAGGTTCCTGTCTTTTTTATCAGAGCCCAGTCTACGGTGACAGGGCCTGATGAGCCTATCGTGATACCCAAGGGTGGGAAATGGCCGGGGACGTCTTCTAAATGTCTTTTCCAGGAATGGGAATTCACTGTGGTAATCGGGAAGAAAGGCAAACATATTCCTAAAGAGAAAGCATATGAGCATATATTTGGTTATACAATGATTGTAGATGTGACAGCTCACGATATAGAGATGATTCAGCCAGGTCATGTGATGTACCAGCAGAGGTGCAAGGCGTTTGACTCTTTTTGCCCTATGGGTCCCTGGATTGTGACCAAGGATGAAGTTCCTGACCCACATAATGTAAAAATGATTAGAAAAAGAAATGGCAAAGTTGAATGTGAATCCAGCACGAAGAATTTGATTTTTAAGATACCAGAAATCCTTGAATTTTTAAGCGATATTATGACTTTAGAGCCGGGAGATATATTTTCCACAGCCAGTCCTCCCGCGGGTCCTGAAGAAGGGCTTCAGCCAGGCGATGTGATTGAGTCTATTGCTGAAGGAATAGTCAATCTAAGAAATCCTGTTATCATGGAAAAATAATTTCACAAAAGAAGCCTGCTTAATAGTAAATCTCACCGAATTTTTCCTATCTCAGAGATTCGTATCAACTGAATTGGCGTCAGACAAGGACAATGAATGAGGAGATTTAGTTTAACGCCACTCATCTTAACTGCCGTTGGATATATTTTGGGAATCCTCGTCGGCAATTTCTTCATAGGAGATGAATATTTCTGGTTTCTAATAATCTTTCTAAGTCTTTTTATTCTGGCTTCAGTTTTCTATTTCATTCTTCAGCGAGTTTCTGGAAACATTGGCTTAATCTTTTTCTCTTTGGCGTTCCTCTCTTTGGGGATTGCCCGGCATCCGGGAGCTCGCCACATCCCTCCCAATGAGATAAGCCGCTTCATTTCTTTTCCAACTCAGGAGAGAAGTCGGCTCAGAGGCGTTGTAGTTTCAATTCCTA
>CAYOFG010000061.1:0-7901 GCA_964403285.1 uncultured Clostridia bacterium | reverse complement strand
TTAACGATGAGGTGAAAGTTTCATTCCTTAAGGCAGGCCATTTACTTGAGGCAAATGCCATAACGATATCTACTCCTTATGAGAATATTTTCTATACCGGTGATTTATCCTGGGAGGAGACCCGCATTGCCGGGCGAATACAATATCCAGATATACCGATAGATAGACTCATTATTGAATCCACATATGGGGGGATGCTCCATAAAGGGACAAGAGAAGAAAGAGAAAAAGAACTTATTGACAAAATAAAAGAGGTTTATGAAAGAAAAGGAACTGTGCTCATTCCTGCGTTTGCCCTTGGCCGTTCATCAGAAATAGCATTAATTTTAGCACATTACAAAAGGATAGGTAAACTCCCTGAATCATTACCTATTTATATTGATGGACTATCAAAAAAGATGGTGGAAATTGATCTTAAATACTCCCAATGGATGCCAGAATATACAGGGTCAGATATAGACTATCTGTTGAATAGAGAAAGTAATATAAAATGGGTTCCCAGTGATGCTGTTCGTAAACAGATAGCGAAAGAACCCTGCTGTATCATTGCTTCATCAGGAATGTTGTTGGAAGACACACTTTCAGCGCGCTATTACGCCCCGAGAATTTTATCTAATGCTAACAATGCATTGATTCTGGTTGGTTATCAGGATGAGGGAACTCCCGGGAGAAGGCTATTAGAGCGCAAAAAAGGAGAGAGCTTTATTTTAGGTGAAAATGAAATTCCTGTAGAAGCCGACGTTTTGCAGATTAGTTTTTCTTCTCATGCTGACCATGATGAACTTGTGCAATTTATTGAATCGGTCAATCCTAAACAGGTTATGTTGGTTCATGGAGATGAGATAGCAAAAGAATCAATAGCTGATGACCTGCGCTGTACCAAATTGTTCAAAGGCGACACTATTATCCCGGCTGTAAGTAACGAGATTTGCCTAACTATAGAAGATAAACTGCAGAAGGACCGTGGTGAAGGGTTTAAACAATTACTAACAACAGGTGAGGTTGACCTGAAAATCATTACTACTGAATCTACCTATAAAGAGAGAAGGGAGAGATTTATTGACGAAGTTCCACAAATATTTGGTATCAAAGTTGAAGATGTCACTGAAGAACAAAGAAAGAGGATAATAAGTAAAATTGAAGAATTTGAAGCAAAGGCTTGGGGAATAGGCTGGATGCGAACCTGGTTTCAGGAGCAGTATAAGAAAAAAGGAAAAGAAGCTTTTTGGGAATTGGTAGGCAGAACAGAAGATACCAGGAAAGAAAAAGGAAAAACCTCTCCCCAAACCATTTTGTCCTTTATTGAGGAGGAAAATAAGAATGAATCTTTTAATAAAAGTTTATATGAACGGATTAGAGAGTATTTAATTGAGAATACAAAGATTTCTCAAGGAGTTATTAGAAAAATTTCAGATGAAGAAATTGCAAAAATAGTTGACATAGTGCAATCAAAAGATCCCCGTTCATCCAAATCAGAAAGGGTGAGAAAGATTGGAGATATTCTTTCAAGATTTAACTTAGGTGGAAAAAATCTCAGGTTAATATTAAATTTATTAAGCAGTAACTTTGCTTTACTAAAGTTAGATTCAATAACTGACGATTATATAAGTGACGAGGCAGTAAAAAAGACTTTTGATTGTAATAGGTGGATTAGAGAGAGACGAGAATATGAGGTTGGTTTAGGAAGAGAAACTGTACGTAAAGCGCTATCCAAAATTATTAATGAGACTCTTGATAAATACTTAAGTGATTCAGATAAGACCATTATAGATGTGGGAGCAGGTGAGGGGTGGTTGGAGACAATTATTGATCCTGCATGGATTAAAGAAGGTAGGATTGTTCCTTTTGACATAAATCCGCAGTTCCTTGCAAGAATTAAAGAGAGAGGTTTATGCCAGAGAACCAATGAAGGAAATGTATATGATTTGTCAAAACACATCCAAAATGCTGATGCCATTATTGCCAGTGATAGTTATGATACATTTGAAGACTTAGAGAAAGCTGCAGTGGAAAGTTTTAAAGCGCTTAAACCTGGTGGAAAACTAATTATTTTCCAGACAATTAGAAGTGATCCACAACCTCTATACGAAGAGATGAAACACAAAGGAGCAATATATTGTCCTGAGCTTGATGCGTTTTTCTCTGACAAAAATAGTTTTAGAAAAGTTATGCGACCTTATCTTATAGCAAAAATGAAAGATAAGCTGGGCGATCTTAGAGATAAACATTACTACCAATATATGAAATTGCATGGGCAACTGGAATTGGATAGGATCCCAGTTTTTTATTCTCGGTTGAGCAAAGCTCTTGAGTCAGCTGGATTTATTATTTTAGATAAAGGAAAAAAGTCTTCCAGAATTCTCATTGACAGAGAGAAGCGTCACAGCACTACGCAGAGTGGCACGGGGTGGATGCCTATTCCAGAATATGTGAATAAAATCGATTTTAGATATGGAATGGGCATTCTTATATATGATACGACCGTCCCCAAGAGTAAATTCCTGGAACAAGCAAAGATATATACCATTGTCGCCGAGAAGCCTAAAATAGTGAAAGAGAATCGGAAATTCTCCAAACCCGACAAAGAAGGAAATGTCCCACTAAATAGAGTCTACCTCTCTGGTATCCCGTCACCCGTATATGGACCAATATCAGATAGCCCATCAAAACTTCGCAGGTATATGCTTAATGAGGAAATGTATCGGAAAGATGTGGAAAACTCTGCATTGCCTATGACCAATAGACTAAATCTGTGGTGGTCGCCATATAGAGCCTTTTTAGCCAGACCTACTCCACATGGCAGGCAGTATAAATCAAATTTGCCAGAACCACCAAAAGGAATGGGCAAGAGAGATGCTTATTGGTTTAGATTGAGTCAATATTACAAACTCTTCAGTAATTTTATAGAAAATTATCAAGGGGAGAACGAAGGTAATCTACCTACTGAGAAAGAAATAGCAGACGATTTGGATATAGATCAAACCTCGGTTTCTATATGGGTGATAAGGATTGATAAATCAAAACTCTTTCCTCCCCTCAAGACACGCGGTTTTGTTCCTAATAGAAAGAAAAGAAAGCATGTAGGTGATGAGGAGATTATCAAAGCCCATTCTGATTTTGTAAAAGGATATCAACGGCTACCTATCCAAAAAGAACTTGCAAATAAATTAGGAGTAGATAAAGGAACAATACAGAAAAGACTCAAGACAATAAACAGGAAACGGAAAAGAGGAAAACTACCCTTGATTTTAACAGCTGGCATGGAGGGGCAGAAGAAACTAAGACCTGTAAGCGATGAAGAGATTATTGATGTAATTAATAAATACAAGGAAAGTCATAAAGGAGACTTACCATCTTTAGATGATTTAAAGAAAATATTGAACATCGGTCGGGCCGCCATTTCAAGTAGACTTGTCAAGATAAACATTAGGAGCCTAAGAGAAGGCAAGCCATTACTTAGAACAAAAGGAAGTAACCTTTTATTTATAGAGAAATTAAAAGGGATTTCAAGAATAGAATCTCAACACTCATCCTTTGTAGGATTAAGAGAGGCTGTTACATTTGCGTGCAATCATATAGAAAGATTACTAAGAGATGAAGATAACATAAGTAAGTTAGCGGAAATGTATAAAGGTAAATCTCGAAAATTTGTAAAAGACATTCTTATCGCTTCTAAAGAAGCATTAGTGAGATTTTATCAAAATCGAACCTTCTTTAGCACCCAGGGATATATAACTACTTCCAAAGGAAATACTTTGAGTTATTGTGAAGGAGATAAGTTCTATATAAGCGAGGATATTGTAGACCCGAAACTAAATACTAAGTTTAATCCACAAGTTTTAGCAGAGTTATTGACTTTAACATTACTTGAATCTCTTTCCTTATCACCTGATTTTGTAAGAGAAATGCAATTCAAAATATTTGGCCCTCGCTGTTATTATTCCGCAATAGATAAGAAATATAAAGAATGCTTAGAGGAAATAGGCAGGAACTTAGAATCTATCCCTGGCTTCATTGGGTGGCTATGCCAGCCTTTGATTAACAGGGGTTGGATAAGTTTGGAGACTGCTGGAAGGTGGAGCTTCATACTTGAGG
This sequence comes from uncultured Clostridia bacterium, assembly GCA_964403285.1. Classification (GTDB taxonomy): domain Bacteria; phylum UBA6262; class WVXT01; order WVXT01; family WVXT01; genus WVXT01. The sequence goes on along the minus strand of CAYOFG010000061.1, from coordinate 3,806 downwards.
AAGGAATATTTGCAGGGTTCTTGCTCAACTTCTTACCTTGGTTCTTAGCCACATTGGGTTTCTTAGATACTCCACATATTTTATTGTTCTACTTAGTTAGTGCCTACCTCTATGGCCCATCTCATCACCGCCTCTACAAATGGAAAAACGATAAAATTATTGATTATGGTGATATCCCTCCAGAATACGTCTCTTACTTCATGCTCTTAGGAGCTGGCTTTAGATGGGGGTATCTCGTCCCGGGAATTGGTCCAATATTAGGTCCCATCATTGCCTTTGGTTTCCATGCTCTCTATAACAATGTCATCACAAAGATTTGGAAGAAACTTCCGCTGGGGATGGCTAGAATCGAACATTATAAGAGTGAAGGGGAAATGTTACATAATTTAAGAGCCTTGATTGAAACTGGACTTGGCAGAAAGGTGAAACTCAGTGATAATCATCTGCGAATGCTGCTTGAGAGAGATATTTTGTATGGTGCGATAGTATCAAGAACCCTTAAAGATGTTCCATTGAAAAGAGGCCAATCTGGACGAATTGCCCGGATAGTTAATGAGCTTAAACAGCCAAATGAAACAAGAAAGCCAAAAAGTAAGACCAGAGCAGCAAAATCAGAGGGAAAAATTTCATTAAAGCAGGCAGCTGGCTATACCATGCAGTTGCTGGATAAATTACCAAGGATGGGAGATGTTGTAGGAGGAACTGCACTTGAGTTTGAACGAACTGACCTTAAATATTCTGAAGATTTAATAAAGATAATTATGGCCAAAGACTACCAAAAGGTTGCGGTGGTGGGTTCAGGGTTATTGCATTTTCCATTGTTGTTGGCTTTGTTAGGATATGATGTAACCTTTATTGATCAGGACTGGATGTGTGCAGAGCGTATGCGCTTGCACAAAAAGGAATTAGAACTACTTTCCCGGAAAAAATTAAAACTGAAAGTCATCCACGGAGAATTTGGCGCACTTGACCTTACGGCTCACCAAATGCAAGCGGGGAGCTATGATTTGGTGACACTTATAGATTTGATAGGAACAGAAGATGCACCAATCCGAGGTAATCCGAAAGAATGGCTTAAACAGGCTAAATGGTTACTTAAGGCTAATAAAGGTTCTATTCTTATGGATGAGGCTGTTTACGAAGGCGTGGAATGGATTTTGGATGCTTTTAATGATGCTTTTCCCGGAGCCAGATTAGCCTACCCTTCAGGTATTCGAGGTGCGTTTAATCAGGATTACACAAATCGATTATATGATGTAGGAGAAAAAAGTTCGCAATCGCAAAAGGCACGGGCAAAAGAAGGGCCTGATGAATCAACAACTTCCGCCACAGCGAAACGTCCCCAGGCTGAAAATGAAATGGTTCAACTGGCAAATGATTGGGAAAATTATAAGAAGAACGAGAGCAAAATAATGTCCCTTGCCTGTGATATGTTAGGCATAAAAGATATAACTCAATATAAGTCGACCAGACCTGTAAAGCCAGTCATACTTGCGGGAGGTCAAGGGACAAGATGGCAGGAGCAAAGGCAGGCATTGTCAGGAGCAGAAAGAGAAAAAATAGCCCAAGATAAAAATTTGGTTGAAATTAATGGTAAGCCCTCCCTATTTATCGTATTAGACAATATTTTGGCTTTACGCAATGCAGGTGTTCGGGTAGAAAAACCAATTATAATCGTTAGTCCTGATAATAAAGAATCAATAGAAAAAGCATTGGCAGGCAAATACGATGTTGAATTTGTAGTTCAAGAAGAGGCAAAAGGAACAGGGCATGCGGTTCTCCAGACCAGAAAACACCTTGAAGGTTTCAAAGGAGATGTTATGGTAGCTTGGGCTTCACATCCAACGTGGACACAGCAAACTCTTCTAAAGTCTATGATTATCCATCAATCTATGGGAGATGTAGCAATGACAGTGCCGACTGCTGTAAAACATAGAGAAGCGGAGGAGCAAGGCAGAGGTCTTTATTCGCCTCTTATAAGGAATAGAGATGGGAAAGTGTTTGATGATTGGCAGAAGCGTCTTGAAATGAGAAAAATGCCTGAAGGCGGAGAGGATGATGTTGGCATATTTATTGTTAAGGGGGAAGAGCTATTTGCCACCCTTGATATAGCACATAATTTGTTGTTTGATGAAGCAGAGGGCAGCTATACAAAAACAGATATATTGCGTCCTGCGGTCGGCGATTACTATGATGGACCTGGAGAACTCGGCTTTCCCAACGAGATGATTCGCACTCTTGCACAGCGTAGAGGCAAACTCGTTCTTGGACTGGCAATGGCTGACCCAAGAGAAGCATTCGGCATTAAAGAACTCGCAGATATTGCGGTTGCTGCTCGATTTGTGCGGGAATTATCTAATATCGCTCAAGTTGAACCCACCCCGCCTAAAGACCTTGATGGACCAAAAGCAGAAACTGCCCAGCAACCAGAAGGAGAAAAAACCCCTCAAGTTCCGCAAGCCGAAGGCGCAGAGAAAGATACTGTGGTGCCTGAAACTCGCCCACTTGCCATAGATGCCCTTATGCAGCTCGGTACAAGAGAGGCAGCAGAGTCTCTTATGGATGTGATTGAAGGCATTGTAGACGTGAGTGAAAGTGGGAATAAGGAACTCCTTACACAGGCATGCAATGCGCTGGAAAATATGCCTCAGGTGTCTAATCAGGACCTCGGCAGAAAGACACATATGCGTGGCAGGCAGTTCTTTGTCAATTTAGCGATGGGACTCGCCGATCCCCGTATAGCCCAGTATAGGGGAATACGCCTTGTAAATGGCATTATCATCCTTAATGTCGACGATGCCGAGCATAGGACTGGCTTTATCAGCCCTAACTTTATAGATGTAACAATACTCAATGCTCTAAAGAAGGGCAGAACAAAACGAGAAAATGCACAGAATGCAAGATTATATGACAAAGTTAAGAATGAAATTTTGAAACATGATACACTCCTTCATCCTTTAATAAATTATTTAAAAGCTCGATATGGATTTCCAAATGTCTGGGTGGGCGTAGATATAGAGTTGCATAAGATTTCCAACGCAATATATAAAGCCACAGGTCTGAGCATTGAAAAAAGAATTTTAGAGATTATCGGTGAATTCCAAAAAGGAGCACTCGACTACACTGCCTTAAAAGATACGATTGCGCACGAAAGGACGCATCGGGTAATATCTGACCAGGAAAAGAAAGATAAGGCGCAGGGCACTACGAAGTATCAGAATATTGTGCATATGTTCATCGCAGGCGGCATAAATTGGAATTTGGCTAAGAGAGAATTCTTCCGGATTGAATTCAATCCTTTCCTGCAGGACAATGAGAAACTAACAAATGACCAAATAGATAACCCAGCAAATATGTCGTTAATTGAGGGAATAATCGCCGATACGGAAGATTGGGGTCTGGATGGGCAAAGTGGCAGGATAATAGATACATCAAGACTTGTCGATGAGATGCTGGCTATTTTTAATGGGAATAGGATGCTCTTGAGGGCGGGTGAGCAACTAGATAAATACGAAAAGACATTTATGGAGAATGTCTCGGCTATCGTGGAATGGAGCGAGGATTTCCCAAGAGAATTGGTTATGGATGGTGACTCAGTAACACTCCTTATTTCGCAGGGTAAAAACGTTAAAATCACAAAGAGAGGAAAGGCATTCAGGGTTAAACCTGCGGGAAAATCGGCGCATGAAATTTTCATACCAGCCCCGGGTCAGGTCTCTTATGTTGCTGAATACGGCATTATGATTGGCAGAACTGAAGATGGTCAGCTCTATATCAAGATGCTCAAGGATGAACTTACGGAAATA
>CAYOFG010000060.1:4788-7922 GCA_964403285.1 uncultured Clostridia bacterium | reverse complement strand
ATATCCTCCGGGCCGACCCCACTATATCTAACTATCACTGCTACCGTAGGGAAGGTTATGTCAGGCAAAAGTTCCGGCTTTAACCTAAGAAGAGAAACTATTCCGAAAACGCCAATGGCGATGAACACCATTGTATATGTTACAGCTCTTTTGATTGCTGATTCGAAGAGGCTCATTGCTCCACAACCTCCACTCTATCCCCATCTTTAAGGTAGTGTTGACCAGTAATGACCATTTTCTCGCCAAAAGTGAGGCCAGATTTCACCTCCACCAGACCCTGTTGAGATATGCCTGTTTCTACCACTTTTTTCACAGCACTGCCACCTTCAACAACAAAAACGAAGGAACTCTTTGAATCACTGTCCTCCAGGATTGCTTCCTTGGGTACTACCACAGCCCCTTTTGAAGAAACCACCACAATGTCTATCTCAGCAAACATTCCCGGCTTCAGGCTGTGATCAGGGTTGGAAAGTGTAACTTCGGTGTAGGCGCTGCGCGTGACAGGGTCGACAACAGGGCTGAGACGCGTTACTTTCCCATTAAAGGTTCTATCAGGGTAAGCGTCAACCTTAACCCTCGCTTGTTGCTCTTTATAAACCTTCACCATATCTTTTTCCGGGATACTGAATTCTACTTTAACTCTGTCCATCCTGGCAATTAGTGCTACTGGAGTTTCTAAGCTGATTGTACTCCCTTTATCCAGATAGAGACGCCCCACAGTTCCACTTAAAGGCGACTTCACTTTTGCTTCCTCAAACTCCATACCAGTAACTGCCCGGTCGACCAGAGCTATGACCTGGTCCTTTTTTACCCAGTTCCCTTCCTCTACCAGATATCGAGAAAGCCTTCCCGTAGCTTCAGAATATACGGTCACCTGGTCCTCTCCCTTAATATCGCCGACGAAGGAGAGAATCAGTTCTAAATCTCCAGACTGCACTTCCTGGATAGCTACCGGGATAATGCCTTCACCAACGCCACCCGTCTTTCTGTCTACATTTTCTTTCCTTGTCATTACTCGATAGCCTATTCCAATGATAAGAACAATGACTACTATCCAGATAACTTTCTTTCGCATCTACCCCTCCATAATATTCCATTATTCTTGATTGATTTCTTCCAGATTAAAAGATGGTTTGTGAATCGCTTTTGGAATTACCTACCCATTGCTTTCATAAGTTTTGCCTTTGCTATCAGATAATTCGCCAGAGCCTGTAAATGAGCAGTTTTGGCCTGAGTCACTGCCAGCTGAGTATCCATGAACTCTAAATTAGTTATCAGTCCGCTAGTATACCTCTTTTCAGCAATGCTCATTGCTTCTTCAGCCTGAGTTACATTCTCACGCTGAGAAATAATCGTCTCCTCTTCCTGGCGAAGACTAAGATATGTTTCTCTTACCTCAAGTTCAATCTCTTCATTCTTGTGTTGTGAGTTATACTTCACCTCTCTCAGTTGCGACAGGGATTGAAGTACTTTTCCCCTTGTGGAAAATCCGCTGAAAATTGGAAACTCCAGAACTACCATGGCATTCCATTCCTTCCCCCACTCATCTTTCCAGTGGTAAGGCTTCTGAAACTGATAGTTATAAATGGTTGAAAGGAGTGGCTTATTGGAGGCACTCGCCAAGCGGACCTGTGCGAGAACGATATTTTCCTGTTCCTTTGAGGAAATTATTTCCGGCCTATTTTTTAGAGCCTCCTCTATGGCCCGGGAAAGTTCTATCTCCGTTGGTTCGTATTTGAGTTCGCCTTGGAGTCTCACTTTTCTCTCGGAAGGAAATGCAAGCAATGACTTGAAACGGTTTTCAGCCAGGGTCAGACTGTTCCTTGACCTGATTAATTGAGGCTTAAGGTTGGCAAGCTCAACCCTGGCTCGCAAAAGGTCAAATTTAGAAGCTAACCCATCCTCATAACGCTTCTCTACCTGCAGGAGATGTCTCTCCATCTGAGCATAGGATTCCTGGGAAAGCCTCAAAAGTTCTCCTGCCAGGATGAGATTATAAAAAGACTCGGTTACCTGAAATTTAAGAAGATTCTTTTCTTTTCTATAATCTTCCTCGCTGATTCTCTGATTTGAACTGGCCTGCCTGTAGCTATTCTTGATTCTTCCCCAAGTGAAGATAGGCTGTTCAATCGTTGCCGTAGCAGTATACGTATCCTGGCCCCTAACGACAACGTCATTTCCTCCTCCGATTGATATTTTCTGCCCCTCACCCAGCCGAAGATAGTTGCCCCCAAGAGAAAGTGTAGGCAAGAATCCAGCTCTGGCCACAATCAATTCTCCCTTAGCTATTCCCAGTCTCTCTTTTGCCGCCAGGATCTGTTTATTCCCCTCAAAGGCGACTTCGATACTTTTCTCCAGAGTCAGTTCCTTTGCCTCCTCAGCAAAGCAAGGCAAGGATAAAATGTAAAATAGAAAAATAATAATATTTGAAATTACTTTAACCCGAATGCGAATCATTTGCTAATCCCCTTAAGAAAAATGTCCATTACCATAGGCTTGTATCTATCCGGAGGATTTTTCTCGTCCTTAACTAACCAGTCGAAGATCACTGACCTAATTATTCCCATAAAGGAGGCTGCTGCCAGGGTTGGCTCAACTTTCCTGAATTCCCCGGACTTTATTCCATCTTGCACTATCGAAGTTATTCCTTCCATTGTGTTCCTGTGCTCCTTTATGATATAAGAACGAACCTCCTTCAAAGTAGTGGCGTATAGCTTCTGGGACTCGGAATGTACAATTCGCATGAACTCCCGATTTTCCTGAACGTGTTCAAAAAATTTGGAGAGGACCGCTTCCAATTTTTCCACGCTTGAAAGTTCGCTACTCATTACCTCTTTAAGCAAATTTCTTTGTCTTTCCAGTCCGTCCTTGATGAGACTCAAGAAGACTTCCTCTTTTCCTTTAAAATAGAAATATAGACTAGCCTTGCCAAACCCAGCTTCGGAAGCAATGTCTTCCATAGTAGTTGCTTCATATCCCTTACGAGAAAAGACTCTTTTCGCTGCCGATAGAATCCCTTCTATTCTGGCAACTTTTTCTTTCTCTTTCCTTTTTTTTCTTTCCATTCTGCCCCCCGGGAATAGACCGTTGAGTCGACAATTCGACCTTTTGGTTTAATTTTACACCAACTCCCG
>CAYOFG010000060.1:2403-4688 GCA_964403285.1 uncultured Clostridia bacterium | reverse complement strand
GATAGGTACTTTTTTATGGAGGGCTCGTAGATGGGTTAAAAGAGGATAATTACTGCTTTTTCTTTCCTGAGTATTCGTCCATAATTCTTTTTTCTTCTGCCGTCAGGCTGTCAACCCCGTGTACCAAAATCTTGTCAAGAATCTGATTGACTCTCTCTTCAATCTTGTAAGATTCGGTTTTGTATTTCTTTCTTCTTTTCAAACTAATTCTTGGCAGCCGCAAAAATGTAAGTAGTCTTTCCGGATGGAAACGATATTTCCAGAGGGGAAACTTTAAATATACATACCCCACTAATAAACCGCCAAGATGGCCAAAATGAGCAATGTTAGACTTTCCACCCGAAATCCCGCTCAGGAAAGCAACAGCTCCAATGAGGATAGCAAAATGTTTCGCCTTGATGGGAAAGAGGAAGTATAGATAGATTATAGAATCGGGATATAACATTGCGAATGCAACGAGAATCCCGTAGATTGCTCCCGAGGCTCCTACAATAGGTATTCTTGAATTCAGTGAAGTGAGGAGGACAAAAATGCTGGCCCCTACACCGCAGGTAAAATAGTACTTAAGGAAGGAACTGGTTCCCCATTCTCTCTCTATCGGCTTTCCAAACATCCACAGGACAAATAGATTTATTAAAAGGTGGAACAAACCCCCGTGAAGAAACATATGGGTGAATATTTGCCACAGCCATAAACTTTTCACTACCCGGTAAGGGACTAACCCAAAAATGTCCAGAAGATTTCTCCCTGCAAACACCTGAACCAAATATACAGAAACATTGGCGATTATTAGCCATTTTATCGCCCTGCCCCATTGACGGGAGAATAAAGGTTGTTGATAGTATCTGTAAGCCATTTTGGTTAAAAAGATTAAAGATTTTTAAGTTCTTCAATATAATGTGCGAAGTTTGCTTTCATCTCTTTGAGAGAGTCACCACCGAACTTCTCTTTCATTGCCCTGGCTATCTCCAAAGCTACCACCGCCTCTCCAATTACGCCGGCCGAAGGAACAGCGCAGATATCGCCTCTGACGACCTCAGCGGGAACTTCTCTCTTTGTAATCATGTCTACTGATTTTAAGGGCTTCTTCAACGAAGAGAGTGGTTTCATTGCTACCCGGGTGATAATATTTTCTCCATTACTTATTCCGCCTTCAATGCCACCGGAATTATTAGTCTTTCGATAGTATCCCCTGCCGGCTTCATAGAAAATCTCATCGTGTACCTTAGAGCCGGGCTCTCTCGCCATAACAAATCCTGCACCAATTTCCACTCCCTTCACCGCGGGAATCGACATCAATGCCTGAGCCAGTCGGCCATCGAGCCTTAAATCCCATTGCGCATGGCTCCCCAGCCCTGGTGGAGGATTGAAAACTAACACGGTGAACACTCCTCCCAGGGTATCTCCTGCTTTCTCCGCTTTCCCAATTGCCTCTACCATCTTTTTTTCCGCATTCTTATCCGGGCAACGAACTGGAGATGACTCACTCACTTTTTCTATCTCTTCGACATTCAACTTTGAAATTACAGCCTGGATACCGCTGATTTCTTCAGTCATACTCACCACTTTGATGACAAACTCGGCCAAAAGCTTTTTGCATACTGCTCCCACTGCCACTCTGGCAGCAGTCTCCCGGGCAGAGGCTCTCTCCAGGATATCTCTTAAATCCTCACGGCCATACTTCAGGGCACCAGCCAGGTCGGCATGACCTGGTCGGGGACGAACCATCCTCGCTTTCATCTCTTTATCTGAGGCATAGATAGACATCAGTTTTTTCCAGTTCTCCCAGTCTCTGTTAGTTATAACCATAGTGATTGGACTGCCTATAGTCTCTCCCCAGCGTAAGCCAGAAGTAATCTCCACTTTATCTTTCTCAATCTTCTGCATTCTCTCGCCCCTGCCGAAGCCCTTCTGTCGACGTTCAAGTTCTCCGTTGACGTCCTCTTCGCTCAATTTCAACCCTGCAGGTATGCCTTCAAGAATCGCATGCAAACATTTCCCATGAGACTCACCAGAAGTAACATAACGAATCATACGCGCCCTCCATTGAAAGTTTTTATCTATTCTTTTTCTTTCTTAAAAAATTCGAGCTCCCATAAGTCTCTGTCCTGAACATATTTTAGAATATAAGTGTGGTTATCCTTGTCACTTACTTTGAAATAGAGACAACCCGGGCTATACCATTGATCAATTATTTCCTTGATGAGAAATTCTCTGTTATTAATGCTAAAGCTGATAGGTCTTTGATTAGCCTTATAATCGGAATAACATTTTACTTTCAGCAT
>CAYOFG010000060.1:0-2303 GCA_964403285.1 uncultured Clostridia bacterium | reverse complement strand
GGAGTTTCTCTATTATAAACAACATCATAGATAAAAAGGTCTTTATGAAGATAATCAGGGTCAATCACACAAGGGTCTCCCTCGTTCATGCCCACTGGCGTGGCGTTGATGAGAAGCGTGCTTTCAGAGATGGCCTCTGCAAATTCCTTACTAGCCATAGCGACTGCATAGACTGGACAATCGGGAATGTTTTCTTGAAGTCTACTTACCAGAGATTCTGTCCTTTCCCCTATCTTATCAGTAATAACCAGCCTCTCTACTCCCCTCTCAGCCAATTTTACAGCTACCGCCTTTCCCGCCCCTCCCGCGCCGATGAGAAAAACTCTCTGACCTTCGAGTTTTATTTTACCGTCGGTGAGTAAAGATGTGATGAAACCTTGACCGTCCGTATTGTAACCTATAAGTTTTCCCTCCCGATTATGAATCGTGTTTACAGCACCAATGAACATAGCTTCGGGCGTGATTTCATCCAGGTATTTTATGACCTCTTCTTTATAGGGGATGGTTACATTTGCCCCCGCCACATTCGATGACCTCAAACCCGTTACTGCTTCCTTCAAATCAGGGGCCTTTACCGAAAGGAGGACATATACAAAATCGAGCCCCAGAGATTGGAAAGCAGCGTTATGCATAAGCGGGCTTTTCGAATGCTCTACCGGATAGCCAATCAATCTCACAATTTTCGTAGAACCGGATGATTTCATCTCTACTCTCCACTAATAAGAAGGTTGGAGATTCTTATGGTAGGAGAACCTAAACTTCCATAAAATTCTAAGTCATCGCCAATGGCGTCGATGGAATTCAAAAGGTCGAGAACATTGCCCGCTATGGTGACTCCATGGACAGGAAAAGAAAATTCTCCTCTTTCTATCCATAATCCATTGACTCCCAGGGAAAAATCTCCCGAGACAGGGTCGGCCGTATGCATTCCCATAATTTCCATTACATAGAGCCCCTTATCTGTACTGGCAATCAATTCCTCCCTTCTGGTTCCTCCTTTCTCCAGAAAGAAATTGGTAATCCCCACAGAGGGTAAAGCCTTAAAAGAGCTCCTGATAGCATTGCCGGTTGAGGCAACTGTATCCTTCCTTGCAGTATAGGAATCGTAAAGAAAGGTAGAAAGTATGCCATCTTTAACCAGAACTGTCCTTCTCTTCGGTATACCTTCATCATCGAAAGGAGAAGTAGCTACTCCCCCTTTCAAGGTACCATCATCAATAATATTGACAATCTTGCTGGCAATTCTCTTTCCTTTCTTTCTTCCAAATGGGGACTTTTTCTTCTGTACAGAGTCGGAGCCAAGCCCTCTGGCCATAAAGTTGAGAAAACCTGAGGCCACGAGTGGTTCGAAAACGATAGATGCTCTCTGAGTTTTTACTCTCTTCGCTCCTAAGAGAGAGACTGCTCGACGCGCTGCATTTTCAGCAAGCTGGTCGAAACGGAGATCTCCAAACCTCCTCTTTATGGCAAAATCGGAGCCAAGCTGAATCTCTTTCCTTGCCTCCCCCAGAAACATTTCAGCCTCAGCAACAGCAATCAGGGCACAGTAACAGAGAGTGTTTCTATAACTTGCCTCCAGTCCTTTTGAATTGAGGATAAATATTTCGTGCTGGCTATCACTATAGGTTGTCCTGAGCACTCTTTTTATCCTCTTATCGTAAGCAATAGCCTTCTTTTCCATCTCTCTAATCTTGTCAATCTTTATTCCCACGGAAATTTTGGTCAATTCTTGATCGTACAAATCTTTGTGTAAAAACTTATTCAACTTTTTTTGTCTAGTGACTTGTGGCAAGGAGTTGTACTCATCGGGACTACCATTCAAGACGTTATTCTTAGCCTGCTGAATTAACCTCTCAATACTCTCGCGGTCAAAACCAGTGGTATAAGCAAAACCCATCCTATTTTGAGAAAATATTCTCAGGCCAATTCCAGACTTATGGGGAGTATTGAAATTTTCCAGTTTCTGCTGGGAAATATCGACATCGATTGCCTGAAATGTCTCTATGTAAACTTCAGCTTCTTCTCCCTTTGAACGGCAAACTCGCTCGATTGTCTCCTTGCCTATTTTTGAATAGTCCACATTAAATCCTTTTCACTTAAAGATTAAAATATCATTATTTTACAAATCCCCCGTAGAGGAAAACGATAGCAATAATCAAAAGGACCACGCCTATCTTCTTACGGTGGGTTATCAATAATTGGTCATTAAACAGATATTTTCGCCCCCAGGCGTTAAACCTTATTATAATTGTTGGCCGGTAGAGATAACCCACACTGATGATGAGAAATAGAAGACCTATCAA
>CAYOFG010000059.1:0-8000 GCA_964403285.1 uncultured Clostridia bacterium | reverse complement strand
AACTGATGAGAAGACTTTACGCTCCCTCGGCGTGGACAAGATGGATATGGCAGTTGTCTCTACTGGTGAAAATATGGAAGCAAGCATTCTGGTAACTCTGTTGATGAAGGAGTTAGGGATAAAGACTATTGTGGCTAAGGCTATCTCGCCTTCTCATGGAGCTGTGCTCAGGAAGGTTGGCGCAACCCGGGTGGTCTTTCCGGAAAGAGATACGGGGGTTAGACTTGCAGAGAGCCTGGCTGCTCCTGACATTCTGGAACACATAGCATTGTCTCCCGAATATAGTATCCTGGAAGTTCATGCTCCGAAAAGTTTTATCGGAAGTACTCTAAGAGAAATTGATGTGCGGGCAAAACATGGAGTGGATATAATTGCCATTAAAAAGAAATTTCCTTATTTGACCGATGCGGGTGAGTCCGATTTTAAGGAAGAGATTCTGATTACTCCCAATGCAGATGAAGAAATTACCGACGGTGACATTCTGGTAGTTTTGGGGTCCAATAAAAAAATAGACAAACTGAGAAGTTTATAGAAAAAGAGTTAGATTTCCCGACTCTTCGGGAGGAGGATAATGCGAGATGGTTCAAGATGAAAAGAGAGATTTTGCGAAACTCGAGGCAAGGATTACCCGGATAAAAAGCCGAAAACAAAAAGTAGAAAAACTTATAGAATTGGGCAAGTTCTATTTTCTGAATGAGAAATATGATGAGGCAATTGAGAAATTCAAAGAAGCATCTAAGATTGACGAAAAAAATGCAGAAATTTACTATAATTTAGGTGTTGTATACGAAAGTAAGAATTTGCCCGACGACGCCAGTCAGATGTATACCAAGGCGCTGGAACTCAATCCCGGTCATCAACTGGCGAGTAAACATCTGGAAAAAATAGTGGGGAAATGATGCAAGGAATAGAAATAGTAGAGAAAATAGAAGAATTAGGAAAATCGTTCCGGCAAGAGATTGCCAGGGTAAATACTCCCGAAGAATTAGAGAAATTGAGGATTAAGTACCTGGGAAGAAAAGGTCTACTTATGGAGATTTTTAAGGCCGTTAGCAGCCTCCCGGCAGAACAAAGACCCAAAGCCGGGGAGTTTGCCAACCGGGTTAGAAATGAGGCGTTTAGTGAATGGAATAAGAAGAAAAAAGAGATAGAGCTCAAGAGAGAAGAGGTAGAAGAGGAGAAAAGAGTAATTGATATTACATTGCCCGGTAAGAAATTTAGTTTAGGGAGAAAACATCCCATTACTTTGACTCTCGATGAGATTAAAAATATATTTGTCTCTTTAGGATTTCGCATTGTGGACGGCCCGGAAGTAGAGACGGAGTATTACAATTTTGAAGCTCTCAACATGGATTTACACCATCCAGCAAGAGATATGTGGAGCACACTTTATATAAAAGAAGGGGTGCTCTTGCGCACTCATACTTCTCCAGTTCAGATTCGGGTTATGGAGAAGCAATCTCCTCCTTTAGCTATTATTGCTCCGGGCAAATGCTACCGTCGAGATGCAATCGATGCTTCTCACTCGCCGATGTTCCATCAGGTGGAGGGACTTCTTGTTGACGAAGGGGTTAGCTTTGCCAATTTAAAAGGAGTTCTCACGCATTTTTCTCGTCGAATGTTCGGTACGGAGACTAAAGTTCGTTTCCGACCCAGTTTTTTCCCCTTTACAGAACCGAGTGTGGAGGTAGATATTCAATGCGTTATCTGTGGGGGTAAAGGGTGTTCCGTGTGCAAACAGAGTGGATGGCTGGAAATTCTGGGTGCGGGCATGGTCAATCCTAAAGTCTTTGAATTTGTGAAGTACGATACGAAGAAGTACACTGGTTTTGCTTTTGGCATGGGTGTGGAGAGGATTGCCATGTTGCGATATGGCATAGATGACATGCGCTTGTTCTTCGAAAATGACCTTAGATTTTTGACACAATTCTAAACACACCCGCCAAAAACCACAAACACATAAAAAAAGTGACAGGTACTTTTTTGGTTCCTTTTTTGTTTCTGCATTATTTGGTAGTGTAGGGGCTTGTCCCCGTAAAAATTTCGCCCATAAAGGGCTACACTACAGAGGAACTGGAGTGGTGCTATGGTAGATGAAAAGGAACTTCTGGCTAAAGCCAGCCAACCAGCAAAAGAAGCAATGAGGCTACATCCCTTTTATCGAGGAAAAATTAAGATAGTAGCGAAGTGCTGTGTGAGGAATTTTGACGATTTTGCAATCTGGTATACTCCTGGCGTAGCAGCGCCTTGCAAAGCCATTTATAAAGACAAAAATTTAGTATACACATACACTAACAAGTGGAATACTGTGGCGGTTATTTCTGATGGAACCAGGGTTCTGGGTCTGGGAGACATCGGTCCGGAAGCAGCTTTACCGGTTATGGAAGGGAAGGCGCTCCTTTTTAAGTACCTGGGAGGCGTAGATGCTTTTCCGCTCTGTCTGGATACCAAAGACCCGGAAGAGTTGATTCACACTGTAAAGTTATTACAGCCAGCTTTCGGCGGTATAAACCTTGAAGATATTGCCCAACCGAAATGTTTTGAGATATTGCGTCGCCTCAGGAAAGAATGTAAAATTCCTGTCTGGCATGACGACCAACAAGGGACAGCTGCTGTAACTCTTGCTGGTCTAATTAATAGTCTTAAAATCGTGGGTAAAAAAATAGGAGAAGTGAAGATTGCAATGGTTGGCGCAGGGGCGGCTAATATATGTACTGCCAGGTTGATAATTGCCTGTGGGGCTAGGCCAGAAAATATTATTATGTGTGATAGCAAGGGAGCACTCCACAAGAATAGAAAGGAACTCAAAAAGACCCACAAAGAGAAGTGGGAATTTTGCCAGAAGACAAATGTTGAAGGAAGGACTGGTTATATTCCCGAGGTTATGGAAGAGATGGACGTTTTAATAGCCTTATCTAAACCCGGACCAGGTGTGGTTAAGAAAGAATGGGTGGCAAAGATGGCTGAAGACCCCATAGTTTTTGCCTGTGCCAATCCTATTCCTGAAATCTGGCCCTGGGAGGCAAAAGAGGCGGGGGCAAGAGTGGTTGCTACCGGGCGGTCCGATTTCCCCAATCAGGTAAACAATTCCCTTGGTTTTCCTGGCATTTTTCGAGGGACTCTGGATGTGCAAGCAGAGACCATAACCGATGAGATGTGCATTGCGGCAGCGAAAGAACTGGCAAAATGTGCTGAGGAGAGAGGACTAAATGAAGAGTACGTGATTCCTACTATGGAGGAGTGGGAAGTCTTTCCCCGTGAGGCAGTAGCAGTGGGAATGGAGGCTATTAGACAAGGAATAGCGCGGGTTAAATTGAGTAGAGAAGAACTATACAAGAATGCTTCACAGACTATCCGCGCTGCCAGAGAAGAGACGGAATCTTTAATGAAAGAAGGGTTTATCCCTTTGCCAGAGGAGAAGTAAGATGAGAGAGATTACTTCACAAGAGGTTGCTCAAGCAGTAGAGACTCTCTGTATCTCGTCTAATTGTACTTTGAGCGAGGATGTGTGGAAAACTCTTGAGGAAAACTTAAAAAATGAGGAATCTGTAACGGGGAAAGAAATACTGGAGGAGATTTTAGAGAACGATCGCCTGGCTAAAGAAGAGAAACTTCCTATGTGCCAGGATACAGGTTTTACCACAATTTTTGTGGAAATGGGTCAGGATGTTAGAATTACTGGAGGAGATTTTTACGAGGCAATTAACAAGGGAGTAGGAAGTGGCTACAGGAAAGGATACTTTAGGAAGTCGGTAGTGGCAGATCCGTTCCGGCGCGAGAATACAGGCGACAATACTCCTCCCTGGGTGCATATAGATATTGTTCCTGGAGATAGACTTAAGATTTCAGTTATGCCTAAGGGAGCCGGCAGCGAAAATATGTCCACAATAAAAATGCTCTCTCCTTTGGAAGGAGTGCAAGGGGTGAAGAAATATGTATTGGATTGGGTGAGGGAGAAAGGAGCGAATGCCTGTCCGCCTCTGGTAGTGGGAGTGGGAATTGGTGGCACTTTTGAAGGGGTGGCAAAACTGGCGAAGAAGGCGCTCTTACGTCCAATAGGTTCAAAGAATCCCGAGCCTTTCTATTCGGAAATGGAAAAAGACCTACTTAAAGAGATGAACAATCTGGGACTGGGTCCTCAGGGGCTGGGCGGCTCCACTACTGCTTTGGCTGTTCACATTGAGGCTTATCCCTGCCATATAGCCAGTCTACCTTTAGCCGTAAATCTGCAGTGCCACGCTGTCCGGCACGCCACAATAGTATTATAAAAAAGTGACAGGCACTTTAATTAAGAGGGTTTATGGTCGGCCCTATTAAAATTGAAACACCACTGGATGAAGAGACAATAATTAAACTGAGGATAGGCGACAAGGTTCTATTAAACGGAATAGTCTATACTGCCAGAGACCAGGCTCACAAGCGCCTGGTTGATGAATTAGAGAAAGCGAGAAGAGAAAACCGTAAGCCTCTTTTACCCTTCCCTCTGGAGGGGCAAGTAATCTATTATGTTGGTCCTGCTCCGTCCAGACCGGGAATGGTAATCGGCCCCGCTGGGCCAACCACCAGTGGCCGGATGGATCCCTACACCCCCATCCTATTAAAGAAGGGATTAAAAGCAACAATTGGAAAAGGCAGGCGGGATAAAGACACAATAGAAGCAATGAAGAAGTATAAGGCTGTATATTTTGTTGCTGTGGGCGGTGCGGCAGTATTAATTTCCAAGAGAATCAAGAGAGTTGAGACAGTGGCTTATGAGGATTTAGGTCCGGAAGCCGTCTATCGTCTGGAAGTGGAGGATTTTCCATTAATCGTGGCTAACGATGTCTATGGCAATGACCTTTTTGACGAAGGAATAAAAAAGTATCGGAAAATTACTTAACAGGGAGAATAAAATGTTGCGAATGATGTGTAAGTCGAAGATTCAGAGGGCAACTGTGACTGAGACGAATTTAGAGTACGAAGGAAGTATCGCTATTGATAAAAATATAATGGCTAAGGCAGATATTCTTCCTTACGAGATAGTTCTGGTAGTCAATTTGAATACAGGAGACCGGTTTGAAACCTACGCCATTCCTGCTGCTAAAAATTCAGGAGCCATAGCGCTTCAAGGAGGAGCAGCCAGACTGGGAGCAGTAAGAGACAAATTGATTATTATTTCTTACGAGTTTGTCGAGGAAGAGAAAGCAAAAGTTTATAAACCGAGGATAGTCCTCTTAAATGAAAAAAACAAAATAAAAAAATAAAAAAGGTGACAGGCACTTTTTATAAAAGAAACAAAAAAGTACCTGTCACTTTATTTGTCATGTCCCCTTTTTATTATGGCAAAAGAGAAGCTTTATGTTATAGATGGTAACGCCTACATTCACCGAGCCTTCCACGCTCTCCCGCCTTTGACTAACTCTTCAGGACGGATGGTAAATGCGGTCTATGGTTTCACACGCATGCTGTTGAAGATTATCCGCCAGGAAAAACCAGACTACCTGGCTGTCTGCTTCGATTTTCCCGCCCCCACTTTTCGCCACAAGGAATTTGTTGAATATAAAGCTACGAGAAAAGAGACTCCCGATGAGTTGAAAGAGCAGATTCCCCTTGCTCATAGGATAGTCAAAGCCCTGAATATTCCCCTTTTTGAAAAGCAAGGCTACGAAGCTGATGACCTCATCAGCACATTAAGCGGGAAAGCGTCAAAAGAAGGTATAGAAACAGTTATCGTTACTGGTGATAAAGATGCTCTGCAATTGGTGGATGATTCAGTAAAGGTTCTAAACGAGCCCAAGAATATCCTTTATACAGAAAAGATAGTCAGAGAAAAGATGGGAATCCCTCCTGCACAGATTACTGATCTTATGGGATTAATGGGAGACGCTTCAGATAATGTTCCTGGCGTCCTGGGGATTGGACCCAAAACAGGTACGGAATTGATTCAGAAGTTTGGCAGTTTGGAAAATTTGTACCAGAATCTCTCTAAGGTGAGAGATAAGTTGAGAGAAAAGTTGGAGAAAGGTAAGGAAAAAGCCTTTCTCTCCAGGCGACTGGTAACTCTGGTGAAGGATGTACCCGTGGAAGTTGACATTCGAGAGTGTCATATTGGTGAGTTCAATCGGGAAGAGCTACTTAAACTTCTTCAGGAACTGGAGTTTAAGACTCTGATTGTGGAATTAGTTCCTCAAGAAGAGAAACATAAAGTAGACTATAAAGGTATCTTTAACCAGAAGGAGTTTGAGGCACTACTGGAGAAGCTGGAAAAAGTGCCAATTTTCTCCGTGGACCTGGAGACCACAAGTCCTGACCCGATGCGTGCGACAATTGTGGGTATCTCTTTTGCGTTAGAACCTTACGCTGCCTGCTATATACCTGTAGCGCATAATTACTTAGGTGTGCCCAAGCAGTTAGAGAAAAAGTATGTCCTGGAAAAGTTAAAACCTGTTCTGGAGAATGATAAAATTAAGAAGTACGGGCAGAATATAAAATATGACTTGATTGTCTTGAAGCGTGAAGGAATAGACCTGCAAGGAATCTATTTCGATTCTATGATTGCCTCCTACGTTCTGAATCCGTCAAAGATGAATCATAATCTGAACGATATTGCCCTTGAATACTTAAACTACAAGATGACACCTACGAGTGAATTGATTGGCAAAGGGAAGAAATCAATCACCATGGACATAGTGGAAATAGAAAGAGTTATTCCTTATGCCTGCGCCGATGCCGATATTGTCCTCAGGGTTGCCAGGATTATGGAAAAGGAAATGAAAGATAAGGGGCTGGATAAACTCTTCTATGAGGTGGAGATGCCCCTTCTGGAAGTTCTGGCGGAGATGGAGATGAATGGGGTCATTATTGACATGGATTATCTGGCTGAACTTTCCCGGGATTTTTCTGTAAGGTTAAAAGAGGTGGAAAAAGAAATCTATAAATCTGCTGGCCAGGAGTTTAATATAAACTCCCCAAAACAGCTCTCTTTTATTCTATTTGAGAAGTTAAAGTTGCCGGTGGTGAGGAGAACTAAAACAGGACCATCCACTTCCGAGGAAGTTCTTCTCCAGTTAGTAGAAAAACATAAACTGCCTTACCTTATCATAGAATACAGGGAACTGCAAAAGTTGAAATCTACTTACATAGATGCCTTTCCCGGAATGGTCAATCCCGAGACGGGCCGTCTGCACACTTCCTTTAACCAAACGGTTACCGCTACTGGCAGGCTTTCCTCGTCGGAACCGAATCTGCAGAATATACCTATTCGCACAGAAGAGGGTAGAAAAATAAGGCGCGCTTTCATTCCTGATGAAGGTTCTGTTTTTGTCTCTGCTGACTACTCCCAGATTGACCTTAGAGTTCTTGCTCACATCTCGAAAGATGAGAGTCTCAGGGATGCTTTCCTGCATAATGAGGATATCCATCGTCGGACTGCAGCAGAGATTTTTGGAGTTTCCCAGAAAGATGTAACTCCTGAGTTACGGCGTATTGCCAAGACGGTCAATTTTGGTCTCTCTTACGGAATGAGTCCGTACGGGCTTTCCCAGGACCTGGGGATTTCTCAGTTTGAAGCTAAGAGATATATTGATAATTATTTTAAAAAATACAAGGGAGTAAAAGATTATATTGAAAAGGTAGTTATTCAGGCAAGGAAGGATGGATTCGTAACCACGCTTTTGAATCGTAGAAGATACCTACCGGAAATAAGTAGTAAAAACGGTAACGTTCGTGGTTTTGCTGAACGGACGGCCATAAATACGCCTATTCAGGGAACTTCTGCAGATATCATAAAAGTGGCAATGATCCGAATAACGGAGAAGTTGAAGGCTAAAGGCTTAAAGGCGAAAATGAGTTTACAGATACACGATGAGTTGCTTTTCGAGGTGCCTGAAGAAGAAGTGGATGAATTGAGTCGATTGGCAAAGGAAGAGATGGAAAGGGCGGTTTCTCTGGATGTTCCTGTGGTAGTGGATGTAAAGAAGGGAAAGAATTGGCGGGATTTAGAGGAGATGAAGGGATAGTTT
>CAYOFG010000058.1:0-8191 GCA_964403285.1 uncultured Clostridia bacterium | reverse complement strand
TTTACTTTTGTAAAAGATGCTGTGAAATTTTCGTTTCCCGTAGTTGAGTCGATCAAGTCGATACTACCCATCTGTGATGAGTTTATAGTAAATGTAGGAAAATCTGATGATGGCACTCTCGCCTTGGTCAGGTCGATTAAGAATGGGAAAATTGAGATAATCGATTCGGAATGGGATCCAAATTTTAAGTATAAGGGCCGAATTCTGGCGCAGCAAACAGATATTGCCCTGGCAAAATGTACCGGGGATTGGTGTTTCTATCTGCAGGCCGATGAGGTAGTGCACGAGCGAGAGCTAAATAGGATATCAAAGTGTATGGAAGAGGAACTTCCCCATGAAAAGGTCGAAGGGCTCATGTTTAACTGGTTACATTTTTACGGAGATTACGTGACTTTCATAAACTCATACCACTGGTATCAACGCGAGGTGAGGATAATCAGGAATTTTCGAGGCATAGCCTCCTGGAGCAGCGCCCAGGGTTTCAGACTTAATAGGAGGAAGTTGAGGGTAAAAGATACTGGTGCTTACATTTACCATTATGGTTGGGTGCGACCTCCTGAAGTAATGGCAGCAAAGAAACGGTATCACGACTCTCTGCACCATGGGAATGAGTGGGTGAAGGAATATAAGAAAGAAAAATTCGATTATTTTAAACATATTGACCCTGCAATGCTTAATAAATACAATGGAAGCCACCCCAAAGTAATGGAAGAAAGAATCGCCAAGTGGCAAGGTGAATTCGATATTTCCCAAAGTACCCATAGACTGACATTTAAAGACATAAGAAACAGGATTTCAGATTCTATTGCCCGGAAGACAGGCTGGAGAATAGGAGAATACAAAAATTTCATTCTAATAAAATAAATATAAGGAGTAGCAGACTTCAGTCTGCGTGAAAAAAGGAGTAGCTCCGACGAATCGGAGCGACGACCAAAGGAGGATCAATTTGGCCGAGACATTGGGAAGTCTAATTGACAAATTAACTATCAAGAACATCAGGCTTGACAATTTAAGAAAAAAAGGAAAAAAGAGTAGAAAAAAAATGAATATAGTTCAGTCCCAGCGCAGAAGGTTGATTGAGGAAATGGACCAGTTCTTGGCTCAGGCATTGAAGGGAAAAGTAAAGTTAAAGGATGAAAAAGTGAAACTATACAGGCAGTCCAAAGTGGGAGAGAAGATTTCGGGAACGCTGGGTCCATTGGTAGATTCGTTGTGTCAGAAAAATATGCAACTCTGGCACCTTGAAGACGAAGCCAGAAGGTCTGATGTAAGCGACGCCTATATTGGAAAGATTAAAAGAAAAATAGATATTGCCAATCTAAGTCGCAATGACCTGATCGACCGCATTGATGAATTGCTGGAGAGAAAAGTCAAGAAAGCAAAATGATATCACAAGAATTCCGGAGGATATTGATCATAAGGTTAAGCGGGATAGGGGACGTGGTACACACCCTTCCCCTTTTGGGAGCTTTGAGAAAGAGGTATCCCCACGCGTATATTGCCTGGCTGGTTCAGAGAAAAGCAGAGGGAATTATCCTGGGACATCCCTATCTGGACGAAGTCATTACTTTTGACAGGGAGAGATGGATTAGGGGACTGTGGTCACTTATAAAAGGATTAAGAAATAGAAGATTTGATCTTGTAATAGACTCCCACGGCCAATTCCGCAGTGGACTTTTTGCCTACATAACAGGAGCAAGGACGAGACTCGGCTTCAATGCTAAAGATGGCAGGGAATTCAACTCACTATTTATCAATCTTAAAGCTCCTCCATTTCCTGAAGATTGGCACGCAGTGGAGAGGTATCTTGGGTTAGCCAGTCTTTTAGGAGTAAAGATAGAAAAGAGAGAATTTCTAATTCAAATCGGAGAACCTGAAAAGGAGTACGTAGAACGGTTCCTGGAAGAGAAAGGGATAAGCAAAGGAGAATTTCTCATTGCTTTAAATCCTGGTTCAAGCTGGAAGAGCAAAATTTGGCCAAGCAGGAACTATGCCCGGCTGGCGGATATCCTGATAAAAAAGTTTAGAGCGAAAGTAATCCTCCTCTGGGGTCAGGGGGAAGAAAGTCTGGTTGAATCCATAAGCAGTACAATGGAAGAAAAACCTCTAACTGCTCCCAGGACAGATCTCAAAGAGTTAGCTTCTCTCATTTCCCGCTGCACAATGTTCATAGGGAGCGACAGTGCACCGCTCCATATTGCTTCATCTTTATCTGTTCCCTCAGTTGGACTTTATGGGCCTACCAATCCCCATAGAAATGGTCCTTATGGCCCGGAAAATATTGCTATCAAGAAAGACTTAAGTACACTCTCCTGCCGTAGGAAGGGTTGTAGGAAATGCAAGACCCAGGATTGCATGCAGCTTATAACCGTGGAAGAAGTTGTGGAGCAGGTAGAAAATAAAATAAAAGAATTAGAAATGATAGGAAACAAGAAATGGATGTAGAAGAATACAAAAGAACCAGATATAAAGGTACGGACCAGAAAATAGTTAACAGGAGGGAAAGGAAGATACTGGAGAAAATTTTTAAGTCCACAGGGGATGAGATTATTTCAATACTGGACGTTCCCTGTGGCTATGGACGCTTTACTGAGTTGCTCCGGGAAAAAAGTCACAATTTAACAAGTGCAGACGTCTCTTTTCCCATGGTTCTAACTACCAGAAAATATTCTCCTTCCCCTAACTCCTCTCACCATTTCCTGGTAGGAGATATAAAACGCCTACCCTTAAGAGATAATTCCTTCGATTGCATCGTAACTATCAGGTTATTACAGCATATCCTCAATTCCAGTACTCGCTTCGAGATTTTGCAGGAACTTCATAGAGTAGCAAAAAAAATCGTCATAATCTCATTTTATCGCTATAATCTATTACATAGTATTGAAAGATGGGCGAGGTGCCGGATTAAAAATGTCAACAAGAAGATAAGCATGCTGTCCCTCGGTGATTTTGAGAAAGAACTAAGTTCCATTGGATTTGAAGTATTAAATATGTTTCCTGTGATAAGATACTTCCATGCTCACAATATTGTGTTGTTACAAAAGTTTTAGCCATAGTTTATATTAGCAATTATTTCAATTATATGCTAAAATAAAAAATTGAGTTTTGAGGAAAGGAAAGGGTGAGGGGGACATTGGGTAGTTTTGTAGAAGAATGAAAATTATTGGTATTATTCCAGCTCGTTACGATTCGAAGCGCTTTCCAGGGAAAGTATTAGCCGATGTTGTGGGGAAACCTTTAATTCAGAGAGTCTACGAACAGGCAAGAAAAGCAAAAGTTCTGAATGAGGTCCTGGTAGCCACAGATAATGAGGAAATTTTTAAAGCGGTCGAAAATTTTAGGGGCAAAGCAATAATGACCTCTTCTACCTGCAGAAGCGGTACGGACAGAGTAGCTGAAGCGGCGAAGGGGTTAAAGGGAGATATCTTCGTAAATATTCAAGGAGATGAACCTCTGATTTCTCCAGAAGTTATATCAGAAGTGGCACAGGCATTAATTGAGGATAAAGCCATCGATATAGCCACAGTTGCCCGGAAAATAGTTGCACAAGAAGAACTCAATAATCCCAATGTAGTTAAAGTAATAATAGATAATGATGGGTTTGCTCTCTATTTTTCCCGTGCGCAAATTCCCTATGTTAGGGATTCGTTAGAGTTGGAAAGTCTCGGTTCTGTCTGTTGCAAACATATCGGCCTCTATGCTTACCGGAGAAAATTTCTTCTGGATTTTGTCCGGATGGAGCAGACGCCTTTGGAGAAAGTGGAGGACTTAGAACAATTGAGGGCTCTGGAGAATGGATACAAAATAAAAGTAATAATTACAGAGTGTGACTCTGTTGGTGTGGACACCCGGGAAGACTTGGAAAAAGTCAGAAAAATACTGAGAGAGTGTGGATAGGGAGGTATTATGACCATTAACAAAGAGTTATTAGATATTTTAGCCTGCCCCAAATGCAAGGGTAATGTCCATTTAAACGAGAAAAAAGACGGGATAGTGTGTGATAGCTGTAAACTGATGTATCCTATTAGAGACGACATTCCCATAATGTTAATCGATGAAGCCATTCCGTTAGACTGATCTGGAAAAAGGTGACAGGTACTTTTTCCCGTTTGCAAGCGAAAACTTTGGTAGTGTAGGGCTTTACCCCGTTAGAAATTCCCTCAGGAGAATTTGTAATATCCATTTCTAACGGGGTTTATGCCCGTAGTTACTCGCAGGAGAATTAAGTGGTAAAAATAGTAAAAATCGGCCATATTGAAATAGGGGGAAACAGACCTCTGGTTCTGATTGCCGGGCCCTGCGTTATCGAATCGGAAGACCAGGTCAGAAAGACAGCAAAAGGTTTAAAAGAGATTGCAAAAGAAATAAACATCCCCTTTATTTTCAAGTCTTCTTATGATAAAGCCAATCGAACCTCTATCAAGTCTTATCGGGGTCCCGGGTTAAAGAAAGGGCTGGAAATTTTGGAGAAAGTCAAGAGAGAATTCGATATTCCATTATTGGTCGATGTTCATCGAATAGAAGAAACTGAATTAGTCAGCAAAGTAGCCGACATCTTACAGGTTCCGGCATTCCTCTGTCGACAGACTGACCTTGTCATATCCATAGCCAGGACAGGAAAACCAGTAAATGTAAAGAAAGGGCAATTCCTTGCCCCCTGGGATATGAAGAATGTAATAGAAAAGATAGAATCGACTGGAAATAAGAAGATACTTTTGACAGAAAGGGGAAGTTGCTTCGGCTACAATAATTTAGTTGTAGACATGAAATCTTTACCCATAATGAGGTCGTTTGGTTATCCTGTAGTTTTCGACGCCACTCACAGTGTTCAAAAACCTGGCGGGGAAGGAACCGCCACTGGTGGAGAGAGAGAGTATGTTTCTTTTCTTGCTCAGGCGGCAGTAGCAACAGGCATTGATGGACTTTTCTTAGAGGTTCATCCACAACCGGAGAAAGCTCTGAGCGATGGCCCAAATATGATTAGATTGAGTCGACTAAGAGAGTTATTGGAAAAACTAATAAGAATAGATAAGATAGTCAAGGCAACCTGTAAAGCATAAGACTCTGGAGGTGCATATGCGTTGTCCAAAGTGTGGGCATGATAACAAAGAGGATGCCAAAGTTTGTGTAAAATGCAAGGCAGACCTTAAATCTACTCTGATAGAAGAACCGACCTGGAAATGGCATCTGAAAGTTTTGGCAATCATCTATGCTATTTTAGGTATTGGCTATGTTTTGTTGCGGATATTCCTGAAAGATTAACTTTCTGTTTTGTAGGGCTCTGATAATAATTCCACTTTCTCCTCAAGGGGAGAGGATAGGGCGAGGGGGAGTATCTCTTGGGAAGCATTGAAGAAGCAAAAAAAGTCTTAAGAATCGAAGCCAGAACTATAAAGAATCTTATTCCCGGTATTGACCATAATTTTGAAAAGGCTGTGGAAATGGTGGCTTCCTGTAAGGGAAGAATTGTAGTTATGGGCATGGGAAAATCGGGATTGATTGGGAAAAAGATTGCAGCCACTCTGTCCTCTACAGGCACTCCTGCATTTTTCCTCCATCCGGCAGAAGGGATCCTTGGTGACGTAGGAATGATGACTGAAGGAGACTTAGTGTTAGCTCTCTCACATAGCGGCGAAACCGAAGAGATTGAGAAACTCTTACCGGTGATAAGGAAAATGAATTTAAAGTTAATAGCTATAACCGGAAGACCTAAATCGAAATTGGCAAAAAAGAGCGATTTAGTCGTAAATGTGAAAGTGAAAGAGGAGGCTTGCCCTTACAATCTTGTTCCTACAGCAAGTACCACAGCGATGTTAGCCATGGGTGATGCTTTGGCGATTTCCCTGCTGAAAAAAAAGAAGTTCAAAAAGGAAGACTTTGCCCGTCTCCATCCCGGTGGAACCCTGGGTAAAAGGTTACTTCTTAAGGTTGAAGACATAATGAGAAAAGGCAAAGATAATCCTGTAATCTATCAGGAAAAGACAGTTAGAGAAGCGCTATTAGTAATGACTAAAACGCGCCTCGGTGCAACCAGTGTCGTTGATGGTTCTGGTAAATTGGTGGGGTTCTTTAGTGACGGGGATTTGCGACGTAGATTACAGAAAGATGAAAAAATTCTAAACAAAAAAATTCATACTATAATGACCAGAAATCCCAAGACCATTACCCGCGACCGACTGGCTGTGGAAGCAGCAAAAATGATGCAGCAAAAGAAGTTCGATAATATACCTGTAGTAGATGGAAAAGGTTATCCCGTAGGGATCGTGGATGAAAGAGACCTTCTTTCCCAGGGCATTCTTTAAGTAGTGTAGGGCTTTACCCCGTTAGAAATTCCCTCAGGAGAATTTGTTACATCCATTTCTAACGGGGTTTATGCCCGCAACAATTTTGGAGTAGCGAAGCGAAGCTTCGCGTCAGTGTTTGTGGTATTGTGAAATGGACGAAAAAATCAAAAGAAAAGCCCAAAATATAAAAATGGTAGGAATGGACGTGGACGGCGTGCTAACACCGGGCGATATTGTGATTATGGAGTCGGGAGAGGAGATAAAGAGCTGGAACGTCAAAGACCGCATGGGATTCAATCTTGCCAGACGATCAGGAAATTTGAAGTTTGCCTGGATTTCCGGAAGAGGGTGCAAGCAGGTTGAGAAGACGGCAAAGGATTTAAAGATAGAGGCTATTCGTCTCAAGAGAATGGACAAAAATGAAGCTCTGCAAGAGATTTTGCAAGAATTTGAACTTAAGAGGGAAAACTTCGCTTATATTGGTGACGACCTTGTGGATATCCCGGTTCTGAAGAGGGCAGGGCTGTCTTTCTGTCCCAAAGATGCGCCCGAAGAGGTGAAACAAGTAGTAGATTATGTGACTAAAACTGAAGGTGGCCGGGGTGTTTTGCGGGAAGTGGTTGAACTGATACTGAAATTGCAGGGGAAATGGGAAGAAGCTACCAAAGAGTATTGTAATAAATGAAACATAACATTATGGGAAATAAGAGTTTTTTCTGGACGTTTACTTTTCTAATTATTCTTAGCTTATCAAGTTGTGTAAAAGAGAAGCCGGAAAAACCAAAAATTTCTCAAGAAAAATCTTTTCCTGACCAGGCCATAGAAAATTTTACCCTCACGCACACAAATCAGGGAGAAAAAGAATGGGAGTTGGAAGCAGATAGAGCAGAAATTTATGAGAAAGAAGGGAAGACAGTTGTACACAGGCTCAAACTTAAATTTTATGACCAGGGGAAAATTACTTCTGTTATAACTGCTAAGAGAGGAGAGATCGGTTCTTCATCAGGGGATATGGAATTGAGAGGAAACGTAATAGTTATTTCTGAAAGAGAGAAAATAACGTTAAAGACAGAGAGTCTGAAGTGGGATGCCCAGCGAAAGAAAATAGTTACTGATGATTTTGTTCGTCAAGAAAAAGGTGACACAATAATCACCGGGCAGGGATTAGAAACAGATCCAGAGTTCGAAAGACTGGTTATAAAAAGGGACGTAAAAGTAATTCATAAATCAAAACAATAACATGAAAAAAAGTATTCTACTTTTCTTGCCATTCATTTTTGTAAATGTGGTTCTCGCTGGGAGGCCGGAACAAACAGTGAACATCACCGGAGAGAGGATGGAAGTACTGGAAAGGGGCGAAATCACCCGTTTTCTGGGGAATGTAAAATTGGTTAGGGATAGAGACATAATAACTTCCGATATAATGGAACATTATGAGAAAAAAAACTATGTGGTAGGAAAAGGGAACGTGCATCTTACAGCCTATCCCGAAGAATCGATAAAGATGGAAGGCTTTTCTGACCGATTAACTTACAATGTAGACAACAAGAATAGTGTCCTTACCGGCAATCCCAAGCTTATCCGAATCGATGAGGAGAATCCCGGAGACAGAATAAGAATGGAAGGAGAGGTAATAAAATTATCAGGTAATGAGAAAAAAATCCATGTACAGGGTGATGCCAGGGTAGAACATGGAAAAATAACTGCTACAGGCAGACTTCTTGACTACGATTATGAAATAAAAAGAATTGTCCTATCCGGCGATTCTCCCCGTATTTACCAGGATGACGAACAAGTAAAAGCTGACTACTCGGCAGAAATCATTACTATATTTATCGACGAAGAGAGAGTCATTATGGAGGGAAATGTAAAGGCATCCATTTACCCCAAAAACCGGTAGTGTAGCC
>CAYOFG010000057.1:0-8510 GCA_964403285.1 uncultured Clostridia bacterium | reverse complement strand
CCCGTAATCTGAAATTTGAAATTTGAAATTTGAAAAATGGTCGCTGTCCCTATTTAAGAAGACGCTTTACACTCCTTTGAAAAATACTTAAGCGAACTGCTTTATCAGTCTCTCTGTGAATCTGATTTCGGACTTCACAATCTCCTGAGAATGCTCTGTAATGGCAATCATATGGTAGAGGGCTTTCTCTTTCTGAAGAGTCTTTTCTCTATTCTCCGCCCAGGTTTTTATTCCTCTTAATCCATTTAATCTGTTTTCTAGTCTCCTCTTGACTATTTTAGGATCCACATATTGGAGAAAGTAGAGAGAGAGGTC
Organism: uncultured Clostridia bacterium; assembly: GCA_964403285.1. Classification (GTDB taxonomy): domain Bacteria; phylum UBA6262; class WVXT01; order WVXT01; family WVXT01; genus WVXT01. Next base: position 8,195 of record CAYOFG010000057.1, on the reverse strand, counting down.
TATATTCAGGTAGGGTCTCTGAATAATAAGAAAATTTTTGTTCAATAGTTTAGTAAACTCTTCTTTCCCTTTCTTAGTAACCCTGTAAATATACTTCTCAGGCCGCCTTCCTGCTCTTCCCACGCTCCTGGAGACCATACCTTTTTCCTCTAACTTCTTCAAAGGATAGTAGACCGATTTGAGACTTATACCAGTAAATTGGCTCACCACACTATTGATCTCTTTTTTTATTTCATAGCCGTGTTTCGGACCTTCCTGCAATAGACCCAAAAACATCAAATCTTCCATTTTTGTCTCCATATAGTAAAATTTTACTATTAAAATTTTTTCATATTTTAGCAATCACCAATTACTTTGTCAAGCTTTTTTTGATTTTTTTCCAGAGGTAGGAATCGCTAGGAAGGAATTCTGCAGGGGAGTCCTCCCGAAAGGGAGGCACATAAAAAAATGGTCGCTGTCCCTATTTTTTAAAACTTTATGGTGAGGGTGGTGTTGACATCAACGGCAAAATAGTTATTCTGGGATAAAGCGTGATTGACAAAAAAGGTCATTCCACTTCCTACAGTTAACATTAAATTTGTGCCCACGTTAAAATCACTTGATAACAGGGTAGAATAGGTATCAGTATTGTCACTCTCGTAATTGAGTTCACTTCTCTTAATCTCAGCACTGAAACGAGCCTTAACTCTCATCTCACCTGCTGTTCTTACTCGCTTTCCGATTATTGGTATCTTCCACAATTCGGGCAACTGTAAACGCGCCTCCACATCTATACTGGAGGCATGAATCCGACTCTCAGTAGTCTTTTCCCCACCGGTCTCTCCCTCTTGTTTCTTATAACCATACTTGAGATTAAATCTCCAATCACTCCACCAGGTAAAGGTAATTTGAGCGTCATATGCCTTACTAAATCCCTCCTGGCTAATCTGCCAGGAAGGTGCACTCTTTACCCTGTTCCGGGAACTACTGTAGGTTAACCAAAAATAGTACCCTTCGAACAGTTTAAATCTTAAATCTTCGCTGAAGTCTACCGTCTTCCCCAACGAGACATCTCTGGCATCCTCCGTGGTGAGGATGTACTTTGTCATCATTTCTACTTCTTGCATTGCCAAGCCAAGTAGAGGAAATTTTTCCAGGCTGCTCATTCTTATATCCAGATAGGGCCAGATGCGCTTCTCGCTATCAAGAATTGTTGGCCCCTGGTGGCTCTGTGTGCGCGTATAGTCTATATCAGTGGTTATAGTCTTGAAGGGATAAAGATACCCATTCAAATCGAGAAATTCCAGCGGTTTCCAGTTACTTTCCATCCGGAAAGTATCCCGAAGAGAAAAAGATTTCAATTTATCCTCATCAATTCCCTCAAGTCTTTTATACCCCATCCCATTGCCCCTTAGCCACAATTTCCCATAGATAGGATAGTCTTGCCCTATGTTCTCATAACTATCACCATCGTCTAATGCATACGAGGAATTAACATTCAATGAATCTACGGGTTTAAATTTAGGAAAGAGTGATTTGGCAACAAAAGGCAGGCTAAGTTTTGCTGAGCTCAACCTGGTAAAATTCTTCTCTGTAGGACTTGAGGTACTGGTAACAATTATGAAATTCTCCGTATTAGTTATGCTGTAACCTAAAGCAGGCTTCAGCCATTCAAAAAATTGGAGAGTTGAATCAAATCCCGCTGTCTGCGTGCCCGACCGGGGACGGTCAGTCTCACCATCCGCATATACTCTTTCCCTCACTTTCCGCAAGGAATAGGAAGGAACAATCGATAAATCAGATAATGGTCTGAAAGTTGCTCTACCTGACCAATCGTTTGTGAATTCCCGGAAATTATATTCTGTAGGAGCACTGCTTGTGAATTTGTTATATGTATTAATTCTTTTATAGGAACCGCCCAAGTCTTGGGGAAGAAGAAAGAAGCGAACGGGCAGCTCATACTGGTAAAGAGTAGCTGAATATGTATCTGAATCTTCCCTCTTGCCTTCAGGCTGACTGCGGTCGACAATGCCCTTAGTATAACTTGTCCCTAACCTGGGCAGGTTTGGTAACCTGAGTTCCGCACTGGCACTACCTTGATGGCTTACTACACGGCCTTCATCCTGGAAGCTCAAATCTTCAACTCTAACTGCCGAGGGCGTAACTGTGGTGGTCTTGCTCCAATTCAATGAGAGCGGTAGGTAACTGAGTCTATCAAAATTGGTGTAGGCTGATATTACCTCTTTGTCCTGGTTCTTACTGGGAACAGTAATCGTCTCGAAATTCCTATCCATATACCAGTACTTTCCGCCAAAAGTCAACCATCCAGGGAGTTCACAATCTAAACCGATTCTCCCTGCCAAACCCTCCTTTTTCCTTGCGCCCGTCAGGTGAATCTCATTAACCCATATTTCTCCATCAGAAATATTACTTGCGGTACCATTTACAATCATCAGTCTTATTTCAGCAATGTTGGTAAGAGCAGGACTTCCCACCATGGTTATGGTTCCATCTGAACTTTCCATCGTGTCTGCTCCATACTTTCCGTCAATATCTGTTAAGTCGATGCTCAAAAGCTTCCAGCCGTTCCAGTTTACCGTTCTTTCAAACTGGTAGTAGTCGCTGGGAGTGCCCAATCTCATTATGAATTTTGGATTCTTTGTGGGATAATCGGGATTCTTAATGAAAAACTTTAGTTCCTTATATTGTGAATAGTCTTCAGCTGTGGTAAATGTCCATTTCGTGTATCCCGTAGTGCCACTAATTAATGTGTACTTTAGCGAAAGTGTCTGCTCCACTTCCTTTTCTCCAACGGTTCTCTCACCGTAAAGGTCCTCATAATCGTTGTTATCAAGTAAGCCCCGACCGTAAATATCATAATCATCCTCAGTATTCACAGCGCCAACAGAAAAATTATCATTGGAATCCGTGGACTGGACAACTCCCCTTTCCCATTTGTTCCCCACGACGCCCATAGAAGCAATCTTTATACTTCCCGAAACATTTGTTCCCTTCAATGCTATCCTTACGTGCTTTATAGCTGTCCAGTTTGAGGCAGTATCCGTGGTGATATTAAGCCCCCACTCCACTTTCTTCCAGCCAGACCAGTCTATGGTGGTAGAAAAACTATCTCCGTCTCCTTTATCGGGTTCCGGCCCCACACGATCCCCGTCTAAATCCTCGCTATCAATTTTCCCATTCTTATAGCCGAACTTTCCATCCCTGAGGTAAATCTTCTCATCATCTCCAGTCCAATTAGAAAATTGCCAGCCAACATCTTCGCCGACATTTAGAGTCCCATCGCCATTAATATCCTCTGTGTCCAGATCTGTATCGCCATCGGCGTCTTCAGCAATGCTTCCCAGTCTAATCTCCAGAATTTCTCCCTTATTATCGCCGTAAATATATAATTCTAAAATCTCCTTCTGTGAGTAGTCGACTCCTCGCGTGGAAATAGGATAGACAATAGACGCTGTGGCATTCCCGGTCAAATCATAATTGATTTTCAGGACTTCCTGTTTCTCATCTTCACCCACGTCGGCATTTGGTTTAATCTCCTTAATTCTGACATCCTGATTATCCCAGCTAATGGCTCCCTCTTGCGTAGGAACTCCTCCGGGATTGCTGGCTATCTGCCATACATCTTTGTCAGTGGGCATACCGTCAATTAATTTTACCCCTTCCATGCTATCGATTATTGCCTTTCCCCAGGTATTGGGATTATTTAGACTCCTGGCTAATTCTCCGGAAATCTTTGTCTGGAAAGGGAAGAATGGCTGGGGGTCAAAAGAGAATTCTGAATTCGCATCCAGAATCAATTTACTCCCGGGAGTTGTTCTCACGTTAGGGATAGTTGCCGATTTAGCTGCACCGCTATAGAGGATTGTAGAACCCAAAAAGAACCTGTCTGTTGGCGCCCATTCTCCCCTGGCGCCCAAAAGGGTCTCCTGAAATAGACCGGCGAAGGGCATATATTCATAGTTAATCTTAACTTCTGTCTCTGCATCAATCTCTTCTTCACGAAAGAACGTAATAAAGCCAGATTCGTAGTCTATGAAATAGTCTTCATCCCTTTTGAGTAGCCGATCATTTATTGTAATCTTTTCGCTTCCTTCCACGATGCTTGGACGCAGGAAATATGTCTTTTGCCGATACTTATATTCCACATATATTATGTAATGGTGTTGTGGATTTGTTTTATCGTAGATATCATCAAACCCTCCGTAAACCGAGCCAAGCGGGTCTGTATTCTTGAATTTCAATATCCCCTCATCATAATCCATTTCAATAATGTCGTAGACATTCCCAAAGGTGCCTAATTCTTTACGGTTCAAATCCAGAATCTTTACTACAAAATCCCTGCCTTCAACCCCCTGAACAATCTTTTTTCGGCCCAGGTCATAATAATTCATCATTTCCTGGTCCAGGTCTTCCTCTTCATCTTTAAGTATCCTGGGCAGGTTACTATTCGCCACCGAAATTAACTGCCCGTTGGATTTCCTGTAATCCACAGCGATAACATAATTTTCATAAATAGTCTTCTGGAAAGTGATAATCCCTTTGACATAGTCTATGGTGTAATCCTGTCCCGGAACCTGGAGATTAAAGTATCCGTAGTATGTAGCCGGCGTCAATAAGCTATTTCTAACCACCTTCCAGGCGCCATTCTGGTTATTTGTCCCATCCCGGTCATCAATATAGACCTGTTCACTTCCGCTCTGAATATTTACGTCTCCCCATAACTCATAATATTTCCGTCTTCGATATGAAGTATCATTAATGTCTCTCTTCTCAAATGTGGACTTACCTTTAAATTTCTTCTCCTCCGGTATTCCCTTGGTCTGTGAGCCGATAGCCATGAATTTAAGTTCCTTATACTGAGCATTCAATTTCGCTCCAAATACGCTCTTCTCATAGGCGACAAATTCAGTGGCGGGAAGTTGCAGGGTAATATCCCCGAATGCTGCTTCCTGAACAATTTCATCAGGGTCTCCCTTATACACTACAGAGATATCTCTCTTATCCTCAACCGTGTCATCATAGTCTACATTAACCGTAATCTTTCTCCCTACCTGTCCCTTAATCTTCACCTGGAGCTCCTGGTCCATATCAAACCCCTCAGTCACCCCGGCGGGAGTGCCAGTAGTTGTCCTCTCGTCTTCATCCTTATAAAATACAGAACCGTACCTCATAGAGATCATTTTCCGTCCCGATATGCTCAACCTCGACTCAAAGGGAAGCATTATGCCAATCCCTTCGGGAGCAGGAGGAATAGCTTCTTCCTCTTCCGGTTTTACTTCTTCTACCTCTTCCACTTTTGAGGGAAGCAAAATTTCTTCCTCAACTATGAATATTCCCTGCTCCTTCTCATCCCTCATCTTGTTCCATTCTTCTTGACTATAGGATGTAAATTCCTCTTCCTTTCCCTTTATAAAGGCATCAAAATCTTCCAGCGGACCACACCTGACCTCCATAGAACTCACTGAAGCAAGTCCAATGGATGCAATCAACGCTAATAGAATAATCTTTCTGGAAAGTAGCATTTCTTCCCTTTGTAGGGGTTCGATTCATCGAACCCGCGGGTTCCGATTTATCGGAACCCCTACATTTTACTATCCACCCCAATAATTTATGTTATTCTAACTAATTTAATCCCAATTTACAATAAAAAAACCGCTCCCCAGTCTTCTCCGATAATTAGAGCCAGTACGCAAATCACTGGTTTGCGGCTAAATAGTTCCCTGCGAGTCTTCCTTCGGTAACCCAGCCTCCCGCTATGCGGGACTGTGGTTTTGCGCCCTCCAATTTCTCGGAGTTTGCCTTTTCGGAGAAGACAGGCTAACCTTATGAATTATGTAGTTTCCAAAATGATTATATCACAGACTTCCTACATTGTCAACCGCTTTCCACGTGTCCCTTTGTAGCAGTAAAGCCTAAGCTTTGCTTCTCCGTAGGGGACGGACTCCGTGCCGTCCCTTGCTTTTGGGCGACCACAGAGTGTCGCCCCTACAATACCCTATACAATTTTATAATTGATATAATAGATTGAATTATGTATAATTCTAATAAAGAAATTTTTTCGTGGACTGACCATTAAAATGAAAATTCTCCATCGCTATGTTATTACTGAATTCATACCTCCCACCATTCTTGCTTTTTTTGTATTTACCTTTATCTTGATTATGGAAAGACTATTCGATTCCATAAACCTCCTGATTAGTAAGGGCGTGAGCCTGTCATCGGTTCTCCAGCTCCTCGCGTATGTATTACCTTCCGTTCTCGTTTATACTATTCCCATGGCAATCCTGGCAGGGACCCTTATCTGTTTTGGCAGGCTTTCTTCAGATAATGAAATAACTGCAATCCAGGCCTCGGGCGTAAGTCTTTACAGTCTCTTCTTCCCGGTTATGATTCTCAGCTTCATTGTGAGTCTATTTTTAGTCTCTTTTAACGAGAAGATAGCACCTCAGTCTTACGACCGATTCCAGCAACTATATTACCGGATAGCCCAAAGGAATCCCATACTTAAACTGGAAGAGCGCACCTTCCTGGAAATAGAGAATTACAGACTATACGTAGAGAAGATTAAGCAAAGAAAAGGGAAACTTTCGGGCATAATTATGTATAAAATGGAAGAGGCCGGTTTTCCCGCTCTAATCACAGCCCAAAACGGAAATATGGTGTCGAATGAAAAACGCGTAGTTTTCCGGTTATTTGATGGAAGCATCCAACAGAAAGATAAATATGACCCCAACAAGTACAGCATAACCTATTTCAAAAATTACGATATCTCGCTCGACCTCACCCAGACTCCGCCGCCCACGGCCAAACGAATCAGACAGATGGAAAAATCCGAACTACTGGAGGAAATAAGAAAACTGAAACAAGATAATATCCCTGCTTATTCATTAGAAGTGGAATACCATCAGCGCAGGTCCCTGGCTTTTGCTTCATTTGTTTTCTGCTTAATCGGAATTCCCCTGGGAATAAAAGCACGCAAAGGGGGAAAATCGGTTGGCTTCAGCTTGAGCCTGGGCCTGTTTCTGTTATACTGGTTTCTCCTGGTGGAAGGGATTACCCTGGGAGAGAAGGGAATCATTCCTCCCCTGTTCAGCGTGTGGATACCAAATTTAATAATAGGGATAGCCGGCGCCTGGATGATTTACAGAACCGCAAAATAAATGCGTATTTTGACTCGCTACATATTAAATGAATTCTTGAAACCATTTCTCCTGGGAGTGGCCGCTTTCGTCTGTTTACTCATAATTTCTGAATTATTTTATCAGCTTCACAACTGGATTGACCTGGGAACGCCGTTTCTCGTTTGCGTTGAATATCTCCTCTGGCGAACACCTGAATGGCTGGTCCAGACATTTCCTGTAGCGGTTCTTCTGGCAACTCTTTTCTCCCTGGGGAAACTTGCCCGCTATAACGAACTTACAGCTATGAAGGCTTCGGGAATAAGCCTGTACAGAATTCTATCTCCTCTATTAGTTCTCTGCCTGTTCCTGGTTATGGGGTCGCTTCTGTTGAGTGAAGTCGTCGTTCCTTATGCCAATCAAAGAGTAGATTACGTCTACAACGTAAAAGTGAAACACCGAAAAATAAAAGATTATCAACAGCAAGACAACCTGGTGATAGCAGGAGAAGAAGGAAGGATGTACGCTATCAAGTTTCTCGACGGAGAGAAGAAGTTAATGAAAGGAGTATCCGTTGACCAATTCAACAAAAAATCTATTCTGATTAATCAAATCTATGCCAGAGAAGCCGTATGGAAAAACACTTACTGGATATTTTATGACGGAGTTTTCCGCCAGTTTGATTATGACCAGGAAGGAACGATAAGAGAAGAAAAATTTAAGGAAAGAGTCTTCCGTTTTCCGGAGCGCCTGGACCATTTTTTGCGTAAGCAGAAAAGACCTGGTGAAATGAATTATTTTGAATTGAGAGATTATATTGCAAGGCTAACCAAAAATGGGATTCCCGCAATTCAAGAAAAAGTGGCGCTACACTCAAAATTATCCTTTCCTTTTTCCTGTTTTATTATTATGCTCGTGGGCATTCCCTTTGCCCTGCAGGCTTCAAAAAGCGGAAAAGTAAGCGGATTTGCTTTGAGCTTATTTATCTGTTTTTTCTACTGGCAAATGTTCTCCGTAGGTAAAGCAATTGGAGAGAACCGTATCTTCCCGCCTGCTTTAGCCGCCTGGTTTGCCAAT
>CAYOFG010000056.1:0-8515 GCA_964403285.1 uncultured Clostridia bacterium | reverse complement strand
TTTTGGCTAAAAATTCTAATGTTCGCTACACCAAATCCCCTCGCATTAGGGGAGTATGCCGTCCTCATTTTTTGGCTAAAATTCCTAAAATCTTCGCAAACTATCTTTCAAATTTTAGGGTGTTAAGAGGAATTCAAAAAGGAATGGTATGGAAAAGCTTACTATAAAAGAAGTAATAAAAGGGGTACAGGGAGAGTTTATTTGTGGAGGCCAGGGAGGAGAAGTTTCAGGTGTGTGTATTGATAGTCGCACCATAAAGAAGGGAGAAATCTTCTTTGCCCTGAAAGGAGAAAGATTCGATGGACACGATTTTCTCCAGGAGGCTATAGACAAGGGTGCAACGGCAACGGTTGTTTCCAGGAAGAAAAAAATCACTAATAAAATAGCCATTATAAAGGTAGCCCATACCTTGACTGCCCTGCAAGAATTGGCGAAGTTTTATCGGCGAAAATTCAATCCTGTAGTAGTAGGCATAACTGGTAGCAATGGTAAGACGACAACGAAGGATATGTTGCAGGCTCTTCTCTTATCGAAGTATAGAGTGACAGCCACTTTGGGTAATTACAACAACATAGTTGGTCTTCCCTTGACGCTTTTTGAGATTTCTCCTGAGACAGAGTTTCTGGTCCTGGAGATGGGAACCAACCACGCCGGGGAGATTAAAAGATTGGCAGAAATTTCGCTACCACAAATGGGAGTGATTACTAACATCGGTGCCACCCACCTGCAATTTTTCCATTGCATTTCCAACGTGCTTTCTGCTAAAATGGAACTTGTTCAACTCTTGCCTCGGCGAGGGAAAGTTGCATTAAATATAGATGATACCCATTTGAGAAGCCAGTTTAATAAGATAAAACAGAAAATAATTACTTTTGGAACAGACCCCCAGGCTGACGTGCGGGCGAATAATATTGTAATAAGTAAACCCGGAGAGAAAGAAAGACTTTCTTTTACCGTCTACGTAGGGAGAGACAGAAAAGAATTTGATTTATACTGTTTAGGACGTTACAATATTTATAACGCGCTGGCTGCCATAAGCGTTGCCAAAGAGTTTGGTGTGTCTCTTTCCCTGATGGCTGATGTGCTTGGGAAATTCAAATTTCCCAAACTGCGGATGGAGAAGTTGGAATATGGCGAGGTAACAATCGTTAACGATGCTTATAATGCCAATCCCACTTCTGTAAAAGCTGTATTAAGTGAACTCGTTTCCTCTTTCCCTTCCCGGCGCAAAATAGTAGTTCTGGGTGATATGCTGGAATTGGGCAGGATGAGTCGAAAATTTCATCAAGAAATTGGCAAAATAGTGGCTACTAGCCCAATCCATAGCCTGATTGCCATAGGAGAGGATGCCCGATTTATTGCTCAGGCTGCCAGGAATTGCGGAATGGAAGGGAAGAACATATTTTCTTTTAAGGATAAGAAAGTTGCCTCCAGGAAACTGAAGGAATTACTTAAGCCAAAGGATGCTGTGCTAATTAAAGGGTCTCGGAAGATGGGATTAGAGGAAGTTATAAAATATCTTTCTAAATCCGCAACAATTAAAAGATAGTTTGTTCATCCCTTCAAGATTATTAGAAGCAGAGTGAAGCTCTACAACACAGTGTCTATTCGGAGAGTAAATGTTTTACCATATCTTTTATCCTCTACATATTCACTTCTTTCCCTTTAATGTATTCAAGTACATAACTTTTCGCGCTGGAGCCGCTATATTTACTTCTCTACTTTTAAGTTTATGCATCGCACCTTTGGTAATAAAGAAATTGCAACAATTCCATATCGGTCAGCAGATAAGGGAAGACGGTCCCCCCACACACGTGAAGAAAGCAGGAACACCGACAATGGGGGGATTAATTATTCTCATTAGCCTTGTTGTTTCCACTTTTCTCTGGGCTCGCCTCGATAATCGCTTCACCATAATTATTCTCTTCTCTACTCTCTGGTTAGGATTGTTAGGTTTTCTTGATGACTATCTAAAACTGATAAAGAAGCGCAGTCGGGGGCTTAAGGCGAGGTATAAACTCTTCGGGCAGTCAATTCTCGCTTTAGTTGTTGTAATTTACCTTTACTACTATCCCGCCAATTCCGGATACCTAACCCAGATTAATATACCTTACTTGAAGGATTTCTTTATTAATCTTGGGGTGCTTTATGTGCTTTTTGCCGTCTTGCTTGTAGTTGGCTCCTCTAACGCAGTCAATTTGACCGATGGTTTGGATGGGTTGGCAGTGGGTTCCATCCTTATTGCGGCAGCGACTTATGCTTTAATGGCATACCTGGCAGGACACGCCCAGTTTAGCAGTTATCTGCGCATTGTTCCTGTTCCTGGTGCTGGTGAACTCTCCATATTTCTGGGTTCAATGGCAGGGGCGGGGCTGGGATTTTTGTGGTTTAACAGCTATCCAGCACAAGTGTTTATGGGTGATACTGGCTCCCTCTTTTTAGGGGGGACAATCGGTATCATTGCCCTGTTCATTAAACAAGAACTTCTCCTGGTCATTGTGGGAGGAATTTTTGTAGTGGAAGCGCTATCGGTGATCCTGCAAGTTGCTTCTTTTAAACTGCGAGGTAAGAGAGTATTGAAGATGGCACCTTTGCATCACCATTTTGAATTGATTGGTTGGTCTGAGCCGAAAGTAGTAATCAGGTTCTGGATTGTGGGGATTATTTTGGCCTTAATAGCCTTAAGTGGGCTAAAACTCAGATGAGAATAAAAGAAAACTATCAAGGGAGGAAAGTATTAGTTATTGGCTTGGCGCGGAGTGGCTTGGCGGTAGCTAATCTATTGACCGCTCGGGGCGATAGAGTCACGGTGACCGATGAGAAGAGTGAAAAGGAATTAATAAATAATATTAAAAAACTTAAGAAAGGGATAGAGATTCTTCTCGGCCGCCAGGATTCAATAAGGCTAAAGAATTTGGTTTCTGAATATGACTTGTTAGTCATAAGTCCTGGGGTTCCACAGGAAAATCCGCTGGTGGAGAAGGCAGGGAAGTTAGAAATCCCCGTGGCAAGTGAAGTAGAGGTAGCATTCAACATTGCCTCTTCTGATCTTCGCTGGGAAACTTTATCTTCTCCTCCCGTGGTAGCTGTTACAGGAACTAATGGAAAAACCACAACCTGCCAGTTAATTAGGGAAGTATTAAGGAACGACAAAAAAAGGAAAGTAATACTTGCAGGGAATATTGGTACTCCTCTATCCAGTGTGGTGGGTCAGATTACGAAGAGGACTGTTTTGGTCCTGGAAATTAGCAGTTTCCAGTTAGAGAATGTTAAGTCTTTCCATCCCTATGTGGCAGTGATTCTGAACATAACTCCTGACCACATAGACAGGCACAAAACAATGGCTAAGTACATCCAGGCCAAAGCCAATATTTTTAAAAAACAGACAGAAGAAGATTTCTGTATTCTAAATAGAGACGATAGGAGCTGGAGAATTCTGGAAAAGAAAGCGAAGTCTCAAGTTATCTTCTTCAGTAGTAAAAGAGCCTTGCGTAAAGGAGTTTTTGTTAAGGGAAAAAGAATATTTTCTAATCTAGACTCGAAGGCAAAGGCTCTTTCTGGTAAAGGTGAACTCCTGGTTGAACACGTAAAAATTCCCGGTTCTCATAATTTAGAGAATGCTCTGGTAGCCATTGCCATAGGAAATATATTTGGTATATCGAGAAGTAAAATCAGAAAGGCAATTGAAGCTTTTCCAGGAATAGAACATCGTTTAGAAGTAGTTCGGGAAATAGATGGGAGGAGATTTATTAACGATTCCAAGGCAACAAATGTTGACGCTTGTAAGAGGGCGCTGGAGACATTTCCTGCTCCCATCATACTTATTATGGGCGGGTGTGATAAAGGCGCGCCTTATAGTCCACTGGCAAATCTGGTTAGAAAAAAAGTCACTGCCCTTGTTTTGCTGGGTCAAGCTGCTTCCAGAATAGAAAGAGAGTTAATCGGTCGAGCTCCTATTTACAGAGTAGATGGAATGAGAGAAGGAGTGGAGTTGTCCTATAGTTTGAGCCAACCAGGTAGCTCCATTCTTCTTTCGCCGGCCTGTTCCAGTTTCGATATGTATTCCGACTTTGAAGAAAGAGGGAAAGATTTTAAAAGATGGGTAAGAGAGATTTAAGAACTCAAAAAAGAAAATGGGGAGACCCGAAATACAAACGAAAGGGGGGTGTATATACACCAGAGTATCATCGCGGCGATATCTTTCTACTTTCCGTTATTCTCTTTTTGATGTTCATAGGTGTGGTGATGGTTTTCAGCGCCAGTGCAATTGTATCCCATGAAAAGTTCGATACCAGTTATCTCTTTTTGATCAAGCAGCTTATCTGGACAGTGATGGGTGCATTCTCGATGCTTGTTTTGGCAAGGATTGATTATAACAAGTTACAGAAATTTTCCCGCCCGCTTATGGTTCTGTCGTTTGGCCTCCTGGTTTTAGTTTTGCTGATAGATTCTGGAGAAATCAAACGCTGGCTTAGGTTCGGAATGGTAAGCTTTCAACCTTCGGAGATGGCAAAACTTTGTTTGATTCTCTATGTAGCGGACGCTTTAGACCGGAAAGGGAGCAAGCTCCGGGATTTCAAAAAAGGGCCTTTACCAATTCTAATGGTAACAGCAGTATTTTTGATACTTATCTATGCCGAACCAGATCTGGGAACTGCGTTTATCTTGGGACTGGTTGTACTGGCGATGCTGTTTATGGGAGGAGTTAGGCTTTCACATCTTCTCTCACTTGTTCTGGGAAGTCTACCACTTTTATATTTTGCAATTTTTCATGTGGGATATCGCCGGGAACGAATTCTAACATTTATAAATCCATGGGCTGATGCCCAGAGAATAGGCTACCAGATTGTTCAGGCTCTCCTCGCCCTTGGCTCAGGAGGCTTTTTTGGGAAAGGACTGGGAGCTTCCCGGGCGAAATTATTCTTTCTACCCGAGCCTTATACAGACTTTATCTTTTCCATAATTGGAGAAGAACTCGGATTTTTGGGCGCAAGCTTGATAATATTCCTATTTGTTATTATTGCCTGGAGGGGACTACGTATAGCTACAAGAGCACCCAATCAATTCGGAAATTTACTGGCTGCGGGAATCACTTTTCTAATTACTTTCCAGGCTGTCTTGAATATCAGTATAGTTACTGCTTGTCTGCCAACTAAGGGGATTACCTTGCCATTTCTCTCGTATGGCGGTTCTTCCCTGCTCTTCTCGCTTATGGCAGTGGGCATACTTCTCAATATTTCCCGACAGACGTAGAAAAAGGGGACAGGCTACTTTTTGGAGTAGCGAAACTTGTTTCGCGTTGATTGACGCACCGCAAGCGGTGCTACTCCAATTTTTGGAGTCCTCCCGAGACGGAGGGCATAATAAAAATTCCTGCTCAGATCTTAAGGACAGAGGATTGTCATGCAAATTTTGATTACTCTGGGAGGTACTGGTGGGCATATTTATCCCGGTCTCGCTCTGGGAGAAAAGTTGAGAAGCCGGAATAATCAGGTGATTTTGGTGGGAAAAAAGGGAGGGATTGGCGAGAGGATAGCACGAGAAAGTGGATTCTCATTCTTTTATATTGTAGGAGAAGGATTGGTAAGAAAATTCTCATTGAAAGTTTTCCCCTTTCTTGCAAAATTCTTTCAGGGATTCTTTCAGTCTATGCAAATTTTTCGTTCTTTGAGACCCGATGTAGTTGTGGGAATGGGTGGATACTTAGCCTTCTCACTAATTCTGGCAGCGAGAATATCCAGGATAACCTGTGTGATTCATGAGCCAAATGTTCTTCCTGGATTGGCCAATAGAGTTTTAGCCAGGATAGTTGACAGAATAATGGTCAGTTTTAAAGAGACGGAAAAATATTTTCCGCCAGGGAAGACATTTCTTACGGGAAGTCCGGTTCGCCAGTCTATATTAAATTGCCCGAGGAGCGAAGGTTTGCGAAAATTGGATCTGGTGGAAGGAAAGAAGAATATCCTCGTTTTTGGAGGGAGTCAAGGAGCCCGTAGTATAAATCTGGCAATGGTAAAAGCATTAAATTTTCTGAATCCTTTGCAGAAGAAGATTCAGATTATACACATTGTGGGCATTGAGCAATTTTCCGAAATAAAAAAAGAATACGAGAAAAAAAATTACTCGGCACGTATTCTTCCTTATCTTCTCCATATGGAACATGCCTACAGCTGTTGCGATCTGGTAATTTCCCGCTCTGGGGCAAGTACTATCGCTGAAATCATAGCAAAAGGCTTGCCCAGCATTCTTATCCCCTATCCTTACGCAACTGGTGGCCACCAGAAGGCGAATGCTAATCTTCTATCAAAGAGAGGAGGTTGTCTATTTATCGAGGACAGCCAGTTGACAGGCGAGTTACTTGCCGATGTCATTATCCGCTTGATTGAAGACGAGGCAGAGTTGAGAAGAATTGCGGAAAATACGAGAAGACTTTCTATTGATGATGCAGCGACGAAGATGGCCAATTTAATTGAAGCAATGTAAAAGCTTATTGGGAAAATGAAATGTTAAAGAATATTCAATACATACATTTTGTGGGTATAGGCGGTTCAGGGATGAGTGGAATTGCTGAAGTCCTGATAAATTTGGGTTATAAGGTTAGTGGGTCGGATCTCAAGCAGACAGAGATAACGCAACGGTTGGCATCCTTGGGGGGTAAAATATTTATTGGTCATAAGCCTGAACAGATAGGGAATGCCCATGTGGTGGTTACTTCCAGCGCCGTTCTTCCCGATAATCCGGAAGTAGTTCAGGCAAAGAAACTTAAAATTCCCGTTATTCCTCGAGCTGAAATGCTTGCCGAGTTAATGAGGCTGAAGTATGCGGTGACAATTGCCGGCACTCATGGAAAAACAGTGACCACTTCACTTGTATCCATGATTCTTGCCGAAGGTGGATTGGATCCTACAGTCGTAATTGGTGGACGTTTAAAAAATATAGGCTCTTCTGCTAAATTAGGTAAAGGAGAATTCATAGTAGCTGAAGCAGATGAGAGCGATGGCTCATTTCTAAAACTTACCCCCACCATTGCGCTGGTTACAAATATCGACGATGACCATCTTGACCACTATAAAACCCTGGATAATATTAAAAGTGCCTTCACGCAGTTTGTAAATAAAGTTCCTTTTTATGGGTCTATTATCCTTTGTGGTGAAGATGAAAATATCAAGTCGATTATTCCTCAAATAACGAGAAAATATTATACTTATGGGATAGGAAAAAATTATGATTTTTACGCAGAAAATATAGTACATAAAGAGATGGATACCGAATTTGATCTCTGTTTTACGGGGAAAAATCTGGGGAGGCTCAGGATACACCTGCCTGGCGTTCATAACGTCGTCAACTCTCTGGGCGCAGCTGCAGTAGGTATTGAACTGGGAATAGAATTGGAAAAGATTAAAAAGGCTTTTCTCGACTTTACTGGCGTTAGCCGAAGATTGGAGGTTAAGGCCAGAAAAAAGGACATAGTGTTCATAGATGACTACGGACACCATCCCACAGAAATTAGAGTAACCCTGGAAACAATCAAATCGATCTGGCCGGAAAGGCGGCTATTGGTTGTTTTCCAGCCGCATCGGTATACGCGTACGAGAGATCTGGCAAAAAAATTTGGGCTCTCTTTTGATAGTGTCAGCCGGGTTTGGCTCACAGATATATATTCTGCGGGAGAGAAACCCATTCCCGGAATCTCTTCATCATTGATCCTGGAATCCTTCCCCTCTGACAAAAGAGAGACGGTTACGTTAAGTTCAGACCGAAATGCTATAATCAAGCAGGTTATAAAAAGCCTGCGTCCCCGGGATGTACTCGTCACGTTAGGAGCCGGAGACGTGTACAAAATCGGCGAAGAAATTCTGAAAAAAATATAGACCTTGGATTTATAACTGGAATCCTCCCGAGAGGAAGGAACGACCCCCCGATGAAATCGGGGGGATTCCAGGGTAGGGAAAGGAACGAGGTTTACTGTCTCTTTACCTATCCGGGAAGAGAAATGGTGAGAGGTGATGGCTAAGTCCCCCCTCACGCCAACCCTCTCCTCAAGGGGAGAGGGAGAGAGTAAAATAATGGATATATTAGATAAATTGCAGGAACTGGCGGGAAATAAAGTGAGGGTTGATGAGCCACTTTCCCGGCACACTTCTCTCAGGATAGGTGGCCCGACGAGTTATTTTCTGGAATTGAGAAACATTGAAGAGCTGACCAATGTGGTTGAATTTTCTAAAAAAGAGAACCTGGAGTTCTTTATTTTAGGAGAAGGTACCAATGTACTCTTTCCTGATAAGGGATTTAGTGGCTTGGTAATTCAATTGAAAGGTGAGTTTGAAAAGTTTTTCGCAGAAGGTAATCAGGTAACAACTGGGGCGGGAGTGAAATTGAATAAGCTGATTGAAAAATTGGCTGAGAGAGGCTTGGCTGGTTTAGAATTCGCTTGTGGGATTCCAGGAAGTGTCGGTGGGGCAATTGTTACTAACGCAGGCACGAAATGGGGTTCCATTGGCGATGTTGCCAGAGA
>CAYOFG010000055.1:0-8753 GCA_964403285.1 uncultured Clostridia bacterium | reverse complement strand
ATCTACATGGTTCAGGGTAAAGTAGTAAAGCACCATCCCGAGAAACTATCATAAGAGAATATTCTTGAATAAACCGAGGGGTTTGAAGTATAATATTTTAAAACAAAAAAGGGGTCAGAGTGATTAAATGTCCGAAATGTGGTTATGAGAACAAGGACGATGCATTATACTGCGGGATGTGTTATGAACCGTTCAGGAAAAATGCAGAATCTCCCGAATTTTCTGAACCCGAAGAAGAAAAAGGTCCCTCTTTGCAAAAAGATGTATGTGTTAACCATCCAGATCGCCCAGCGCAGGGATTCTGCGCAGTCTGTCAACGAGATTTCTGTTTTGACTGCCTTCGGGATAAAGACGGGGAATTAGTGTGCAGTCAATGCTATTCAGGAGTGATACCGGAAGGGATAAGATATAGGCAAAAGGTCATCCGGGACCAATATGGGATAATCGCTCCTGAAAAGGGTTTTTTCCGTAAATGCTGGGAAATAGTTATATATCCCAGGAAATTTTTTGCAGAATTACCTCAGGAAGGTGGTTTTGGCGCACCGATAAAATTTTATATAGTAGCATTAGGTTTGCTGCTTGCGGCAATTTGCATGCCTACATTAATATTTTCTCTAAACAAGCCGATAGGTTCACCTGTTGCCGCAATAGGCGTAGCGATTTTATTCTTTATTTTCTCTTTGGTCGGCTTGTTGGGCATATTGGGTCTTTTTATTAATGCGGGTATTTACCATTTCTTTGTGAAATTATTTGGTGGTAAAAGAGATTACGAACAAACTTTTCGCGTTGTTACTTATACAGCTGTAGCCACCGCTGTCTGGACTATTGGTTTATACCTTCTTTTACTTATTTTCGTCGGAGGCGACCTATTATCAGCGTTTCTCACTGCTGGCGCCACCAGGTCGCCTGAAGTCATTCTATATTTTGCTCAACAGTTTAAGTCCAGTTTGTTATTCTGGATGATAATTTATGTTCTATTCTGGCTTTATGTGACTTTTGTTGTCCGGGTAGAAGGATTCAAGAAATTTCAACTTCTTACTACTTTTAAGGCGGTAGGGGTTGTAGTTTGTCCTCTTGCCTTCTGGGTTCTATTTAGTCTTCTTATTCCTAAAAGAGAAAAAGTACTCTATCACAAAAAATATGAGACAAAACAAATCGATTACCACATAGAAGGTTATGATGTCTTATCTCGTATTAGCACTAAAATATAGACCACAAACGTTCGATGAAATTGTGGGGCAGGAGCACGTCTGTGAGACTCTAAAGAATGCCATTGCCACGGGTAAAGTTGCCCATGCCTACCTCTTTTCAGGTCCCCGAGGCATAGGCAAGACGACCACTGCGCGCATCTTAGCTAAAGCATTGAATTGTAAAGAAGGTCCCACATCCCAGCCCTGCAACAAGTGCACATCCTGCGTGGAAATTGCCCGGGGCAGTTCTATGGATGTTCTGGAAATTGATGGGGCATCCAACAGAGGAATTGATGAGATAAGGGCTTTAAGGGAGAACGTAAAGTTTGCTCCCGTCTCTTCCCGTTACAAAATCTATATTATTGATGAAGCACATCAGATTACTCACGACGCTTTCAATGCTCTTCTGAAGACTCTGGAGGAACCTCCTCGCCATATCGTCTTTATGCTGGCTACCACTCAGCCGGAGAGGATTCCACCCACAATTCTTTCCCGCTGCCAGAGGTTTTCCTTTAAATTGATTCCTCAGAAGAAAATCTTCGACAGGCTAAACTATATTGCAGAGAAGGAAAAACTGAAAATAGAAGAAGAGGCTCTCAATCTAATTGCTTACAGGGGAGAGGGGAGTCTGAGGGATGCCCAGAGCCTGCTCGACCAGGTTATCTCTTACGCTGGCGGGAAGAAGATAGGCTTGGAGGAGACAAATTTCATTCTGGGCGTTCTGCCATTTGAACGCCTGGTAGAATTTTCCGACCTTATCGCCGAGCACAAAGCCAGGGAGATTCTTTCCCTCATAGATGAGATAACCGAATCCGGTTATAATCTCCACCAGTTTATCAAAGACCTGAGGCAACACTTCAGAAATATGTTGCTTATGAAAGTGGCAGGAGAGGATACGAAAATTTTGGCACTTCCCGATAAACATCGGGAAATCCTTCTCAAAAAAGGAGAACAGTTTACGGAAGAAAACCTGGTGAGGATTATTGACCTTATCAGCAAGACCTACGAATCTATGAAGTGGAGCGAACAGCCGCGGCTGGTGATAGAAGTAGATATGTTCCGTCTATGTCAACCATATATTCCCATTGGAGAGATTATTGAGAAAATCGGGAAACTGGAAAAGTCGCTGACCCTTGAAGAGAAAGAAGGGAAACCTCCTGAGAAAAAATATGTCCCCCAAGTGGAGAAAACTCCTTCAAAAATTAAGGAGAAGGAGGAACCGTATGCTGAAGAGGTTTCCCGGATTCAGGAAATTACAGAGCGCTGGGAGGAAGTTCTGGAATCTGTCAAAAAACAGGATACTCCTCTCCACGCATGTCTTGCCGAAAGTACGCCCCACCGTCTGGAGAATAATCTCCTTTATCTGATTTTCCCTAAAAATTACAGCTTCCACAAGGATAGGGTGGCGAAAAAGTCGAATATTGTTGAGGAAGCTTTGAAAGAAATACTGGGGAAAGAAATCAAGATAAAGTGCATAACTGGCGAGAATAACAGTGCCTCCCGTGCCCCAGAGAAAACAGAGGAAGAGACGGAAGCAGCCTCTGAAGAGTCTTTGGGAGAGCCTGAGCCGGAGCAGGAACTGAAAGCTCCGCCTCACGAGCCGGCTTTCAATTCTGAGGAAAAGAAAGAAGTTGAACCAATCGTGGAAAAGGTGCTCGAAATGTTCGAAGGAGAAATTGTTAACGAGGAGCCCGAAGAAAAATAATTTCGGTGAATCTAAATGCCTATCCATTCCAAATCTTTAGAGAGACTAATCTCAGCTTTAAACCGTTTGCCAGGCATCGGGCCGAAAACCGCCCAGAGGTTAGCATTCTATATATTAAAGAGTTCCCGGGTAGAGGCTAACGAGTTAGCTCAGGCTATTCTTGGGGCAAAGGAGAATATGAAAAGCTGCTCTGTTTGTGGCAATATCACTGATAATGACCCTTGTTCTATATGTGATGATTCTACCAGAGATGGAAGTACCATCTGCGTGGTAGAACAGCCGCAGGACATCTTTGTTTTTGAAAAGATGGGAGAGTATAAGGGAACGTACCATGTGCTTATGGGTGCGCTTTCTCCCCTCGATGGAGTTGGCCCTGACGATTTAAAAATAAGAGAACTGGTCAGGAGAATTGAACAGGGAAAAATCAGAGAAGTGATAATTGCCACAAATCCAAATGCGGAAGGTGAAACAACCGCTACTTATCTCTCGCAACTTATCAAGCCTCTGGGAGTGAAGGTGACCCGCCTGGCGCAGGGAATGCCAATGGGTGGAGATTTGGAGTATGCCGATGAAGTAACCCTGGCTAAAGCCCTGGAAGGCAGGCGAGAGCTCTGAAATTACGACTTTTCTTCTTTTAGTAGCGGAGAAGATATCAAGAAGTCAGCCGTGGAGTGATTACAAGCAATCGGTATATCGTGAAGCACGGCGAGTCTGAGAACAGTCTTCACATCAACATCGTGCGGCTGGGTGGATAATGGGTCCCAGAAGAAGATAATAAGGTCTGCCTTTTCTTCTGCTATCATAGTTCCCACCTGGGAATCTCCTCCCCAGGCACCGCTTAGAAGAAGGTGGATATTTAATCCCACTTCCTTTATAACTCGTTCCCCTGTTGCCTTGGTAGCATAGATTTCGAATTTCTCCAACGTTCCTTTGTTGAACTTTGCCCAATCAACCATATCCTTCTTTTTAGCGTCGTGGGCGACAAGGACAACGGTCTTCTTTTTCATCGTATTTCTGCTCCTCTCACTAAACGATTTCTTCATACTGTCTTCAATATAGCATATCCGATAGGAAAAGACAATATACTTGACCCCATTGTAGCAGCAAAGCGCAAGGTTTGTCCCTGGCTGTAGCAGCAAAGCGCAAGCTTTGCTTCCTTTTTGCAGAGATGGCGCTCTGCGGCTACAATAAATACACAAACTGTGGAGTGAAAAAAGGAGGTCCAAAATGAAAAAAATTCTTGGCATTGCGGGAAGTCCCCGTAAGGGAGGTAATACTCATATCTTGGTTTCTGAAATTCTTAGAGGAGCAAAGAAAGCCGGTGCAAAAACAGAGTTAATCTCTCTCAGCAACTTGAGGATTAAGGAGTGCGATGGATGCCATACCTGCTGGGAGACCGAAGTTTGCTGGATAAATGATGGGATGAAGAGAATCTATAAGAAACTTATGGATAGTGATTGCATAATTTTGGCCACGCCTATGTACTGGTTTGGACCGACTGTTCCAATGAAAGCCCTCATAGACAGGCTGGTCTACTTCTGCTGCCCGAAAAATGAGGATAAGGTAAAAGGGAAAGAGGTGGTTTTAACCACAGTTTTTGCAGGTGAAGACCCCAGTGAAGCAACTCCTCTCTTGAAGATGCTAACAATGAGCGCAAGATACCTGGGAATGAAGCTAAAGGGGAAAATACTCGCGCCCGGCGTGGCAGAGAAGGGCGCCATAAAGAAGAAGAGAGGGAAACTGAAAGAAGCTTTCAATCTCGGACGATTAATCGGGAAACATAGTTAAGAATCCCTCTCCCCTTTGGGGAGAAGAGTAAGGTGAGGGGGTTACTCTCAATAAATCTTTTTGACAAAGAGGATATTTTTTTGCTAAAATTGGCTGGACTTTTGTCAAAAATTTACAAGGAGAAAAAGAAATGGCAAAATTGATAGAAGTAAGATTCCATGGCCGCGGAGGTCAGGGAGCTAAAACAGCAGCCCAGCTTCTGGCAGAGACAGCTTTGGGTGGGGGGATGTACATTCAGGCATTTCCTGAATATGGTCCCGAAAGGTCAGGAGCGCCGATGAAGGCTTACACTCGCATCAGCGATGAGCCAATAAATCTCCACTGCGGAGTAACAAGTCCGGGTGTTGTGGTAGTAATAGACCCCACAATTATGGATACAGTAGATGTTGCCGAGGGCCTGGGAGATAAAGGTATCCTTATTGTGAATACAGAAGAGAAACCGGAAAAAATTCGCCAGAAGACCAAGTTCAACAAAGGAAAAGTGTTTACTGTAAATGCCACTCAGATTTCTTTGGACACTCTGGGCAAGCCTATGCCCAATACCCCTATGCTGGGAGCATTGATAAAGGCAACAGGAATCATAAAAGTGAAAGATCTTGAAGAGAATCTAAAGAAGAAGTTCCTGAAAAAGATTGGAGAAAAAGCAGTTAAGGAAAATATAGAAGCCATTGAGAGAGCTTATAAGGAAGCGGAATCTGGCTGATTCTTATAGGAGGACTTATGAAAGAGAAAGGCTGGAAGGAGATACCGATTGCTGGATTAATCGTTGAGGCAGGAAATGCTCAAGAATATAAGACAGGTGACTGGAGGACTTTCAAGCCTGTGAGGGATGTTGAGAAGTGCACCAATTGTCTCAACTGCTGGATATATTGTCCCGATTCATCAATCCTCGTATCCGAGGAGAAGATGACCGGATTTGATTATGACCATTGCAAGGGCTGCGGCATCTGCGCCGAGATATGCCCTGTTAAGTGCATCGAAATGGTCAAAGAATAATGTCATTGTATTGAATGTAGGGGCGACACTCCGTGGTCGCCTGAAGTTGTAGCTGCAGAGCGACAGCTCTGCTAAATCGGTAGCCGCAGGCTTGAGCCTGCGTCAGGCAAAGCTCGCTTTGCTGCTACAAAAAATATCACTACACAGTGGAGGACAAATAATGAAAGATAAATTAGCTTTAACAGGAAACGAAGCAGTTGCCCACGCTATGCGCCAGATAAATCCGGATGTTGTAGCAGCCTATCCCATTACTCCCCAGACAGAGATTGTAATGGCATTTTCCCAGTTCGTGGCTGATGGATTAGTGGATACAGAGACGATTCCTGTGGAATCGGAACATAGCGCAATGAGCGCCTGCGTGGGAGCAGCTGCATCAGGGGCAAGGACGATGACAGCCACATGTTCCCAGGGTCTGGCGCTAATGTGGGAGATAGTCTATATCGCCTCTTCGCTGAGGCTTCCCATCGTGATGCCTGTGGTCAATCGAGCGCTTTCAGCCCCCATAAATATCCATTGTGACCATTCAGATTCTATGGGAGCAAGAGATTCTGGCTGGATACAGATTTATTGCGAGAGCGGACAGGAAGCGTACGAGTCTACTCTCCTGGCAGTAAGGATTGCCGAAGATGAGAATATACTTCTCCCGGTTATGGTATGCCTTGATGGATTCATAACCAGCCACGCCGTGGAACGGATTGAGCTTCTCGAGGACAAAGTAGTAAAAGACTGGATAGGCGAGAAAAGAACCAGATACTCTCTTCTGGATGTTGATAATGCTGTCACTTACGGCCCGCTCGATTTACAGGACTACTATTTTGAGCACAAAAGGCAGGAAGCAGAGGCAATGATAAAAGCATATTCAGTCATCCCCGGTATTGTAAACAAGTTTGAGAAGATCGTAGGAAAGAAGTACAACTATTTAGAAGAGTATAAAATGGATGGCGCGGACCTGGCAGTTCTCGCTCTGAGTTCCACTTGCGGGACAGCAAAGACAACAGTGGACCGTCTGCGGGCAAAAGGTGTAAAAGCAGGTATGGTCAAGTTAAGATTCCTGCGACCTTTCCCGGCGAGAGAGGTAGTAAATGCACTTTCCAAGGCAAATGCAGTAGCCATACTTGATAGAAGCGACACGTTCAGCAATAGCGGCGGACCAGTGTTCAATGAGATAAGGTCAGCCTTCTATGAGAAAAAAGACAAGCCTTTTATTGTAAATTATATTTACGGTCTCGGAGGAAGAGACATCAACGTTGAAGATATAGAAAAAGTCTATACAGACCTAAAAGAGATTATTAAAAAGAAAAAAGTAGAAACCCTTGTAAACTACCTCGGCGTCCGAGAATAGTCTTTGTAGGGGCGACACTCCGTGGTCGCCCAATGAGGGGAAATGTAGCTGCAGAGCGGAAGCTCTGCCTCAATGTAGTGGCGGCACTCTGTGGCCGCCTAAATAGAGGAAATGTAGCAGCAGAGCGAAGCTCTGCGTTAATATAGAATAATTGGAGGCACATAAATGGCAACCATCAAAGAACTATCAAAAAGACCCAAAGTCCTAACCGGCGGCCACCGCCTCTGCGCTGGCTGCGGGGCTTCCATAGGTATCCGGCAGGTCCTTCTGGGAACAGAAGACCCGGTCGTTGTGGGATGCGCCACAGGTTGTCTCGAAGTAGCCACCACAATATATCCATACACAGCCTGGAACTCGCCATTCATACACAATGCTTTTGAGAACGTGGCAGCCACAATAAGTGGCGCAGAAACCGCCTATCGGGCTCTCAAGAAGAAAGGAAAGATAAAGAAAGAGATAAAGTTTGTCGCTTTTGGCGGCGATGGTGGCACTTATGACATTGGAATACAGTCGCTCTCCGGAGCCCTGGAGAGAGGCCACAAAATGGTCTACGTCTGTTACGACAACGAAGCCTATATGAACTGTCTCAGTCTTTCTACATTAATAGCCACCAAAGATGGTATCAAAAGAATTGCCGAAATAAAAGTAGGCGACCCGGTGTATGCCTTTGATATGAAGACGCATGAGTTGGTTTTAAAAAGCTGCAGTGGCATCTTCAACAATGGCGTACATGATATATATGAACTTTCTACTTTGCACCATTCTATTAAAGCGACTTCCAATCATCCCTTTCTGGTTCTCAAGAGAAACGGACGAGGCAGAGTCAATGAGTTAGTCTGGAAGGAGCTAAAAGATATTTCCTCTGGAGATGAAATCGTTGTTTCCAAACAATTAGTACCGGACAAATCAAAAAAGTTCAATTACAACAAAGTTAGAAAAAGTGAGGTAAGGTTTCCCTTATGGGGTAGCTCCGAGGGTAGAACAGTTTTGCTAGACGGCGGTACGGCAGTCCTTACTGTACCCAAAGAAGAATATGAAAACTCTTTAATTGACAACGAGTATTTTGTAATGGAAAAAGTAAAAGAGATAAAATTGGTGGGAAAAGAACCGACCCTGGATTTAAGGGTAGAAGACGAACATAACTTTATTGCCAATGGTATTGTTGTCCACAATACCGGCATACAGCGGTCTGGTGCCACGCCTTGCGGTGCTTCCACAACCACCGCTCCAGCAGGCAAAGTAAAACCGGGCAAGGAGCAGTTTCGGAAAGACCTGACTTCAATAGTGGCAGCTCACCACATTCCCTATGTAGCCCAGGCGTCAATCTCCCACTGGAAAGACCTAGTCAACAAGGCAGAGAAAGCCTTCAAAGCTGATGGACCGGCATTCATTAATATACTTGTTCCCTGCCATCGGGGATGGCGCTATCCAATGGAAAAGACAGTAGAGATTTCCAAATTAGCAGTAGACACAGGATTCTGGCCTCTCTTTGAAGTAGAGAACGGAGTCTGGAGAATAACCATTCGTCCCAAAGAGAAAAAGCCAATCATTGAATGGATAAAGAGCCAGGGAAGATTTAGTCATCTATTGAAAGAAGAGAATAAGGAATTTCTGGAAAGGATACAAAAGGAAGTAGACGACTACTGGAAATATCTGGAAAATATGTGCAAAGCCACACAACCCCAGCAATAATATGCTATAATATTTGGAGTCCTCCCGAAAGGGAGGGATA